>NZ_JBVVPW010000006.1:51911-277127 GCF_055811385.1 Mesorhizobium sp. WSM4849
CGGGCCCCGCCCCCCCCCTTTCAAACCCCCCCGCCCAAACCGCGCGGTTGGGGGGGCCGCCCGGCGCCGGTTACCCCCCCCGCCGGCGGCGACCTTCGCCAGCACGCCGCAGCCCACCCCGCAATAGGGGCAGGTGGTCCTCACCTCGCGTGCTTCGCCGATCTTCATATTCAGGCCGCGCGGCTGGCCAGCGCTTCCAGCGCAATAAACAGACGCTCGCCCTCGATCCGCACCGGAATGGTGCGCACCGCGCCTTCGTCGGCGCCGAGCGCTTTGCCGGTCTCTAGCGAAATCACCCAATTATGCAAGGGACAGGTCACCGCTGCACCATGGACGATCCCCTGGCTGAGCGGCCCGCCCTTGTGCGGGCAATGATCTTCGATGGCGAAGACCTGGTCCTCCGCCGTGCGGAAGACGGCGACCTTGCCTTGCGGCGTGGCGACGCAGCGCGCGCCACGGCGTGGAATGTCTGAGATCGAGCCGATAGATACCCAGTTCATCACGGTCACTCCGCCGCCTGCGCGAAACCGACCGAAGCCATCGGCCGGAACTCGTGCTTGTCTTTGCCGGAAACGCGTTCCGACCAAGGGTCGACCTGCGCGAATTTCTGCGAAAAGACGAAGCGGTCGAAATAGGTCCTGCGTTTCTCGCCATCGTCCATGATCTGGCGCTTGATCTCGGCGATTCCGATGCGCTTGGCCCATTTGTAGATGCGCTCGAGATAACGGCCCTGTTCGCGATACATCTGCGTCAGCGCCACGATATGTTCCAGCGCCTCGTCCTCGGTTTTGACCAGGCCGAGCACCTCGGTGCCCTTGATGTCGAGGCCGGCGGCCCCGGCGAAATGGATCTCGTAGCCTGAATCGACGCAGATCACGCCGACATCCTTGCAGGTTGCTTCAGCACAGTTCCTAGGGCAGCCCGACACCGCCATCTTGACCTTGGCGGGCGTCCACGAGCCCCACATAAATTTCTCGATGCGGACCCCGAACCCCGTCGAATCCTGCGTGCCGAAGCGGCACCAGTCTGAACCGACGCAGGTCTTCACGGTGCGTAGGCCTTTGGCATAGGCATGGCCGGAGACGAAGCCGGCCTGACCGAGTTCGGCCCACACCGCCGGCAGGTCTTCCTTGCGGATACCGAGCATGTCGATGCGCTGGCCGCCGGTGACCTTGACCATCGGGATCTCGAATTTGTCGACGACATCGGCGATGGCGCGCAGTTCGGCGGCATTGGTGACGCCGCCCCACATGCGCGGCACCACCGAATAGGTACCGTCCTTCTGAATGTTGGCGTGGACGCGCTCGTTGATGAAACGCGACTGGTAGTCGTCGGCATACTCGTCCGGCCAGTCGCAGACGAGATAATAGTTGAGCGCCGGCCGGCATTTGGCGCAGCCGCAGGAGGTCGTCCATTCCAGTTCCTGCATGACGGCGGGAATGGTTTTCAGGCCCTTGGCCTTGATCAGCCGGCGAACCTCGTCATGGCCGAGCGTGGTGCAGCCGCACATCGGTTGCACTGCCGCCGGATTGTATTTGTCGCCGATGGTCAGCACCATCAGCTTTTCGACCAGGCCGGTGCAGGAGCCGCAGGAAGCGGACGCCTTGGTGTGGGCACGCACGTCGTCGAGCGAGGTCAGGCCCTTGGCTGTGATTGCGCCTGATATCTTTCCCTTGCAAACGCCGTTGCAGCCGCAGATTTCCGCATCATCCGGCAAGGCTGCAACGGCCGCCATAGGGTCCAGGGAGGCGCCTCCCTGGTATGACTGGCCGAAGATAAGCGTGTCGCGCATTTGCGATATGTCGGTCTGCTTCTTTTTGAGGTCGTTGAACCAGGCGCCGTCCGCCGTCTCGCCGTAGAGCACGGTGCCGATGATGCGGTCATCCCTAAGCACCAACCGCTTGTAGACGCCGGCGGCGGCATCGCGCAGCACGATCTCCTGGCGGTCCTCGCCCTCGGCGAAGTCGCCGAGCGAGAACAGTTCGATACCGGTGACCTTGAGCTTGGTCGGCGTATCCATATGGACGAAAGCCGCCGCCTCGTTGCCGGCAAGCTGGCTGGCTGCGACGCGCGCCATCTCGTAGAGCGGCGCGACCAGCCCGTAGACCTGTCCGTTGACCTCCGCGCATTCGCCGAGCGCATAGATGTCAGGATCGTTGCTGCGCATGCCGGCGTCGACGACGATGCCGCGGTTGACGGCAATGCCGGCTTCCTTCGCCAGCGCCGCATTCGGCCTGATGCCCACCGCCATGACGACGAGCGTCGCCGGGATGATGGTTCCGTCGGCGAGTTCCACCTGCTCGACCTTGCCCTTGCCTGTGATCGCCTGGGTGTTGGCCTTGGTGATGACCTTGATGCCGCGCTGCTCGACGGCGCGCTGCAAGAGATAGCCGGCGGCCGGATCGAGCTGACGCTCCATCAGCGTCGGCATGACATGCAGCACGGTGACGTCCATGCCTTGCGAGTTCAAGCCCGCTGCCGCTTCCAGCCCGAGCAGACCGCCGCCGATGACCACGGCCTTGGCCCGCGACTGGGCGGCAAGCAGCATAGCCTGAACGTCGTCAAGATCGCGATAGGTGAGCACGCCCGGCAGATCGTGGCCGGGCACCGGAATGATGAACGGCACCGAGCCGGTGGCGATGACGAGCTTGTCATAGGGCTCAGTGACACCGTGGTCGGAAGTAACGGTCTTTGCCGTCCGGTCGATAGCGACGATCTTGTGGCCCTTGTAGAGGGTGATGCCGTTGGCGATGTACCAGCCGTCGCCATGGATGATGATTTCCTCAAAGGCCTTCTCGCCGGACAGAACCGGCGACAGCATGATGCGGTCGTAATTGACCCGCGGCTCGGCGTTGAAGATGGTGACCCGGTAGCGACCGGGCGCCTGTTCGAATAGGTGCTCCAGCATCCGCCCGGGCGCCATGCCGTTGCCGATGATGACGAGTTTTTCGGTCACTGAGCTACTCCGCGGCTTCGACGAAGCGGTGGCGTTCGTAGAGGAACTTCAGCACCGCCTCGCGGCAGCGCAGGAAGGTCCGGTCGGAGGACAGCTCGATGCGCCGGCGTGGTCGGGCCAGCGGCACGGGAAGCACCTCGCCGATGGTCGCCGCCGGACCGTTGGTCATCATGACGATGCGATCGGACAACAGCACCGCCTCGTCGACGTCGTGGGTGATCATGATCGTCGTCGAGCCAAGCCTCGAATGGATATCCATCACAGCGTCCTGCAGATGCGCGCGGGTCAGCGCGTCGAGCGCACCGAACGGTTCGTCGAGCAGCAGGATCTTCGGTTCCATGGCCAGCGCGCGGGCGATGCCGACGCGCTGCTTCATGCCGCCTGATATCTCAGCGGGCCGCTTGTCCCTGGCATGTGCCATCTGCACGAGGTCGAGATTGCGCATGATCCAGTCGTGCCGTTCGGCCCGGCTCCTGGTGCGGCCGAAGACCTTAGACACCGCGAGGTTGATGTTTTCGTAGACGGTGAGCCATGGCAGCAGGCTGTGGTTCTGGAACACCACGGCGCGTTCAGGACCAGGGCTGTCGACCTCCTTGTCTTCGAGCAGGACCGCGCCGGCGGTCACTTTCGTCAGCCCGGCGATCAGGTTGAGCAAGGTCGACTTGCCGCAGCCGGAATGGCCGATGATCGAGACGAATTCGCCCTTGTCGATCGTCAGCCGGATGTCCTTCAGCACCTCGCTGACCTGGCCGCCGCGGGCGAAGGACTTGTCGATATGGTCGAGCTTCAGGTAGGCCGTCATAACGCCTCTCCTCACTTTGCCGTTGTGCCGCGGGTGACGAAGGCGCCGACCGCCGCGACCAGGCGATCGAGGCAAAAGCCGGTGACGCCGATATAGGCGAGCGCAACGATGATGTCGGGCAGCCGCGACGAGTTCCAGGCATCCCAGATGAAGAAGCCGATGCCGACGCCACCTGTCAGCATTTCGGCGGCGACGATGGCGAGCCAGGACAGGCCGATGCCGATGCGCAGGCCGGTGAAGATGTAAGGTGCCGCGGCCGGCACCATGATCTTCACGAAGAATTCGAGCTGGTTGAGCCTGAGGATGCGGGAGACGTTGCGATAGTCCTCTGGAATGTTGCGGACGCCGACGGCGGTGTTGATGATCACCGGCCAGATCGAGGTGATGAAGATGACGAAGATCGCCGACGGGCTGGAATCGCGGAAAGCGGCCAGCGACAGCGGCAGCCAGGCGAGCGGCGGCACGGTGCGCAGGATCTGGAACACAGGGTCGAGGCCGCGCATCGCCCAGATCGACTGGCCGACCAGAGCGCCGAGCGCGACGCCGACGATTGCAGCCAGGCCGAAGCCGATGGCGACGCGCTGCAGCGAGATCAGCACCCGCCAGGCCAGTCCGATATCCTGCGGACCATAGTCGAAGAACGGATGGGCGATCAGATCGTAGGCCTCGTTCCATACCTGGCTAGGTGGCGGCAAGCTGGCGTTGGGCGACGAGCAGGCGATCTGCCAGATGACGAGCATGACGACGATGACGATTGCCGGCGGTACCAGCGTGCTCGCCAGTTTGCCGGCGATCGCGCCGGGATCGAAGCGGCGCCTCACCTTGGCAGTGAAAGCTATGACCTCTGCGGGCTTGGCAGGCGTGGGGAACGCCTTCACCTTGGTGTCCTCGATGGCTTGGATAGACATTTCGCAAAAAGCTCCTTGAGCACTTGGAGTGACCCGCGGCGCAAGCAGCGCCGCTTGCCGTCAACGTCAGGCCGATGCCTTGATCTTCAGGCTGTCGAGATAGGCGGACGGATCGGCCGGATCGAATATCTTGCCGTCGAAGAAGGTCTCGACACCGCGCGATGAAGACGCCGGGATGTCGGCCGCAGCGACGCCGAGATCCTTCGCCGCCTCGCGCCACAGATCTTCCCGGTTGACCTGACCGACCAGCGCCTTGATGTCGGTGGTCGCCGCGAATTTGCCCCAGCGGATGTTTTCGGCGAGGAACCAGCTGTCGTGGCTCTTGAACGGATAGGACACACCGCCCTTCCAGAACTTCATGTAGAGGTCGGTGCCGGTGGCGACGCGGTCATTGCCGTAATTGATGTCGCCCTTAAGGCGACCGATGATGTCGGCGGTCGGCACGTTCATCCATTGCCGCTTGCCGATGATGGCCGCCATCTCGTCCTTGTTCTCCATGGCTTCGCACCATTGCTGGGCTTCCATGACGGCCATCAGGATCGCCTTGGTGGCGTTCGGGTTCTTGTCGATGAAGGCGGCGCGCAGGCCGAGCGCCTTTTCCGGATGGCCTTTCCACAACTCGCCCGTCGTGGCGGCGGTGAAGCCGACGCCCTGATGGACGAGCTGCTCGTTCCATGGCTCGCCGACGCAGAACACGTCCATATTGCCGACCTTCATGTTGGCGACCATCTGCGGCGGCGGCACAACGATGGTCGAGACATCCTTGTCGGGATCGATGCCGCCGGCAGCCAGCCAGTAGCGCAACCAGAGATCATGGGTGCCGCCCGGGAAGGTCATGGCGGCTTTCACCTCCTTGCCTTCGGCTTTCTTGGCCGCAAAGGCGTCCTTCAGCTTGGAGGCATCGAGGCCGACGCCGGTGCCGGCATATTCCTGCGCGACGGAAATCGCCTGGCAGTCGTAGTTGAGCCGCGCCACGATCGCCATCGGCATCGGCTGATTGTTCTGCGTCACCTTGCCGGTGTGCATCAGGTAAGGCATCGGCGTCAGGATATGGGCGCCGTCGATGCCGTTGGCTTCGCCGCCGAGCATCAGATTGTCGCGTGTCGCGCCCCAGGAGGCCTGCTTGAGCACCTCGACATCGGGCATGCCGAATTTTTCGAACAGGCCCTTCTCCTTGGCGATCATCAGCGGCGCTGCATCGGTCAGCGCGATGAAGCCGAGCTTGGCGCCAGTGACTTCCGGCGCCGCCGTTGCCGCATAGGCGCCGGACGGCAACAGCGCGCGTGCGGCCGCCAGCGTTGCCGCGGTGGCCGCGCTCATCATCAGGAAATCGCGGCGGGTTACGCCCGTGAGGGCGGATTGGGTTTTGATGCGTTTCGTCATCGTCATCTCCGTTGGGCGCGGCTTGGGATCTGCGCCGTCGATTGCGTGTTCGACCAAAACAAAAAAGCCGCCGGCCAGGCCGCCGCATCCGTTGATCCGGATCGCGTGTTGACCTGAGCGGCAGCTTTGCCTGTGGCGCCCGCCATTGGACGCCGTATTCAATGGCCCTGAAGGCCCACAGATTACTATGCAGGAACCGTGCCAGTTTGAAGAAACGGTAGATTCAGCAATGAAAACAATCGAGAGAGCGGGCGTAAAGGCTGGAGCGCCGGATTGTCGATGCTCATGCGACAGTCACGTTCATTGTGCAGCGGCACAAAAATTGTGCAGTGCACGATAGTGCGCAAGGAATGCTCAACCCGTCGGCATTGCCCAGTCGCGGATGGCGAGATAGTCGTCGATCCTGTCCGGATCGAAGATGCGGCCGTCGAAGAAACCATCCGGACCAAGGACGAGGCTGGCGCCCGCCGAGCCGACCGGCGTGGCAGCGGTCAGGGCCCCCTCGACCTTGGCATTGGCTCCCGGCAGGGCGACGCCGAGCGGCTTCAGCGCTGCGCGATAGAGGTCGGGCCGGTAGGTGTCGCGCGCGAGCGCCATGTGGGCATCGCTGTGCTTGACCTGCCCCCAACGGACCATCTGCGTGTAGAACCACAGCGCATGGCTCTTCCACGGAAAATTCGCCGCCTTGCCGAAAGGAAGAAAGAAGTCCTCGACGCTCAATTCCGCGACCCCGCCCAGCGCAAGATGTCCGGTCAGGATTGGCATCAGCAGCGCCGGCGAAACGCTGAGGAAGGAAGGCTGCGCCATCAGGGCGGCCAGTTCACCGCGGTTTGCCGGATCCTGGCACCAGCGCGCAGCATGATGCAGCGCACGCAGCAGGGCCGAAAGGGCCTCCGGGTGTTTTTCGGCCCAGGCCTTGCGCACGCCGACGACTTTCTCGGGGCTGGTCTTCCAGATAGCGGCCTTGACCGTGGCGATATGGCCGGTGCCGGCGACTACCGAGGCGCTGTTCCAGGGTTCGCCGACGCAGTAGCCGTCGATCCTGCCGGCGGCGAGTGCGTCGGCCATGAAGGGCGGCGGCACGATGACGATTTCTATTTCGCGCGACGGATCGATGCCGCAGGCCGCGAGCCAGTAGCGCAGTTCGTAATTATGCCCCGAGTGCGGATGCACGACCGCAAAGCGCATCGGCTCGCGACCGGCATTTGCCCGTTCACGGATCAGCGCTCCCAGGGCCTTGCCGGCTCGCGCCGGATCGAGATCGGGCAACGCGCCGTGCGCGGCCATGCCCGTCCAGAGCGTGTTCGAAACCGTTACGCAGTTGCCGCCCAGCCCAAGCGACAACGGCACGATCGTATCGGAGGCGAGTGGGGTGAGCCCCAGATTGCAGGCGATCGGCATCGGTCCCAGCATATGCGCCAGGTCGAAATGTCCGATCGCAATACGATCGCGGATGTTGGCCCAGGACGTTTCGCGACTGAGCGTCAGGTCGACGCCTTCGCGCGCGGCAAAGCCGATCTCCCTCGCTGCGACAAGAACCGCGCTGTCGAAGAGCGGTATGAAACCGGCATTGATCTGGTGTTCGGCCGCCATGCTCAACTCTCTCCGGGATCCAGAAGGCCTGCCGCCGTCACCAGGCTCTGCGCGATTTCGCTGATCTTGCGGTTCTGGTTCATGGCGGTCTTGCGCAGAAGGGTATAAGCGGCGTCCTCCGACAGGCCGCGCGACCTCATAAGGATGCCCTTGGCGCGGTCGATGACCTTGCGGTCCTCCAATTCACTGCGGGCCTCTTCCAGTTCGCGCGCCATCCGCGAAAAGGCGTTGAAGCGGCTGATCGCCATGTCGAGGATCGGCTTGACGCGCTCCTGGCGCAGCCCGTCGACGACGTAGGCGGAGACCCCCGCTTCCACCGCAGCCTCGATCGAAGCCTGGTCGGACCGGTCCACGAACATGGCGATCGGCCGCTTCACCACGCGCGAAAGCTGGAACATGTTTTCAAGCATGTCGCGGTTGGGATTTTCGAGGTCGATGACGATCACGTCCGGTTCGATCTCGGCGATCCGCCGCGCTATTCCGGCAACATCGTGAACGACCGTGACCTGCTGATGCCCGGCCTCCCGCAATCCCGCCTCAATGATGGAGGCGCGGATGTGGTTTTCGTCGATCACCAGGACGGTGAGGGATTTCCGGATCATGCCGCATTTTGCGCACGCCGCGCGATTGTGCAATGCGGCATGGTGAGAATTGACGCAGTTATCGCTTCGGGGGCTACCACATGTTTGCGGAGCCGACCCGTCAAGCTTCTTTAAATACCATTCATAGGGACTACTTTGCTTTTGTATCGACCGCGCTATCTCTTGAGTTTGCGAACCTTGTCTCGCTGGCTAGAAGATTGGAGGTTTCCAAGGATCGGCGATCATTTTGACAGGAACGTTTGGCATTGCTGGGGCAGCAGCCCTTGCGAGCGCAGTTCGGCCAATTAACGCGACCTCTACGCATTGCATGATGATGCTGTATGGTTCTCCGGCGCCCCGAGACACGCGCATTATATTGGCAGCAAGCTGTCGTAGAGGCCATTCGATATCTTGCTTTGCCCAGGCCTTGTCGACCGTCTTCTTGTCGTTTTCGACGGCCAGTCGGATATGTGGCTTCTTATCGTCTTCAGACAAATCCCAACCCTCCCCAGCAGGCAGGGGTGACAATTGCGCAGCCGGCAGGTTACGGCAAGACCCCAGTTCTGCGGCGGCGGTTGAACCTTTTGAACCTTTTGAGTGTTCTCCATAGGGGGCCTATGCAAAAATTCGCCGCTGCACCACTATCAGAACGGCCCGTTGCTATAGCGTGGTAATCGCGGCCATTACCCACTATTGGGGAGGGTAATTTCGGGACCGGTACGCGCATGCTCGCGAGGGGGAGTTAGTTCAAAAGCCCCTATAGAGGACAATGGCTTAGGCCGATTTAATTAACGATTTTCCGGTTAATCGATTCTGTGCCCTGCATAGACTTCGCAGGCAGGTGACCTTTTGAACCTTTTGAGTGTCCGCTCTAGGGCGCTCATAGGAAATTTTTTGCGGCCTGGCTGACTTTCCGGCAAATCTGCCGAAAGTCTATCGGAACGGTCGGTTACTGTTCGCTGAAAACAGCGGGAGAAACTACTCGGGCGGTTATATGGACCCGTCTGCGAACCTATAGCGAGCTAGGCCGCGCGTCTGAAAACAGACGGGAAACAGATGGGCGCGCCGTTCCAAGCTTGCAGGTTCGCGATATATATTACTATGACCATCTCGCTCGCAGGATGCGTTTGCCGCGCGGGATGGCATAGCAAGCCCCGTAATGAGTGAGAGCAAACAAGCCTTCCTTGCCGCCGATAGGACCAGCCTCTCGTAGGTGTTATGCTGATACTGGTTTTGGGACTCGTGATTTTCTTCGGTATCCATTCGATCCGGATCGCCGCCGGCGACTTTCGTGATGCGCAGATCGCGACAAACGAGCGGCGCTGGAAAGGCATCTATTCGCTCGTATCGGTTGTCGGCCTCGCGCTGATCATATGGGGTTGGAATCTCTATCGGCCCGATGCGCTTGAGATCTACCAGGCGCCCGCTTGGGGCCGCCACGTCGCATCGGTGTTGGTGCTCGCCGCATTCGTCTTGCTGGCGGCCGCTTACCTACCTGCGGGTTCGATCAAGCACCGCCTGAAACATCCGATGCTGGTGGGCATCATCCTTTGGGCCATCGGCCATCTCCTGGCTAATGGCGACCTTGCCTCGCTGCTGGTTTTCGGTGCGTTCCTGGTTTACGCGATTGTCGATCTGATTGCCGTCTATCCACGCGGCGACCCGGTACCGGCGGTCGTGCAGCCGCGTAGCGACCTGATCGCTGCGGGCATCGGCTTGGTGGCTTTCGTGCTGTTCGGGCTCTGGCTGCACGGCTGGCTGTTTCGGGGTCTCGCCCTTCGCTTGAATGCGGCGCTTACGGAGCGCCAACTTCGGAAGTTTGCATGCGGCAGACGGGCATCCACTGCTACCGATTCCCACCAGATGAGAATCCGCAGGAAAACCCCGCCGCCCGTTCGTAGGGCGCGTTCATTGCGTCGGCTGGGGGAAAGACCGGGGAACCCAGAATTGCGCTCCTAGCGCCGCCTTATATCTCGCGGCAAACGCCAAGATTTGAGATATTGTGTCTTCGGCAGATCACCCCGATCTGCCCGATTATGGAGGAGAATGTCCTATGCCATTGTTCATAATCACAGGGTGCTATTCAGCCACGTCAGCGAAAGGAATGATTGACAAGCCGTCGGACAGAGAAGCGGCGGCTCGTGGCATAATGGAAGCAGCAGGCGGGAGAATGCATTCTTTCTACGTCACGACCGGCGAAACCGACTGGATGGTAATCGCGGAATTCGCCGACGGTGCTGACCTGATCCCCGCACTTCTCGTCGTCGGCGCATCGGGAGCAGTATCGAATGTCAAAACCGTGCGGGCATACTCGGGCGCGGAATTCAAGGCTGCTCAAGAGAAGGCGGGCAAAATCGTATCTTCCTACAAATCCCCGGCAAAATAAGCAGACCACTGGTTGAAACATCTCTGGCAGCGGAGCGAACCTCCGCTGCCAGTTCGTCCCGGCTCCGCCCTCTTCTTCGCGACGAGCGCGAGGCGTAGTGGAAACGAGAGCGAAAATTATTTTTCGAGCCCCAAAATGCGTCTGGCGGTGCCCTGGCGGTGCCCCGAAAGCTTCCGGGGCAAGAGACCCCCAAAGGGCTGACTGCTAATTATCTGAAAACACTAGAGAAATTTTGGTGGAGCCAATCGGAATCGAACCGACGACCTCTTGAATGCCATTCAAGCGCTCTCCCAACTGAGCTATGGCCCCACTCCCGGCAGTCAACCGGCGCCGTTGCCGGCGAAGAGATCCGGCGCGGGTTGAGACCGCGCCGTTAGTGCAGCGGCTTCTAACCCCGCCTTACGTCAATATCAAGCCTTCAAGAGCCGCTTTTTATTAAGACGCCGCGAAAGTCGGCAGGTGCTTGCGTCAGAGGCCGGATCAGACTTCGTCGTCGTCGTCGCCGACGCCGATCATGTCGGCGACATCGTCGTCTTCTTCCTCTTCGTCGGCGAGGAAAGTATCGTCATCGTCGTCACCGAGGTCCACATCGTCCTCGTCATCGCCGAGATCGGGAAGATCGTCGGGTTTCGCATCCTCGTCCGCCTCTTCGAGCGAGACGACTTCGACGCCCTCTTCCTCCTCGGCGTCCACTTCCTTCTCGGCAACTTCCTCTTCCTCCTCGAGGGCGGTGATCTTGCCTTCCTCGAAATAGGAACGTGGATAGCTCTTGCCGGTATAGGGCGAGACGATCGGATCCTTGTTCAGGTCGTAGAATTTTTGACCCGTTTCGGGGTCGATGCGTTTGGTGCCAAGTTCGGGTTTTGCCACAGCAAGCCTCGTCGATGAAAGTTTGGTCCCCATAACCACAGTTTGCGGCGCTGTCAAAGCCTAAAGCCAGCCTCATAAATCGCCGCGTTGAGCGACCTCCTGCAAGGGGATGACCATTTCCGTCCGCCGTGATACGAGACCGCCCAAACCAAAAGAAAAAGGCCGGCCACCGGCGTTTTCAGCCAGGGAAAAGCCATGTCGCATACTGCCGCCCCGAAACCGGCCACCGCTCGCAAATCGTCAGCGCTTTCAGGCGCGGCGCGGGTGCCTGGCGACAAGTCGATCTCGCATCGCTCGTTCATGTTCGGCGGCCTCGCCTCCGGCGAGACCCGCATCACTGGCCTGCTGGAAGGCGAGGACGTGATGCGCACCGGCGCCGCGATGAAGGCGATGGGCGCGCATATCGAGAAGCGCGGCGCCGAGTGGGTGATCCGCGGCACCGGCAACGGCGCGCTGCTGCAGCCGGAAGCCCCGCTCGATTTCGGCAATGCCGGCACCGGCTCGCGCCTGACCATGGGCCTGGTCGGCACCTACGACATGGAGACGACCTTCATCGGCGACGCTTCGCTGGCCGGCCGGCCGATGGGCCGCGTGCTCGAACCTTTGCGCCAGATGGGCGTGCAGGTGCTGAAGGCGACGCCCGGCGACCGCATGCCGATCACGCTGCACGGGCCCAAGCACGCCGCGCCCATCACCTACCGCGTGCCGATGGCCTCGGCGCAGGTGAAGTCGGCGGTGCTGCTCGCCGGGCTGAACACGCCCGGCGTCACCACCGTCATCGAGCCGGTGATGACGCGCGACCACACCGAAAAGATGCTGAAGGGATTCGGCGCCAATCTGTCGGTCGAGACCGACGAGCGCGGCGTGCGTCACATCTTCATCGAGGGCCAGGGCAAGCTCACCGGCCAGACGATCGCTGTGCCGGGCGACCCGTCCTCGGCCGGCTTCCCGCTGGTGGCCGCACTCATCGTGCCGGGCTCGGACATTACAATCGAAAACGTGCTGATGAACCCGACCCGCACCGGTCTTCTTTTGACGCTGCAGGAAATGGGCGCCCGGATCGACATAGTCGACCCGCGCAATGAAGGCGGCGAGGATGTCGCCGATCTGCGCGTGCGCTATTCCGAGTTGAAGGGCGTCACCGTGCCGCCCGAGCGGGCGCCGACGATGATCGACGAGTATCCAGTGCTTGCCGTCGCCGCCAGCTTCGCCGAGGGCGAGACGCTGATGCAGGGGCTAGAGGAGTTGCGGGTGAAGGAATCCGACCGGCTGTCGGCAGTCGCGAACGGGCTGAAGGTCAACGGCGTCGACTGCACCGAAGGCGAAGCCTCACTGGCGGTGCGTGGGAAACCGGGCGGCAAGGGGCTCGGTCAACACCCCAATGGACAGAGCACAATCGTCCAGACTCATCTCGACCACCGCATTGCCATGAGCTTTCTGGTCATGGGACTGGCAACGGAAAAGCCGGTGACCATCGACGACCAGGCGATGATCGCGACGAGTTTTCCTGAATTCATGGGCCTGATGAAGGGGCTGGGCGCGAAGATCGAGTAGCGGTACTGCGAGCAGGACTAGCCGCGCCAGCGGTCTTGTGAGCGACTTTCGATTTCTTTGTAAGCAACCGCGCAGGGGGGGGCGAGTGGATGGCAAGTCCTGATTTTCAGAGGCCGGGGGCCAGGGGCTCTCATTGGCAAAGGCAAGCAGACGGTACTTTTCTGTTCCGCTTGGACAGGTCCGCCAAAACCCGGATCGTCAATGCCAATGAACTTACCAGCCTCATCGAGATCCAAAATCGCGAATGGGCGTTTGTTTTGTTCACTCTCATTCCCATGCTCGTGTTCATCGTGCTTTGGCTTTCCGACCGGATGGATAGTATCTGGGTTCTCCTTGCTGCAGCGATATGGATTGCCTTGAACCATCACATGCATCGCAAGTTGAGAGCACAGACTGGAGCTATTCTTTCTACTAGCCAACTGTCTTCCAATGAGTTCGTTTTTCCAAAAGCCTCGATCGATGGGATAGCTATTGAGATCGCAAAGAAGGTTTCTGCTCGCTCCGGTAATTTTTGTCTTGTGATGTCGATATTGTTTACCGGAGCTGGCGCGGTAGCCTTGGTAGACGGCATATTTCATCTGGGTCTTGGCGGGCAGGAGATAAGTCCGCTGGCCAGCGGCTATGCATTCGCCTTCTTTGGCCTCCTATCCTACCTATTTTATCGTGTCCGAAAGCTACGCCCTTGACCTTCACCATCGCCATCGACGGACCCGCCGGCGCCGGCAAAGGCACGCTGGCGCGGCGGCTGGCTGACCATTACCGCCTGAACCTGCTCGACACCGGCCTCACCTATCGCGCGGTCGCCCATGCGCTGCTTCGGCTCGGCCTGCCGCTCGACAATGTCTCGGCGGCGGAAACCGCGGCGCGGCAGGTCGATCTGGCCAAGCTCGACCGGTCGGTGCTGTCGGCGCATGCGGTCGGCGAGGCGGCTTCGAAAGTGGCTGTTATCCCGTCGGTGCGGCGCATACTGGTCGAAAAGCAGCGTGAATTCGCCAAGGCGCCGCCCGGCGCGGTTCTCGACGGCCGCGATATCGGCACCGTCGTCTGTCCCGACGCCGACATTAAGCTCTATGTGACGGCGAGCGCCGAGGTGCGGGCACAACGCAGGCTGGCCGAGATCGAGAGCATCGGCGGCACCGCCGGTTTCGACGAAATCCTGGCCGATATCCTGCGCCGCGATGAGCGCGACATGGGCAGAGCCTCCTCGCCCTTGAAGCCGGCCGCCGATGCGCACTTGCTCGACACGTCGGAAATGGCTATAGAAGCCGCGTTTCTTACGGCCAAGGCGATCATCGACGACGTTCTGGCCAAGAGAAACAAAGCCTGAGCCGGGGTTTCCTCCCGTTGCCGATTGCCGGCGGCGAAAAGATACCCCATATCGGGCACGAACCAGCCTGCCAGCATTTTTCATGCGCCGGAATTGCCGCTTAGGCGGCCAAGGGCTTTTTTGAAGCCCGGAACGCCGGCAGGCCAACGCAACGCTAACCCACGGCGCCCGCCCCGCTTGAGATGCGGGGCATTCCAGGAGAAACTATGTCAGTTGCAAATCCCACTCGCGATGATTTCGCGAGCCTGCTCGAAGAATCTTTTTCCGCCGGCCATTCCGGCGAAGGCCAAGTCGTCAAGGGCACGATCACCGCGATCGAAAAGGACATGGCAATCATCGACGTCGGCCTCAAGGTCGAAGGCCGCGTGCCGCTGAAAGAATTCGGCGTCAAGGGCAAGGAGTCGACGCTCAAGGTCGGCGACACGGTCGAAGTCTATGTCGAGCGCATCGAGAACGCGCTTGGCGAAGCGATGCTTTCCCGTGAGAAGGCCCGCCGCGAAGAGAGCTGGGTCCGTCTCGAAGAGAAGTTCACCAAGGGCGAGCGCGTCGAAGGCGTCATCTTCAACCAGGTCAAGGGCGGCTTCACCGTCGATCTCGACGGCGCCGTGGCCTTCCTGCCGCGCAGCCAGGTCGACATCCGCCCGATCCGCGACGTCTCGCCGCTGATGCACAATCCGCAGCCTTTCGAGATCCTCAAGATGGATCGGCGCCGCGGCAACATCGTGGTGTCGCGCCGCACCGTGCTTGAGGAAAGCCGCGCCGAACAGCGTTCGGAAATCGTGCAGAACCTCGAAGAGGGCCAGGTGGTCGAAGGCGTCGTCAAGAACATCACCGACTATGGTGCGTTCGTCGACCTCGGCGGCATCGACGGCCTGCTGCATGTCACCGACATGGCATGGCGCCGCGTCAACCATCCGACCGAAATCCTCAATATCGGCCAGACGGTCAAGGTGCAGATCATCCGCATCAACCAGGAAACCCACCGCATCTCGCTCGGCATGAAGCAGCTCGAGAGCGATCCGTGGTCCGAGATCGGAACGAAATTCCCGATCGGCAAAAAGATCAAGGGCACCGTCACCAACATCACCGACTACGGCGCGTTCGTCGAACTGGAGCCGGGCATCGAGGGCCTCATCCACGTTTCGGAAATGTCGTGGACGAAGAAGAACGTGCATCCCGGCAAGATCCTGTCGACGACGCAGGAAGTCGACGTGGTGGTGCTTGAGGTCGATCCGGCCAAGCGCCGCATCTCGCTTGGCCTCAAGCAGACGCTCGAGAACCCGTGGCAGGCTTTCGCCAGCAGCCATCCGGTCGGCAGCCAGGTCGAAGGCGAGGTCAAGAACAAGACCGAGTTCGGCCTGTTCATCGGCCTCGAAGGCGATGTCGACGGCATGGTCCATCTTTCCGACCTCGACTGGACCCGTCCGGGCGAGCAGGTGATCGAGGAGTACAATCGCGGCGACATGGTCAAGGCGCAGGTGCTCGACGTCGACATCGACAAGGAGCGCATCTCGCTCGGCATCAAGCAGCTGGCCAAGGACACGGCCGGCGAGGCGGCAACTTCAGGCGAACTGCGCAAGAACGCCGTCGTCACCTGCGAGGTCACCGGCGTCAAGGATGGCGGTCTGGAAGTGCGGCTGGTCGACAGCGGCATCGAGACCTTCATCAAGCGCTCCGACCTCAGCCGTGACCGCGACGAGCAGCGCCCAGAGCGCTTCACGGTCGGCCAGAAGGTCGACGCCCGCGTCATCGCCTTCGACAAGAAGACCCGCAAGCTGCAGGTCTCGATCAAGGCGCTGGAAATCGCCGAGGAGAAGGAAGCGGTCGCCCAGTACGGCTCGACCGACTCCGGCGCTTCGCTGGGCGACATCCTGGGCGCCGCGCTGAAGAAGCAGGGCAGCTAAATCTACAACGCCGCGCCTCGCGCGCGGCCTGTAAACAAAACCCCGCTGGAGCGATCCGGCGGGGTTTTTGTTTGACCATGGTCAGAGCATCGGACCCAAAGCCTGCATTCGGGCCTGACCCCGGGGGTGGAAACCGATTTTGGGAAATCCGCGCTCAACAAAAAAGATAGATCAGGCCCTGCCGTAAAGCGGCACCAGCGTGCCGCTCATCGCCAGATTGGCCGGCGAAGCGAGGTAGGCAATGGCCTCAGCGGCCGCTTCGAGGCTGACCCATTTGCCGAAATCGGCTGCCGGCATGTCAGCCCGGTTGGCCGGCGTGTCGAGGGTCGAGGGCGCGACCGCGTTGACCAGGATGCCCTTGCCCTTGAGTTCTTCCGCCATCGCCACCGTCATTGCCGCGACCGCCGCCTTGCCGGCGGCATAGGCGACCATGCCGGAACCGCGCCGCAGGTCGAGCCCGGCGCGCGCCGTGACATTGACGATGCGGCCCGACACGGAAGATTCCAGCATCGAGCGGATCGCCGCGCGGCAGCACAGGAAGGTGGTGCGGGCGTTGGTGTCCATCATTTCGGCAAAGGACGCGGGCTCGATCTTCTCGACCGGCGCGGCGGTGAAGCCGCCGGCCAGATGGATGGATGCCCACAAATCCGTAACGCTGGCGTAGAACGCATCGACCTTGGCGGGGTCGGCGAGATCGACATTGTGCGCCAGCCTGACACGCTCATGGGCCGGGAAAGGAAAATGCGCGGGCGCGGCGGCATGGGCATTGGGCACATGGCAGACCGCGCCCTGCTCCAGCAGTTTGCCGACAACCGCGCCACCGAGCGCTCCTGTGCCGCCGGTCACCACAACATGCCTGCCGTCCAGTGTATCCGTCATCTTCGACCGCTCCAGTCACTCTCTTATGCCGCGCCGCCGCCGAAGGGTCGCGCCTTTCGCGCGATCACTCAACCGAAATCTCGATGACGCGGCGTCGTTTGCGCGCCTCGAGCCGGCGGCCATCAGTCGAGGATCGCATCCCCAGGCAGACGCTGCCACAGCACTCAATCGACAGTGATTTCGATGACATACGGCAGTCCGGTCGCCCGCGCGCGCTTGAGTGCGTCTGCCAGATGACCGATGCCGGCGAGCCGCTCGGCGGCAATGCCATAGGCTTCGGCCAGCTTGCAGAAGTCAGGCGGCGCCGGCGAAACGCCGACCGGCTCGACCCCGACATCAAGCATCGAGGTTTCGATTTCGCGATAGCCGCGATTGTTCCAGACGACGAAGATCACCGGCGCCGAGGCGTCGAGCGCGGCGCCCAGTTCGGGCAGCGTGAACTGGAAACCACCGTCGCCTGTGAGACAAACGACCGGCGCATCGGGCACGGCGATGGCCGCACCGATCGCCGCCGGCGGACCATAGCCCAGCGCGCCGAAGCCGGTGGCGGCGTTGAACCAGCCGCCCGGGCGGTCGTGATCGTAATAGAGGTTGGCGGCATAGACCGGCTGGGTCGAATCGCCGACGATAATCGAGCCCGGCAACGCATCGCGGATCGCCTCGACGGCGCGTGTTTGCGCCTGGAGGGCCGGGCTGATTTCGGCGAAGGCCGCCTGCCTTGTTGCAGCGGCGCGAGCCGGACCGTCGTCCGATGGCGGCTGGCCCTTGCCGATTTCGGCAAGCAGCGCCTCGAGTGCTGCGCCGCAATCGGCCTGGATCGAAATCCGGGCCAGCCGGCGGACAAGCTGGTCGGCGCCGATGTCGATGCGGATCAGATTGGTCGGCAGGACAAAGCCGCCGTCGCCATACCCATCATAGTCGGTCGGGCCGAATTCGGTGCCGGCGGCAATGACCAGATCGGCGTCGGCCATCAGTGCACGCACCGCCTTCAGACTGGGGCTCGCCGGCACGGCAAGCGGATGGCGATGCAGCAGGCCGCGGGCATTGGCCGTCTGGACAACCGGCGCCCCCAGCCTTTCGGCAAGGCGCTGCAACGGCGCTTCGGCTCTCTTGGCGCCGCCGCCGGCAAGGATCAGCAGGCGGCGGGCAGCCGCGCAAAGTTTTGCCGCCTCTATTATCGCCGCCGGACCCGGCTCGGGCGGCGCGACATTGGCCAGCAAAGCCGCGATGCCATCGGCCGGCTTGACCATGATATCGGTCGGGATCTCGATATGGACCGGGCCGGGGCGCGATGACGAAAACAGGGCGAAGGCGCGGGCAAGCACGCCTGGCAGTTCGTCGGCGTCGGTGACACGGTGCGAGAACAGCGCGACCTTCTCCATCATGCCACGCTGGTCGGGCAGTTCGTGCAGATGACCAAGACCCTTGCCCAGGGTCGGCGTGGCGTTGACGCCCGAGATCACCAGCATCGGGACCGAATCGGCACGGGCCTGGCCCATGGCGGTGATGGTGTTGGTCAGTCCCGGTCCGGTGATGACGAAGGCGACGCCAGGCTTGCCGCTGGCGCGCGCATAACCGTCGGCCATGAAGCCGGCGCCCTGCTCGTGACGCGGGGTGACGTGGCGGATCTTCGAGCGCGCCAGCCCGCGATAGAGTTCTACCGTATGCACACCCGGAATGCCGAAGACCATGTCGACATCATGGGCTTCGAGCAAAGTGATGAGCGCTTCGCCGACTGTCGTCATTGTCTGAGCACCGGACGTGTGAGGCAAGTCGGTCCGCCCTCGCAGGCGATGCACAGCGCGTCCGCCTCGAAGGTCGAAACCCTGCAGCCGGCGGCCGCCATGGCCGCCGCCGTCTTCGGGAAGCCGGCAACGGCGATCACCTCGCGCGGCGCGGTCGGCAGCACATTGAGGCTGAGGCCGTTGGAGGCGAAGAACTCCTCAGCGTCGCCCTCGACCAGGCGAGTGCCTCGCGCCCGCAGCATCTGGTAGAAGGCAGCCGGCAAAAGCGGTGCATAGACCAGCGCCAGATCGTCGGCGAGCGGACTGATCACCGACATCAGATGCAGGCACGCCTCCTCGCCATGCCAGAGCGGCAGGTCGTAGCCATAGACCTGGATACCATTGGGGGTGAGCAGGTTGGCGAGTTGCTGAATGCCGTCCTGGTTGGTGCGCACGCCGCGGCCGACGGCCAGCGTCCGTGAGTCCACCCAGACGCAATCGCCGCCCTCGACCTGTCCGGGATGCTCGATGCGGCCGAGGATAGGCACGCCCATGCGCCTGTAGGCCGCCTCGTGCAGGCCGGGCTCGGCCCGGCGCAGCGCCTTGCCCATGGCAAGGATGATGGCGCCGTGGTCGGTCATCAACGAAGGATCGTGCGTGAAGACGGAATCGGCAAGCCCGTCATCGGCGTCGGTCAGCCATTCGATCTCGGCGCCGGATGCCAAAACCAGCGTCGTCAGCGCCTCATACTGGGCAGCGGCCTTTTGCGGATCGAAGCCCGGGCCATAGTGCCATTCCGATGCTCTGGCGCGGGGCATGGCGCTTGCGGCGGACCGCATCAGCACGCGCTGCAGGGGCCCTGCCATGGACTGCGACCCGTATGCTTTACCCACCAAGTGCTCCTGAAATGTCACATCCAGCCAATAGCCACTCAGCGAGCCGCGATCAATGGTCCAAAAAGCATGGTTGACGGAGGCAAGCGGAACGGTCCATCTTGAGAATGAGAAGTCTGTCCAGTGATGGTAATGGGTAAAAAATTCCAGCAGCGACGGGTCCAGCCGCTTCGTGAGGCACCCCAAAGGTGATAGCGCAAGGCACGGCCTCCGCCCCGAAGTACACGGCGCAGAACGACGCCGCCGAAGCCATCCATGTCGAGAACCTGCACAAAAGATTCGGCGAACTGCATGTGCTGAAGGGTGTTTCGCTGTCGGCGCGCGACGGTGAGGTCATCGCCATCATCGGCGGCAGCGGCTCGGGCAAGTCGACGCTGCTGCGCTGCATCAATTGCCTGGAGAACCCGACCAGCGGAATCGTCCGCGTCAATGGCGAGGAGATCCGGATGAAGGCCGACAGTCACGGCCACACCGTTCCCGCCGACCGCAAGCAGATCGAGCGCATCCGTTCCAGGCTCGGCATGGTCTTCCAGAATTTCAATTTGTGGAGCCACATGACGCTGATCGAGAACGTCATCGAGGTTCCGGTGCATGTTCTGGGCGTCAAGCGCGACGTGGCCATCGCCGAGGCCGAAAAGCTGCTCGCCCGCGTCGGCCTGGCCGAAAAGCGCGATGTCTATCCGGCCTATCTGTCGGGCGGCCAGCAGCAGCGCGCGGCTATAGCCCGGGCGCTGGCCATCAATCCGCGCGTCATGCTGTTCGACGAGCCGACCTCGGCGCTCGACCCGGAACTGATCGGCGAGGTGCTGAAGGTGATCGGCGATCTGGCGCGCGAGGGCCGCACCATGGTGCTGGTGACCCACGAGATGAAGTTCGCCCGCGAAGTCGCGACGCATGTGGTCTACCTCTACAACGGGCTGGTCGAGGAAGAAGGGCCGCCGGAGCAGATCTTCGGCGCGCCCAAATCCGAAAGGCTCAAGCAATTCATCCGCAACATCGGTTAAGCCGAGGCGGATGGAAAACGGGAACAACAACAAACTGGGAGTTATTGAAATGAACACCGTCCTTAAGACATTGGCCGCAGCGCTATTGCTCGGTGTCGCTGCGATGGGCATCGCCAAGGCCGAGCCGGTCAAGATCGGTGTCGCTGCCGAACCCTATCCGCCGTTCACCTCGCCGGATGCTTCCGGCAAATGGGTCGGCTGGGAAATCGAATTCATCGACGCGGTCTGCGCCGAGCAGAAGCTCGATTGCGTTATCACCCCGGTTGCCTGGGACGGCATCATCCCAGCGCTGACGACCAAGAAGATCGATGTGATCGCCAGCTCCATGTCGATCACCGACGAGCGCAAGAAGACGATCGACTTCTCCGACAAATATTACAACACCCCGACCGCCATTATCGGGCCGAAGGACCAGAAGTTCGGCGCCACCCCGGAAGATCTCAAGGGCAAGATCATCGGCGTGCAAGTCTCGACCGTGCATGCCGACTACGTCAAGAAGCACTTCACCGAAGCGGCGGAGATCAAGGAATACCAGACCCAGGACGAAGCCAATCAGGATCTTGCCGCCGGCCGTCTCGATGCGGTGCAGGCCGATTCCATCGCGCTCGATGCCTTCCTGAAATCGGATCAGGGCAAGCAATGCTGCGATATGAAGGGCACGGTCGCGCCGGATCTGGCAATCCTCGGGCCCGGCGTCGGCGCCGGTGTCCGCAAGGAAGACACCGAGCTGAAGGAGAAGATCAACGCCGGCATCAAGGCGATCCGTGCCAACGGCAAATATGACGAGATTTCGAAGAAATACTTCGATTTCGACATCTATGGCGACGACACACAGTCGAACTGACGGCGTGCATCCCTGAGCGAATAACCACGCGGCGCAGACAGCGCGCCGTGTGGCTTCGTCGAACTCTACCCATGCGAGCTTTCCGCTGACGGCATCGCCGGCGGTATTGGCGCCAGCAATTCGGGGGCGACGCTGATCGACGCATTTCTTCCGGCCTCTGTGGCCCGCATCATCGAACTGCTTTCGCCGACGCCGCCTGGCTGGGGCGGAACGCTTCTGGTCGGACTGCTCCACTCGGTCGAGATCGCTGCCGGTGCTTTCGGTCTCGGCCTCGTGATCGGCATTTGCGGTGCGTATGGCAAGCTCTACGGCGGGCCCGTGGTGCGCGATCTGCTGGCGGTCTATACGACGATCGTCCGCGCCGTGCCGGAGCTGGTGCTGATCCTGCTGCTCTATTATGCCGGCACCGATTTGATCAACCAGTTGCTGACGGCAATGGGATATCAGCGCATCGATATCAGCGGGCTGGTGGCCGGCATTGCCGTGCTCGGATTCGTCCAGGGCGCCTATTCGACCGAGGTGATGCGTGGCGCGATCCTTGCCATTCCGCAGGGCCAGATCGAAGCCGCGCGCGCCTATGGCATGTCTCCCGGCCTCCTTCTGCGACGCATCACGCTGCCGGCGATGCTGCCCTTCGCCATACCTGGCCTTGCCAATCTCTGGCTGATCGCCACCAAGGACACCGCCCTGCTGGCGGTCGTCGGCTTCTTCGAGCTGACATTGGCCACGCGGCAAGCGGCGGGCGTAACCAAAGCCTATCTTACGTTCTTCCTCGCCGCAGGCGTGATCTATCTTCTGTTGACGCTGGTCTCCAATTTGATCATCGGCCGCATCGAACTCCGGGCTCGGCGCGGCATGCCCTCCCTCAAGGAGGCGCGTTGATGGCTGGCGAAGCGATCATCATCAACGTTGCCCGCGCGTCGCTGTGGCTGCAGCCGCATCGCATCGTGCTGATCCTGACCGCGCTGGCGCTGGTTCTCGCGGCCGCCTTCTTCATGCGCTGGGACTGGCTGCCGCAATATTACGAGATGGCGCTTGTCGGCATCTGGCGCACGCTCTGGATCCTCGCCGTCACCTGCACACTCGGCTTCCTGCTCGCCGTGCCGCTCGGATTGGCGCAGGCTGCCGGCCCCGTCTGGCTCGCGGCGCCTGCAAAGGCCTTCTGCACCGTCATCAGGGGAACGCCACTGCTGCTGCAACTCTGGCTGCTCTACTATGGGCTCGGCTCGCTGTTTCCGCAGTACCCATGGGTACGCGAGTCCTGGATGTGGCCGTATCTCAGGCAAGCGTGGCCCTATGGCGTCCTGGCGCTGACCTTGTCCTTCGCCGGCTACGAGGGGGAAGTCATGCGGGGTGCCTTCGCCGGGGTGCCGAAAGGACAGTTGGAAGCCGCGCGTGCCTTCGGCATGAGCCGCTGGAAGATCCTGCGGCGGATCTGGCTGCCGCAAGCCTTCTACCGGGCGCTGCCGACGCTGACCGGCGAAACCGTGCTGCAGCTGAAATCGACGCCGCTGGTGGCGACCATCAGCGTGATCGACATATTCGCCGTCTCTTCCAAGGTGAGGCAGGGCACTTTCCTCACCTATGAACCCTTGCTGCTCCTGGCGTTGATCTATATGGCGATCACCGGCATCCTGGTCTTCGCCCTCGGCAAGATCGAGGCGCGGATCCCGAACAAGATTGGTTGATAGGGGAGTAGGGGAGTAGGGGAGCAGGGCCAGCCACTATTCACATACACATTTCCATCCTATTCGCATTCACTGCTCACTATTCCCCTATTCCCTTACTCCCTTACTCCCTTACTCCCTTACTCCCCTAGGATCGCTACAATGCAACTCAGTCTCGACCAGGCGACAGGGCTGTGCCGGATGGCGGCGCTCGGCGCCGGCGCCAATGAAGAAGCGGCGCAGTCGCTCGCAGCCTCCATCGTAGCGGCCGAGGCGGAAGGTCTGTCGACGGTCGGACTGTCGCATTTCATCGACTATCTCGAAGCGCTGGAGGCCGGCCGCATCGACGGCAAGGCCGAGCCGGTCATCACCAGGCCGGCTTTGGCAATCTATCTCTCCGATGCGCGCGGCGGTCTGGCGCATACCGGTTTCGACCGCACGATCGACGATCTCGCCAAGGCGGCGCGCCTGTTCGGCGTTGCCATCTTTTCGCAGAGGAACGCCTATACATGCGGCGCGCTCGGCTATTTCACCGGGCGGCTGGCCGCGCAGGGACTGGTGTCCTTTGCCGCGACCAATGGACCGGCCGTGCTTGCCGGCTCGGGCTCGGTCAAGCCGGTCTACTGTACCAACCCAATGTCCTTCGCCGCGCCCGCCGCCGACGGAGCGCCGCTGGTGATCGACCAGTCGTCGAGCGCCACTGCCTTCGTCAACATCCGCAAGGCGGCCGAGGACGGCAAGAAAATTCCCGAAGGCTGGGCACTGGACGCGAGCGGCAACCCGACCACCGATCCCGCCGCCGCCATGAAAGGCGCGATGCTTGCCTTCGGCGGCCAACGCGGCGCCAATATCGCGCTGATGGTCGAAGTGCTGGCGGCGGGCCTGTCGGGCGCCAACTGGTCGCTCGATGCGCCATGGTTCAGTGGCGGACCGGACAGTCCCGGAACCGGCCTCTTCGTGCTGGCCGTCGAGCCCAAGCTGCTCGATCCGGATTTCGAGAAGCGCATGAAAGACCAACTCGAACGGTTGCGCCGCCGCTACGGCGTGCATGTGCCCGGCCGTGCCCGGGCCGAAGCGGCTGAGAAGGCGGCGGCACGGGGCATAACGGCGCCCAAGGCCGTGGTCCAACGGATTTCCGAATTCGCCTCGCGCTACTCTTCCTAAAAAGTTTGTCTGCATTTTTTCGCCGTCGTTGAACCTTTTTGCGCGGTGCCGCGACCAATGCCTGTCCGGGGTGGGGTTTGCCCGGGCGGTGACATCCGGTCGAATGTCCAGGGCTGGGGCGGGCGTCTCATGCCGTCCTGATACCGTCTCAGGTCAGGCCGCCTCGTCGGACCCTGACTCCGACCATGGAAGTCACCCGGAAAACCCCGCTTCGGCGGGGTTTTCTGCGTTCTCTCGCATCTGGTCAGTTAACATGCCTGTTTTGGTCAACTTTTGTTCATTTGACTCTGACCGAGGTGGTCGGGTGTTTGCGCGGAGCAGCAGAGGAGCCCCAATGTCCGCAGGCACCGACAATTCCAGCAGAAGCCTTTTCGTCCCGGCCCTTGGCGGCCTCTATGCGGCGTTGAACACCGCCTCCGAAACCATCCTGCGTGCCGTGGCCGGCATCTTCCTCACCGTCTATGGCTCGCATAAGATCACCGATCCGTTTGGCGCCGCCGAGATGGTCGAAGGCCTCGGCTTCTATCCGGGCGCATTTTGGTCCCTGCTCTTGGCATGCACCGAGTTCTTCGGCGGCATTTTCATCGCAATAGGCCTCTTGACCCGCCCGGCCGCCTTCGCCGGAATGTTCGTGCTTCTGGTCACGGTCTGGTTCCACTGGGTCACCATGGGCGAGGGCTTTTCGGGCGCCGAAAAATCGCTGCTGTGGGCGGCGATCCTGTTCTTCTTCGTCATTCGCGGCGGCAACCGCCAATCGGTCGACGCACGCATCGGCAGGGCCTTCTGACGCGGTCAAACAAGGGCGTTGGCGACTTATCGTCGCCCTTTGCCTTTGGCGCGAAACCGACTATGAAACTGCTTCAGCCAAGCACCAGTAAATCTGGAAACTGCGCCGGAGCCAGCAATGACCGAAATCCTGCAGACCCCAAAGCTCGTCGTCGTGTTCGGCGGCTCCGGCTTTGTCGGCCGCCACGTCGTGCGGGCGCTGGCCAGGCGCGGCTATCGCATCAGGGTCGCCTGCCGCCGGCCCGATCTCGCCGGCCATCTGCAGCCGCTGGGCAATGTCGGCCAGATTCAGCCGGTGCAGGCCAATGTTCGCGTGCGTTGGTCGGTCGACCGCGCCGTGCAGGGCGCCGACCATGTCGTCAACCTGGTGGCCATCCTGCATGAGAGCGGTCGGCAGAAATTCACCTCCGTCCACGAGTTCGGCGCACGCGCGGTCGCCGAAGCGGCGCGCGCCGTCGGCGCCGGCCTCACCCATATCTCGGCGCTGGGCGCCGATCTGAACGCGCAATCGGACTATGCACGCACCAAGGCGCTCGGTGAAAAAGCGGTCCTGGAAACGATTAGCGATACCGTCATCTTGCGGCCATCGATCAATTTCGGGCCGGAGGACAGCTTCTTCAACCGCTTCGCCAGCATGGCGCGCTATTCGCCGGTCCTGCCGCTGATCGGCGGCGGGCAGACCAAATTCCAGCCGGTCTACGTCGGCGACGTCGCCGAGGCGGTGGCGCGCTCGGTCGACGGCAAAGTCGAGGGCGGTCGGATCTACGAGCTTGGCGGACCGCAGGTGCTGACCTTCAAGGAATGCATGCAGGAAATGCTTGCCATGATCGACCGCGAGCGGCTTCTGGTGTCGGTACCGTGGTGGGTGGCCAACATGCAGGCATCGATTCTCGGGCTTTTGCCCAATCCGCTGCTGACCAAGGATCAGGTCCTGCAGCTGCGCGAGCACAACATCGTATCGGAAGCGGCCATCAGGGAAAATAGGACGCTCGCCGGCCTCGGCATCCAACCGCAGTCGATCGGCAGCATCCTGCCGAGCTATCTCTGGCGCTACCGCGCCGCGGGCCAGTTCCAGCGAAAGACGGCGGCCTAGCCAATCAGACGCTCACTGAAGGCGTCGCGTAACCTGCATCGGCAGGCCGCCCCGCGGTTGCGTCGTCAGTTTCTGCACCGGCCACGGTTTGGTCTCGGCGGTGGTGTCGAAGCGGAAACGTGACAGCATGATGGCCAGCGCGATGATCGCCTCCTGCATGGCAAAGCTGGCGCCGATGCAGACGCGAGGGCCGGCGCCGAACGGCAAATACTGGAAGCGGTCGATTTTTTCGCGATTTCCCGGATGAAAGCGTTCCGGCATGAAGGCGTCAGGCCGGTCCCACAGCTTGCGGTGGCGATGGACAACCCAGGGCATGACCAGCACCGCGGCGCGCCTCGGTATATAGAGGCCGTTCCAGATTTCGGGCTCGATCGGCTCGCGGTTGATCGACGGCGCCGGCGGGTAGAGCCTAAGCGCCTCGTCGAAGGCGGCGCGGGTGAACGGCATGGCGTCGAGCCACTTTGTCGGGTCGGGTTCTCGCGCCAGCACGGCGTCGATCTCGCGCTCGATCTTTTCGCGCTCCCAAGGCGCTTCGGCCAGGCAGTAGAGCGTCCAGCCAAGTGCCCGCGCCGTGGTCTCGTGACCGGCGCCGATGAAGGTGATGATGTTGTCCTCGACCTCGGCGCGTGTCAGCCCGTCCGGTCCCTCCGCCTTGAGCAAAAGCGTGAGAAAATCCTGCGGCACCTTGTCCGGATCGCGCTTGAGCCGCTCTTCGCGCATCTTGACTGTGTCGGTTACGATCTTGCGGAAATAAGCCATGGTCTTGCGGCCGCGGATGCGGGTCAGGCGCGGCAGCCAGTCGGGCGCCCGCAACAGGTCGAGCGGATCAACCCGGCCCATGGTCTCGAACAGTCGGTCGATCTCCTTGGCGAAGCTGCCCGGCTCGCCTGATATCTCGCCGGAAAACAGCGTCTCGGCCAAGATATCAAAAGTAAGCAGCGTCATGTCGTGGGCGATGTCCGACGTGCCGCCGCCCTCATAGCGCGTGACGAACTCCCGCGTGCGCCTCAGCATCGGCTCGGCAAAACCAAATATGTGGCGCGGCGTGAACACCGGCGCCATCGCCTTGCGCGAGCGCCTCCAGACCTCACCCTCGGCGGTCAGCAGGCCGTCGCGCAGGATCGGCCGCAGGATCATCTGGCGCACCGTCGCCATCTTGTAATTTTTGGCATTGTCGACCAGCACGTGGCGAATGAGGCCGGGGTCGTTGGCGATGACCAGCGGCCCGCCGATGCCGGTCACCGATATCCAGGGCTGGTTGTAGGTCGGCTCGCCCCACAGTTCGAGCGGGTTGCGATAGACGATGCGGATCATCTCGAGCGTCGACGGCGGCGACGTACGCGGCTTCGGCGCCGGCGGGACGAAGGGGGCGGGCTGACTGTCCATGGCGTGCTCCGCTGGTCACCTCAATGTAGTGGCTGGCAAGGCAAGCGTCCATGTCGCCGGCTCTCCGGAATGTGACCGGGCACTGGAAAGTGCCTGATCGTCGGAACAGGTCGGCCCTCTGTTGTTGCCGCCGCTCTGTTCCAAGTCCGGCTCCACTTTTTGGGTCCGATGCCCTGGCCGGTCAGGCGCGCTCTTCTTCCATTCGGAAATGCTTGCAAATCTTGGAAAAACCGCCTTTTGCACCTATATCTTGGACATCAAGGACGCGCGATTCGGAGCCGGTTTTTTGCGCTGGATGTGCGGCATCAATCAGACAGGTTTTCATGAGCGATCAGATCGACAACGCCAACGGCGCTGAGGCCGAGTACGGCGCCGATTCCATCAAAGTTTTGAAGGGGTTGGACGCCGTCCGCAAGCGGCCTGGCATGTATATCGGCGATACCGACGACGGCTCGGGCCTGCATCACATGGTCTACGAGGTCGTCGACAACGCCATCGACGAGGCGCTGGCCGGCCATGCCGACCTCGTCACCGTGACGCTCAACCCCGACGGTTCGGTGACGGTCATCGACAATGGCCGCGGCATTCCGACCGATATCCACACCGGCGAAGGCATCTCGGCGGCCGAAGTGATCATGACGCAGCTGCATGCCGGCGGCAAGTTCGACCAGAATTCCTACAAGGTGTCTGGCGGCCTGCACGGCGTCGGCGTCTCGGTGGTCAATGCGCTTTCGGCCTGGCTGAAGCTGAAGATCCGCCGTAACGGCCAGATCTACGAGATGAGCTTCACGCACGGCAATTCCGACGCGCCGCTAAGGGTCACCGGCACCTACGAACAGCGCAAGGTTGCCGGCACCTATGACGGACGCAGCGGCAGCGAGATCACGTTCTTTCCGTCGGCCGAAACGTTCACAATGGTCGAATTCGACTTCGGCACGCTGGAGCACCGGCTGCGCGAACTCGCCTTCCTGAATTCCGGAGTGCGCATCATTCTGACCGATGCCCGCCATGCCGACGTCGTGCGTCATGAGTTGCACTATGATGGCGGACTGGAGGAGTTCGTCAAATTTCTCGATCGCGTCAAGAAACCGCTGATCGACAAGCCGATTGCGATCAAAGCCGAGCGCGACGGCATCACCGTCGAAGTCGCCATGTGGTGGAACGACAGCTACCACGAGAACGTGCTGGCCTTCACCAACAACATTCCGCAGCGCGACGGCGGCACGCATCTTGCCGGTTTCCGCGGCGCGCTGACGCGCCAGATAACCGGCTATGGCGAATCCTCGGGCCTCACCAAGAAGGAGAAGGTGGCGCTGATCGGCGACGATTGCCGCGAGGGGCTGACGGCGGTGTTGTCGGTCAAGGTTCCCGATCCGAAATTCTCGTCGCAGACCAAGGACAAGCTGGTCTCGTCCGAAGTTCGCCCGGTGGTGGAAGGACTCGTCAACGAAGCGCTCGGCACCTGGCTCGAAGAGCACCCGACCGAGGGCAAGGTGGTCATCGACAAGGTCATCCAGGCGGCAGCGGCGCGCGAAGCCGCGCGCAAGGCGCGCGACATCACCCGCAAGAGCTCGCTCGGCGTCACCTCGCTGCCCGGCAAGCTGGCCGACTGTCAGGAACGCGATCCGGCGAAGTCCGAAATCTTCATCGTCGAGGGCGACAGCGCCGGCGGCTCGGCCAAGGGCGGCCGTTCGCGCCAGAACCAGGCCATACTTCCGCTGCGCGGCAAGATCCTCAATGTCGAGCGGGCCCGCTTCGATCGCATGCTCGGCTCCGACATGATAGGTACGCTGATCACCGCGCTCGGCACCTCGATCGGCAAGGACGAGTTCAACGCCGACAAATTGCGCTATCACAAGATCATCCTGATGACCGACGCCGACGTCGATGGCGCCCACATCCGCACCTTGCTGCTCACCTTCTTCTTCCGGCAGATGCCGGAACTGATCGAGCGCGGCCATCTCTATATCGCCCAGCCGCCGCTCTACAAGGTGACGCGCGGCAAGAGTTCGCAATACCTCAAGGACGAAAGCGCCTTCGAGGAATTCCTGATCGGCTCGGGGCTGGAGGAGGCGTCGCTTGCGCTCAGCACCGGCGAGGTGCGGGCCGGACAGGACCTGCGCAGCGCCATCGACGATGCGCTGGCGGTGCGCCAGCTCATCAACGGGCTGCACACGCGCTATAACCGGGGCGTGGTCGAGCAGGCGGCGATCGCCGGCGCACTCAACCCTGAGTTGTTCGCCGATCTCGGCCGGGCCAACGCCATGGCTGAGCGTGTCGCCCGGCGCCTCGACATCATTGCCGAGGACACCGAACGCGGCTGGACCGGCCGCATGTCGACCTCGAACGAAGGCATCGGCGGCTATGTGTTCGAGCGCACAGTGCGCAGCGTCAAGGAGTTCGCGCATCTCGATCTCGCGCTGATCAATTCGGCCGACGCCCGCCAGCTCGACCGCTATGCGCCGCGCCTCGCGGAAGTCTATGGCGAGCCGCCGCTGCTGCGCCGCAAGGATGTGTCGGAAACCATCTCGGGACCGCTGGCGCTGCTCAACGCCGTGTTTGCCACCGGTCGCAAGGGCCTGACCATGCAGCGCTACAAGGGCCTCGGCGAGATGAACGCCGAACAGCTCTGGGAAACCACGCTCGACCCGAATGTGCGCTCGCTGCTGCAGGTCAAGGTCACCGATGCCACCGATGCGGACAGTCTATTCTCACGGCTGATGGGCGACGAAGTTGAGCCTAGACGCGAGTTCATCCAGGACAATGCGCTGTCGGTCGCCAATCTGGATATCTGAGGCCCAATCAATCAGGGTATTTGAGGTGTTGGCGTGCTCCCGGCGCGCGTTTTTTATGCTTCAGGTCGTTTCTGTGCGGCCTATCGTCGGCACCGCCTGACTTGGCTCCAGTTTGCGACCGAGGTCGACGGCGTCGCGCAGCACGCCAATATGCGAGCGCGGCGGCGTGCCGGCGGCTGCGGCGACCTCGACGCCGGTCGTCTTCAGCGACCAGTAGAGCGTGTGCGTGAAGATGCGGCCAAGCGAACCGCACAGCTCGACCTGGATGTTGTCCACGCCGGGGCCGAAGTTTTCCGCCATCGGCCCGGAGATCGGGTCGCCCGTCAGCCAGCCATTGCCCCTGTCGAAGATGTTGGTCCAACGCGTCGCAGCAAACACTGCACCATGATGCACCGCCCGCTGTGGTTTGCCCGAACGGCTGCGCCCTTCCTGATAGAGGACGGTTCCACCGGCCGCCGTCTCGGCAATCGGCGGACATGCCGAGAACAGCCGCTCAGCGATGCCGCGCCTGAATTCGGCGAGGTTGTAGGTCACCAGAAATTCGCTGTGGGTCAGCGGACTGCCGAGCGTGACGAAATCGCTGATCTTCCATGGCAATGGATGATCGGCGTCCCTGGTGCGAAGCTGCCGATAGAGCTCCCATTGGGCGCGGCGGAATCCGGAAAAATCATCCAAGCCGTCGGGCCACGCAGAACCATCGGCGTGGAGCGTGGCCTCGTCGACGGCGCGGATCGCTTTCAGTCTCGCCTTGTCGCGGACGGCTTCCAGCTTTCGGGGCCTGAAATCGGCCCACAATATCTGCAGCAGATCATAGGCGATGATCGATCCCAGGCTGTGTGAGACCAGCACGATCCGATCGTAGCCATCGTCCATCATGAGACGCCTCAGCAGCGTCAGACCACGGTCGCGGACAAGCGCGCGCTTCTCGACCGTTGCCGCTTCAGCACGTACATAGGCGGCCACGTCGCCGAAATAAGGAAGGCCAAACCGGTCCACCAACCAGATGACGAACGAAGCCAGGATCGTGACGAGCGTACCCGTGGTCCAGGAAATATACCCTTGCGATGCCGACGTCGCGAGCAGGAGCGCTGCGCACAGGACTATTGTGACGGCCAGAAGCGTGACGACATACAGCCCGCGGGCATCGCGCGGGATGTCGGCGGGCTTGCGCCAAAGCAGATTCGTTACCCAGGCCGCAAGCCGGCCCCGCGTTGTGCCCTGCGTAATGTCGGCCCAGTAAAGCTCGTAGAAGTCGGTGCGGCGGCCATCGATATCGTAAGGGGTGGTGATCCGGCGAAGCTCGTGCGAGTTCGTCCGGCTGTCAGGCGTGATCCAGCTCTGGTTGATCTTCTCGCCGTCGGGGTCGGCCGGATCAGTGACACGGGCATAAAACGGCGCGCGGGCGGGATCATGACTCCAGACCGCCTGAACAAATTCCCTCAGCGTGCCCATGGGCCGCTGTTCGCCCATGCCATGCACGATCACCACGGCCTGGCTGAGCTTGCGCGGGGCCTTTCCGGAGGCCGGCGGACTGGTCTTGGCCGGCGACGCAACAGGATGAGGGTCGGACACCAGTGCCTCCGTTGGTGACAAATCCCGGAACAGAATTTGCCCATCGTAGCTCTGAAACCGGGGTGAGAGCAAAGACGCTCCAGGCCGGATGCTCAGGGCCAAGAAACAGCCCGGCGCGGAGCCAGACTTTTGGTTTCGAGCAACTGGCGGTGTACCGGCGCCGCTAACCCGGATCAGTGGTCCAAGGCCTTGACGATCTCTTCGGTCATCTTCTTGGCGTCGCCGAGCAGCATCATGGTACCGTCCTTGTAGAACAGCGTGTTGTCGATGCCGGCATAGCCGGAGCCGAGCGAGCGCTTGACGAACAGGCAGGTGCGGGCCTTGTCGACATCGAGGATCGGCATGCCGAAAATAGGGGAGCTCTTGTCGTCCCGCGCGGACGGGTTGGTGACGTCGTTGGCACCGATGACATAGGCGACGTCGGCCTGCGCGAATTCGGAGTTGATGTCCTCGAGTTCGAACACTTCGTCGTAAGGCACGTTGGCTTCGGCCAAGAGCACGTTCATGTGGCCGGGCATGCGGCCGGCGACCGGATGAATGGCGTATTTGACGTCGACGCCGGCGGCCTTGAGCTTGTCGGCCATCTCGCGCAGCGCGTGCTGTGCCTGGGCGACCGCCATGCCGTAGCCTGGCACGATGATGACTTTCTGCGCGTTCATCATCAGATAGGCGGCATCGTCGGCCGAACCCTGCTTGACCGTGCGCTCGATGCCGTCGTCGGCGGTGGCGAAAGTCTCGCCGCCGAAGCCGCCGAGGATGACCGAGATGAATGACCGGTTCATGCCCTTGCACATGATGTAGGACAGGATCGCGCCGGACGAGCCGACCAGCGCGCCGGTGATGATCAACGCCAGATTGCCGAGCGTGAAGCCGAGTGCCGCAGCCGCCCAACCCGAATAGGAATTCAGCATCGAGACGACCACCGGCATGTCGGCCCCGCCGATCGGGATGATGAGCAGGACGCCAAGGACAAGCGATGCCGCAACGATCAGCCAGAACACCAGCTTGGACTCGGTGGTGACCAGCAGCACGATCAGCACGATCAGCGCGATGCCGAGGGCCGCGTTGATGAAGTGACGGCCGCCGATCATGATCGGCTTGCCCGACATGCGGCCATCGAGCTTGAGGAAGGCGATGACCGAGCCGGTGAAGGTGATGGCGCCGATGGCGACGCCGAGGCTCATCTCGATCAGCGCCTGGGCGTGGATGTCGGCTGCCGTGCCGATGCCGAAACTTTCCGGCGCATAGACGGCGGCAGCCGCCACCATGACGGCGGCAAGGCCGACGAGCGAGTGGAAGGCGGCGACCAGCTGCGGCATCGAGGTCATGGCGATGCGCCGTGCGGTGACCGCGCCCACCGAGCCGCCGATCAGCAGACCGAGCACGATGAGGCCAAAGCCTCCCGCCGAAGGGGTCGCCAGCGCCAGCGTGGTGACAATGGCGATGCCCATGCCGATCATGCCGTACATGTTGCCCTGGCGGCTGGTGGTCGGGTGCGACAGGCCGCGCAACGCCAGGATGAACAGGATGCCGGAGACCAGATAGAGGAAGGAGGCGAAGTTGGCGTTCATGTCGCTCTACCTGTCCTTCTTCTTGTACATGGCCAGCATGCGCTGGGTGACGAGAAAGCCGCCGAAGATATTGACCGAGACCAGCATCAGCGCGACGAAACCGAAGCCGGTGGCGATGCCGGACGCCGAGATGCCGACGGCAAGCAGCGCGCCGACGACGATGACCGAGGAAATGGCGTTGGTGACGGCCATCAGCGGCGTATGCAGCGCCGGCGTCACCGACCAGACGACGTAATAGCCAACGAAGATCGCCAAGACGAAAATAGCGAAGCGGAAGACGAACGGATCGATCGCCCCGCCGGACAGCGCGTGCGCGGCGTCGGCTGCCGCATCGGTGCCGCCTGGAGCGGTGGCCAGATCCTGCACCGCGAGCCGGACGGCGGCGGTCGCCTGGTCGAGCTGGTCGAGGGCTTTCTGCAAGGTCTGGTCCATCACGCGATCCCTTTCGGCTTGGCAGCGGCAGATCTCTTGAGTGCGGCAGCTTTCTTTGGCGCAGTCGGTTTCTTCGCGGCAACGGGCTTCGCAGGTTCAGCCGAGGCGATCATCACCGCCGGCTTGCCGGCGAAGGCCGGATGCACGACCTGGCCGCCATCGGTCAGCATCGTCGCCTTGACCAGATCATCGTCGCGGTTGATGGCCAGCGTCTTCGTGGTCTTGTCGACCAGCGTCTCGAGGAACGCAAAGAGGTTCCTGGCATAGAGCAGCGAGGCGGAGGCCGCGACGCGGCCCGGCACGTTGAGATGGCCGACGATTTTTACCCCGTTGGCCGTGGTCACCACCTGCCCGGGCACAGCGCCTTCGACATTGCCGCCGCGTTCGACCGCGAGATCGACGATCACCGAGCCCGGCTTCATCGAGGCGACCATCGCGGCCGAAACCAGCTTCGGCGCCGGACGGCCAGGAATCAGCGCCGTGGTGATGACAATGTCCTGCTTGGCGATGTGCTCGGCGGTCAGCGCAGCTTGCTTGGCCTGGTATTCCCTAGACATTTCCTTGGCGTAGCCGCCAGCCGTCTCGGCCGCCTTGAACTCCTCATCCTCGACCGCCAGGAACTTTGCGCCCAGCGAGGCAACCTGTTCCTTGGCAGCGGGGCGCACATCGGTGGCAGTGACCACAGCGCCAAGACGTCTTGCCGTCGCAATTGCCTGCAGGCCGGCGACGCCGACGCCCATGATGAAGGCTTTCGCCGCCGGCACCGTGCCCGCGGCCGTCATCATCATCGGCAGCGCTCGGTCATATTCGGCAGCCGCGTCGATCACTGCCTGATAGCCGGCGAGGTTCGCCTGGCTGGACAGGACATCCATGGATTGGGCGCGCGTGATGCGCGGCATGAACTCCATCGAGAAGGCGGTGACGCCGGCAGTTGCCAGAGCATCGACGGCAGGATCGTTGCCATAGGGATCCATGATGGCGATGACGGCAGTGCCCGGGCGATAGGCCTTCAGCTCCGCCTCATCAGGCCGGCGAACCTTCAGCACCACATCGGCCTTGGCGACATCGCCGACCTTACCGATCACAGCGCCGGTCTTGGCGAACTCCTCGTCGGGAATGCGCGATGCCGTGCCAGCGCCGCTTTCGACGATCACGGCGAATCCCAGCCCCGCCAGCCGCTTCACCGTGTCGGGCGAGGCAGCAACGCGCGGCTCGTTCGCATCGAGCTCACGAGGGATGAAAACCGTCTGTCCCACCGCATGATCCTTTCGGCTGGAACCTGTCTGCGCAGGACGCCGGCCGGATTTCCGGCGATGTCACGGGCAAGGGGTTTTGAAGAATTTACCGGAGAATGAAAGCGCCGACGGCGAGGATCAGTGCGAACAGGACAAATCCCGAGAAGAAGCCGCCCGCAAAGAAGCCGAAAGCCATTGCCAGAAGCACGGCGAGGCAAAAGAGCGATCCGTATTTCGCCAGCCTGAGGAATCCGACATAGGTGCGGTCGTGCTCGGCATAGTCCATCTTCGCGCCCAGTTCGACAGGACCGGTCGGCGAGTGATCAGCCATAGGAATACCCCTTCGAAGACATCTTTCAGGCACATAGCGAAAAGCCAGGCCGAGGGCAATGGCGCTATTGCCGCATCGCCGGAGACAACAGCCTCACAGGAAAGTTGAAGCCGCCGGATGCAGGAGGATGTTCCTGAGGTGACCGTGGCTGCCGCCTTGCGCTTCCTTGCGGCTGAGGCTTGTCACATCAGCCGGCCAGCTGCGGAAACAGCCCAAGCAGGCCGACGACGATCAGATAGAGCGCGACGATGTAGTTGAGGAGCCGCGGCATCACCAGGATCAGCACGCCGGCAATCAGCGAGATCAGCGGAGTGAGTGCGAGCGTGGAAATGGTCATGTCAGGTTCCTCTCGATAGAAATTGCCGCCGAAGCGATGCAGATTGACGTCGTCCGCGCGCCACCGGCGCGTCTTCCAGAACGCCGAAGCGACCTGAAAGCTCCAAGGCCGCGATGCACAATTGCCAATGTCAGGCGGCTTCGCGAAAATATTTGGCGGTCGGCAGGATGGTCAGCGGCGCGAGTTCACCAGCACTAGGTGTCTCAAACAGCATGCGTTGCTCCATCGGCGTCGACCGAAAGAAGGGGAAACGCTGGAGTACCCGCTCCAAATTGATCTCGTAGTTCGCGTCATAGAGTACCACGGGAACGGTGAATGGAGGATAGTCTCTCGGTTGCCCCACTTGCACGGCACCGAAAATCCGCTGGTAGAAAGCCGTGTGTTCCTTGCGGATCACGCCGAGACAGGCAGTCACGTGGAAGCGGATGCTGGCAATAAGTGCTAGCCGCAACGTAACGTAAGGCAGGGCACGATGCATCGATATGAAGTCCGGGTCGGCTGCCAGAAGCGTCGGATTGATGAAGGATTCGCCGCGAAGCAGGCGCGGATGAAGCAGATCGCCGAATCTGGTCATTGCGGGCGCGTAAGGTTCGTTCGGTGTCAGATGATGAATACGGAGCGTACACACAAGGGAATTGTCGACGAAGACACCAAAGCGATAACAGTTCGGCGTGTCGTCGAGCGCATCCGTCATCATCTGGTCGCTGGATTCAGGCAGAAAGCCGTTCAGCCGGTAAGCCTTGTAGCGAAGCCGGTAAATCGCCTCCATGTCTTCACCGCTTTCGCAGCGCCTGTATTCCACGCGCTCAAGAAGGGTCGAAACATTGCGCGAGAAGGAAGACATCCCGCTGAGGTCGGTCGGTCGGTCATCCACATGAACAACCCCTTCGGATACCGCCACAATACAATTCCCTTCTGCCATCTTCACTGCAAACCTATCGCGTGCGGTCGCGGCATAAAAGGTGGAAATCCAATCGACGTCGTTTACCTAATATTAACCTTAACTTGCCGCCGCGCGGCACGTCTGGTCGAGTTGGTCGAAAATGAAGCGCGGAAATCAGCTAAGCGCACGTTTGCCCGCAGGCTTTTTATCGATGGCGAATGGCCAGACCGTGGTAGCCATCGTTCCGATGCCGGACGCTGTCAGCGCTGAACCAAACAAAAAGCCCTGGACCATATCCGGTTTGATAGAATGCGTCAGAATCTTGAGCTGCTCGTAAGTCTCAACGCCCTCGATAGTTACGTTGAGACCGAGAACCCTGATCAGTTCGACCACGCCCTTCAACAGCGCGAGCGAACTCGGGTTCTGGGTGACGTCCATCAGGAACGAGCGGTCAATCTTGACCTTGTCGAGCGGCAGCTTGTGGAGATAGCTCAAGCTCGAATAGCCTGTGCCGAAGTCGTCTAGCGCAATGCGCACGCCAAGCCGTTTCAACTCCTCGATATACTCACGCGTCAGCGATTTGTCGTCGAGAAGCGCGGTCTCGGTGACTTCGATTTCCAGGCGGCCGGCGGCGAGGCCGGAACCGGCGAGCGCCTCACGGACTTTCTGGACGATGCCACTGCTGCGGAAATCCTTGGCCGAAAGGTTGACCGAGACGCTGGTCGGGTCGGGCCATTTGACGCATTCGGCGCATGCCGCCTGCAGGACAAAGGTGCTGATCTCGGAAATGATGCCCATTTCTTCGGCCAGCGGAATGAAGATGCTGGGCGAGATCGGTCCGAGATCGGGGTGATCCCAACGACACAGCGCCTCGCAACTGGCGATCCGCATCGTGCTCATCGCGACGATCGGCTGATAGACCACCCGCAACCCCTTGCTTTCCACCGCAGTGCGCAGATCCGCCTTCATCAGCTGACGGTCGCGAAATGCCGCATCCATGGATGCCTGGAATAACCGCCAAGTGTTCTTGCCGAGTTCCTTGGCCTTGTATAGCGCGAGGTCCGCCTTGAGGATCATGGCGGCGACATCGGTGTCCCTGACCCGCGACAGCACCGCGCCACCGCTGGCCTGGATGCGCAGTCCATGACCGGCGACGTCGACCTCGCCCTGCAGGTCAATGAAAATCTCGTCGATTTGGCTGATCAGATGGGTCTCGTCCTCGACGCGGTCGAAGAAGATCATGAACTCGTCGCCACCGAAACGGCTGACGGTGATGCCTGGTCCGGCGACCGCCGCCAGCCGTTCAGCGACGGCGTAGATCAATCCATCGCCGACCGGGTGGCCAAGCGTGTCGTTGACGCTCTTGAAATCGTCGAGGTCGAGCACGGCGAGCCCGCAGAGACGCTCGAGGTCGCCGGATGCCATCGCCTCTCCGATCAGCTCTTGGAAATAGGCGCGGTTGGGCAGGCCGGTGAGGCTGTCGTAACGCGCCATGAAGCGGATCTTGTCTTCCGCCTCGACGCGGGCCGTCACATCCTCGAAGGTGATGACACCCAGTTCCTGGCTGCCTTCGCGCGCCGAGAACTCATAGTGCTGACCGTTCGCAAGCGAGACGAGAACCTTGCGATCGCGGCCCTCGCGCAGGGCGCGCGTAAGCTGGGCTTCGATGTAGCGGCAGTCTTTCGGCGCCAGCATGCCGCCGGCAACGCCGCGCATCAGCAGACCGTGGATCGATCGCCCGAGCAGCGCGTCGGGCGACTTGAGCGACATCAGATGCGCGGCTTCGGCATTGGCCACCGCTACCCGGCCGTCGGGGCCGAGCATGACAAGGCCATGCGACATGGTGTTCAGGGCGCGATTGAAGCGCTGGGCGATGCGGTTCGCCTTCTTTTCTTCGCTGATTGCTGTAAACAGCACCTTTCGCACAAGATGCGCCATCTTGTTGATGGTGAACATGAACGGGATGACAAAGAGGCCCAGAATGACGTTGTAGACGTCGCCCTTCAGCATCAGGCCGACCGCAATCGGCGCGACCACGGACACGGACAGGATGGCGACCATCCTTCGGGAGCCGAAATTGCGGCCGGCGATGGTGATGGTGCTTGCCAACACCAGCGACACCGCTGCAATCTCGCCAAACAGGTCCGGAACCACGTAGAGGCATACGAACGCGAAAAGTCCGACCGCCGACCCATGAATCGTCCCGGCAACAATGTAGTAGCGTTCCCAGGCAAGCGCGGATTCGTAGGTGACGATGGTGTCGGGACTGACCCTCCGGATCGCAAGATAACGGCCGATGCTAGCGGCAACCATCAGGATGGCGAGCGCGAGATAGATTGCCGCAGACGTTTTCCAGTACACGAGCAGGCCCATAGCGCCTTGCGTGAAGGCGCCAACGAGCAAGATGCCTGCGTCGCGAAACAGCGAGCGAACGAAGCCAACGTATACGTCCTCGGATATGTCGTCGGGTCGATCTATGTTCATGACCTTGCGGGTGTCGCGCGAACCGCAGTCATGTCACAACCGCCTTAAGAAAGGTTTAGAGGGGCCATCTCGGGGCCTGCGTCAAGCCTGTTGAGCTTCTTCAGATAAGGCGCATCGATCACTCGGCGGCCTGGAGTTCCGGCCGCACCGGGGCCTTTGCCAGGCGATCGAGCAACCTCTGGCGCTCGCCAGCCGCCCTCTCGGCACTGGCCTGCCTGACGTGACCATAGCCGCGAATGAGCGCCGGCACCGAGGCAAGTGCTGCCGCGGCCTCGACCTTGCCCGGTGCCAGCGCGCCGGCGACAAGCTCCAGGTCGGCCTCGTATTGCGCAAGAAGCTGCCGTTCCATATGCCTTTCGGTGCTGTAGCCGAACACGTCGAAGACCATGCCGCGCAAGCCTTTCATCGCTGCCAGCAGGCGGAATCCCTTCATCATCCAGGGACCGAAACTCGACTTCCTCGGTTTGCCGTCCTTGCCGCGCCTGCCCATGATCGGCGGCGCGAGATGGAATTCGAGTTTGTCGTAGCTCTGGAACTGCTTCCCCAGCTCAGCGGCGAAGGAGCCATCGGTGTAGAGCCTTGCCACCTCGTATTCGTCCTTGATCGCCATCAGCTTGAACAGGTTCCTCGCTGCGGCTTCGGTCACAGCAGTCGAACCGGGCACCGCACTGGCTTCGGCCCTGCGCAGCGCGGCCAGCCTGTCGGCGTAGCGCTTGGCATAGGCGGCGTTCTGATAGCCGGTGAGGAAGGCGACGCGGCGGGCGATGATGTCGTCCAGCGTCTCGGCGACAGCGGCGTTCTGTGCAGCCATTCCCGGCTGGGCAACGAGGCCGCGCACGAAATCCGGCTGGTGGGCGGCGCGGCGGCCCCAGCGGAAGGCTGAGACGTTCATCGCCACGGCCTGGCCGTTGAGCTCGATCGCCTTTTCGACTGCCTCGGCCGACAGTGGCAAGCCGCCATGCTGGAAGGCGAAGCCGAGCATGAACATGTTGGCGCCGAGCGAACTGCCGAACAGCGCGGTGGCGGTGCGGGTGGCATCGAAGAAATGCGCCTTGTTATCGCCTGCGGCAGTGCGGATCGCCTTTTTCAGCCGCTCGACAGGCAGCGAGAAATCCGCCGACCGGGTGAACTCGCCGGGCATGATCTCGGCGGTGTTGGCGAGGAAGATCGTGTGGCCCTCGCGCACCGCAGCGAGCACCTTTTGGGCGCCCGACACGACAAGGTCGCAGCCAAGCACAAGGTCTGCCTTCCCCGCCGAAACGCGGATGGCATGGATATCGTCCGGGCTGCGCGCGATGCGGACATGGGTGAACACCGAGCCGCCCTTCTGGGCAAGGCCGGCCATGTCGATCATGCCGCAGCCCTTGTCTTCGAGATGGGCCGCCATGCCAAGCACCGCGCCGATGGTGACGACGCCGGTGCCGCCGACGCCGTCGATGATCGCCGCCCAGCCTTGTTCGCCGAGCGGGAATTCAGCGGGCGCGGGCACGCCGTCGAGCGGATCGGTCGTGCCGGCAATACCCTCGGCCTTCCTGATCTTGGCGCCATGCACGGTAACGAAGGACGGGCAGAAGCCGTTGATGCAGGAGAAATCCTTGTTGCAGCTCGACTGGTCGATCCTGCGCTTGCGGCCGAATTCGGTCTCGACCGGCTGGATCGACACGCAATTCGACTGCACCCCGCAATCGCCGCAGCCTTCGCAGACCAGTTCGTTAATGAAGACGCGCTTGTCGGGATCCGGGAAGGTGCCGCGCTTGCGGCGGCGGCGCTTTTCGGCGGCGCAGGTCTGGTCATAGATCAGCACGGATATGCCGCTGACCACGCGCAATTCGCGCTGGACGAGGTCGAGATCGTCGCGGTGATGGATGGTGGCGCCGGCGGGGAATTCGACCTTGCCGGTATATTTGTCCGGCTCGTCGGTGACGATGGCGATCCGCTCGACGCCCTCGGCCCGCACCTGCCTGGCGATCATGTCCACGGTCAGGCCACCCTCGTGCGGCTGGCCGCCGGTCATGGCGACGGCGTCGTTGTAGAGGATCTTGTAGGTGATGTTGGCGTCGGTCGACAGCGCGAAGCGGATCGCCAGCGCACCAGAGTGGTTATAGGTGCCGTCGCCGAGATTCTGGAAGATGTGATCGCGCTTGGAGAACGGTGCCTGGCCGACCCATTGCGCGCCCTCACCGCCCATCGCGGTGAAACCAACGGTGTTGCGATCCATCCACAGCGCCATGAAATGGCAGCCGATGCCGGCGGCGGCGAGCGAGCCGTCGGGCACCTTGGTCGAGGAATTGTGCGGGCAGCCGGAGCAGAAGAAGGGGGTGCGCGAGGCGATGTCTGACGTGTCGGCGAGCATCGCCTGGAACTGGCGAAGTCTCGCCACCCGCGCGGCGATTTCGTCCGACGGACCGATCGTTCGCAAGATTCTCTCGCCGAGCGCGATTGCGATGTCATTGGGGTCGAGCGCGCCCTTGGCCGGGAACAGCCCGTCGCCGCGCTCGTCCTTCTTGCCGACGATGACCGGCTGCATGGCGGTGCCGTAAAGGTTCTCGCGCAGTTGCACCTCGATCAGTGAGCGTTTCTCCTCGACGACGACGATGGTGTCGAGACCGCGAGCGAAATCCGCTATGTGCTGCAGGTCGAGCGGCCACGGGCAGCCGACCTTGAACAGCCTGATCCCGATGCGGTTGGCGGCGGCTTCGTCGACGCCGATGTCTTCCAGCGCCTGGCGGACGTCGAGATAGCTCTTGCCGATGGTGACGATGCCAAGCTTCGGGCTGCCGCCGCCGGAATAGACGATCCGGTTCAGCCCGTTGGCATGGATGAAAGCCGAAGCGGCGGCGCGCTTGTATTCATGCAGCCGCTCCTCCTGGCCGAGCATGTCGATCTCGTTGCGGATGTTGAGGCCGCCGGGCGGCATCTCGAAGTCCGGGGTGACGATATCAAGCCGTTCGAGCGCGGCATCGACCGAAGCCGTCGATTCGATGTTGTCCTTGACGCATTTGATCGCCGCCCACGTGCCGGCGAAACGCGACATGGCAAAGCCGTAAAGCCCATAGTCGATGATCTCCTGGACCCCGGCCGGATTGAGGATCGGCACCATGGTGTCGACGAACAGGAACTCGGTCGCGTGCGCGTTGGTCGAGGATTCGGCCATGTGGTCGTCGCCCATCAGGGCAAGCACGCCGCCATATCTGGACGAGCCGGCGAGGTTGGCATGGCGGAACACGTCGCCGGAGCGATCGACGCCCGGCCCCTTGCCGTACCAGACAGAAAAGACGCCATCATGCGTGCCCTCGCCCAGCAATTCGGCCTGCTGCGATCCCCAGCATGCCGTGGCCGCGAGTTCTTCGTTGAGGCCGGGCTGAAAGACGATGTCCGACCGGGCGAGCTGCTTCCTGGCCTTCCAAAGCTGCATGTCGAGGCCGCCGAGCGGCGAGCCGCGATAGCCGGAGACGAAGCCGGCAGTGTTCAGGCCAGCCCGGCGGTCGCGCTCGCGCTGCATCAGCAGCATGCGGATGACCGCCTGCGCGCCGGAAAGGAAGATGCGCTCCTTTCCCAGGTCGAACTTGTCGTCGAGCGCGACATCATGCAGCGTCATCAGGCATTTCCTGTGCGGAGGCCGCAGTTCGAGCGCAGCCAACGTCGGAGTCGAGTGCCTACAGTCTTTCTTCCCTTGCCGGGGAGGTCAAACAAAATCGAAGGTGCCAGACGGCGCGCAACAAATGATCCGTGCGCGGCCGTGTGGCGCCACGAAACGCCTGTCGGTGAGGATGGCCGAGCACGAAAATTCCGGCGGCGGTCAGTGCGCCGCTGGTGACGCATCATGCAGCCTTTGGGCAACTGGGCTTCGGTTCGCCGGGCAGCTTGCCGTCGACATGGCCGGCCAGGTCCTTGTTGAGCTCGTAGACTGGTCCGACCATGAGAGGCCGGTCGGGCAGGACCGACTGGTCGAGCGAGGACGTCAGTGTCGTCTCGAAACTCTGCAGCAATTTGCCGCTGGAATCCTCGATGCGGATCGACACCGCATAGGGCTTGTCCTTGACGACGCAGGTGAGCGGCGGGCTGGTCAGGGTCACATGCGGCAGCTTCGGCCATATTTTCTGGGTGACGATGATCGGATCACCACCGGCCGGGTTCTGGAAGAAGACCACGGCGACCTGTCCCTCACCCACCGGCCGCAGCGGATTGAGGGTGATGACATAGGTGGCGATGCCCAGCCGGTAGTTGAACTCGAACAGCTTCCCGGAAATGGCGAACAGCTGGTCCTTGCCGGAGTCACGGCAGGCGCCGAGAGCGGCCACCGCGAACAACGCCGCGACGACAATCATCGCGCGCGAAAATCTTTTAGACATTGGTGACCTCCCTCGCCGCGGTCCGGCGGCGATAGTATCGGTTTGCCTTCTGTCGGTTGCCGCACACCGCCATGTCGCACCAGAGGCGGCTGGAATTGCGGCTTTTGTCGACAAACAGCCAGCTGCAGTTCGGACATATCCTCAGCCTGGCGATTGTGTCGCCGCGCAGCAGCGACAGCGCCGAGACCGCAAGCGCCGCCTCGAAGGCAATCGGCGTCGCCGGATTGCCGAACGGTTTTCCGGGCCTCCCGATTTCGGTGCGGCTTTCGGCGAGTCCGTCGGCGCAGGCTTCAAGGAATTCAGGCATGTCTCCGGTGGCGATCGCACCTTCCGAAACCGCACGGCGAAACAGCCGATCGGTCGTCTCCCTGATCGACAGCACCACCGGCGCGATCTTTCCAGGCGCCGGCGCTGCGAGCGGCCTGCCGCCGAGCTCGGCGGCGCGAAAGCCGCTCGCCGCTTCGGCAAAGCGGGCGATCTCGGCCGGATCTTTGAGCCGGTCGAAGGTTTTCTCCGGATCGTTCCGCAAAACGACGGTGTTCGCCGTGTCGAGCGCAAGCATGCCACCGGTGAAGCGGTGCGGAGTCCAGGATACTGCCATATGGCGAATCTAACCGATAAAACGCATTTGACAAGTTAGATTCCGGGTGCAACGCTCGTCACGGAGGCGATCGCCATTGCCTTGTCTTGAGAATGTCGTTCGTCCCAAACCGCTGCGCCCCGAATGCGGGGGCATGCATCGAGGACATTGCATGCTCTATTTCTTCCAGCAGGTTCTGAACGGGCTGCATTCGGGCGCGCTCTACGCATTGCTTGCCTTCGGCTACGTGCTGACCAACGGCATCCTGCACCGCACCAATCTTGCCTATGGGGCGCTGTTCGCCTTTTGCGGGCATACGATGATCCTCACCGCGGCGTTCGGCTATCAGGCGCTGTGGCTGACGCTGTTTGCATCGGTCGCGCTCGGCGTAGCTGCGGCGTTCCTTTATGCGGCGCTGCTCAGCCGTGTCTTGTCGCGAAGCATCTTCGAACCGTTGGCCGACCGCTCGCCCAACGCCATCGTGGTGACGACGCTCGGCATATTGCTGGCCCTGTCGGAAGCCAGCCGTATCGCCGCCGACACCCATGATCTGTGGCTGCCGCCAATGCTGGCCCAGCCCATCATTTTTGCGCGGGGGGCCAATTTCAATGCCACGCTGACGCTCATCCAGTTGCTCGACTGCGCTGTCGTCGCGGCAACTATCGGGCTCGCCGCCTGGGCGTTCGCCCAATCAAGCTTCGGTCGGCGCTGGCGCGCCGTGTCCGACGATCCCAGGGCGGCAGCGATGTGCGGCGTCGATGTTCGCGCGGTGCTTCGGCGTGCGGTGCTTTTCGGCGGCCTTTGCGCGGCACTGGCCGGCGTGCTCGCCGCCTTCTACTACGGCAACATCAGCTTCGGCACAGGGTTGGTCTACGGGCTGAAAATCCTGTTTGTGACGGCGGTGGGCGGCTATCTCTCGCCGTTGCGGGCAGCACTTGGCGCCGCCGCTTTCGGCATGGCCGAATCGCTGTGGGCCGGCTATTTTCCGCTCGAATGGCGCGATGGCTGGATGTATCTGTTCCTCGTCGCCATGCTGGTGCTGATCGGCACCGGCCGCGATCAGGGCAAGATCGCCTGACTGTACCAAGCCTGGGTAGACTTTGGTTGCAAGACGTCTACAGCGCGCGCGTCCTCTCGGACGCGAAAAGGCGTTGTAGCACTTTGATTTTGCGCATGACCCCGAAAATCGATTCCGATTTTCGGGGTCATGCGCCGGGTCAGCCGGCTGTTTCGCTCCCTTCCTCATCTCAAAAGCCCCTTCCTCACCTCACAAGATTGTTTTAGTCGGTCTGCCCTGTGTTGACCCGCCGGGCCACGCACGGCATACCGTTGGGCCACATCGAGGCGGCGGAAAAACAAGCGGGAATTGGCGCGCCGCTGATACTTTGAGTCATGCATCGTGCTTTCCGAAAATCGACACCGATTTTCGGGCCGATGCGTAAAGGGAGGAATGCATGGCAGGGCTGCTCGCTCTATCCAGAACCATTGACCGGGTGAACGAATTCATCGGCAAATGGGTGTCGTGGCTGATCCTGCTGGCAATCCTGGTCAGCGCCGCCAATGCCGTCATCCGCAAGACGTTCGACATGTCGTCGAACGCCTGGCTGGAACTGCAGTGGTATCTGTTCGGCGCCGCATTCATGCTGGCCGCCGCCTACACGCTGAAGCAGAACGACCATATCCGTATCGACATTGTCTACGGCATGTTCTCGCGCCGCGTGCAGCACTGGATAGACCTTCTCGGTCACCTTTTTTTCCTGATGCCGTTCGTGACGCTGATGGTGATCTATTTCGTTCCCTATGTGTCGCTGTCGTTTCGCAGTGGCGAAATGTCGAACAATTCCGGCGGGCTGATCATCTGGCCTGCAAAGGCAATCCTGCTGGCCGGCTTTTTCCTGCTCGCGCTCCAGGGCATCTCCGAGATCATCAAGAAGATCGCCATCATGCGCGGCGACATGGACGATCCGACGCCGTTCATATCGGTGCATGAGCAGGCCGAGCTCGAAGCGAAGGCGCTCGCCGAAGAGGTGCGCTCGTGATCGAGTTCATCGCCCAGAACATGGCGCCGATCATGTTCGCCTCGCTGGTCATCTTCCTGCTGATCGGCTACCCGGTCGCCTTCTCACTCGCCGCCAACGGCCTGCTGTTCTTCTTCATCGGGGTTGTGCTGTCACCCTATTCGGGCGGCTCGATCAATCTCGCCTGGCCGCTGCTGCACGCGCTGCCGGACAATTTCTACGGCAGCCGGGTGATGTCGAACGACACGCTGCTGGCCATCCCGTTCTTCACCTTCATGGGCATCGTGCTCGAGCGATCGGGCATGGCCGAAGACCTGCTCGACACGATCGGCCAATTGTTCGGGCCGATCCGCGGCGGTCTCGCCTATGCTGTGATCTTCGTCGGCGCGCTGCTTGCCGCAACCACGGGGGTGGTGGCTGCCTCCGTCATCGCCATGGGCCTGATCTCGCTGCCGATCATGCTGCGCTACGGCTATGACCGCCGTGTAGCGTCCGGCGTCATCGCCGCATCGGGCACGCTCGCCCAGATCATTCCGCCCTCGCTGGTGCTTATCGTTCTGGCCGACCAGCTCGGCCGCTCGGTCGGCGACATGTATGCGGGCGCGCTGATCCCGGGGCTGGTTCTGACCGGCCTTTACACGACGTACATCGTGATCATGTCGATCGTCCGGCCGAAGTCGATGCCGGCGCTGCCGCTGGAGGCCCGCACGCTCGGCCACGGTGTCCTGTCGCTGCTGTTCGCAGTGTTGGCGGCAGTCGTGGTTTCCTACGCGGCGTATCGCTATCTTGCGCCATCGCAGGGCCAAAACGCCGACATTCTCGGTGCCACCATCGGCGTGATCCTCATCTACGTCGTGGCAATCGCCGACCAGCGCCTGAAGATCAACATGATGTCGCGGCTGGCGCAGCAGGTGATCATCGTGCTGATCCCGCCGCTGGCGCTGATCTTCCTGGTGTTGGGCACCATCTTCCTGGGCATCGCCACACCGACCGAGGGCGGCGCCATGGGCGCTGTCGGCGCGCTGATCATGGCGGCAATGAAGGGGCGGCTGTCGCTGGACGTGATCAAGCAGGCACTGGCGTCGACGACGCGGCTGTCGTCCTTCGTGCTGTTCATCCTGATCGGGGCGCGGGTGTTCTCGCTCACCTTCTACGGCGTCAACGGCCATATCTGGGTTGAACACCTCCTGACATCGTTGCCGGGCGGCGAAGTCGGGTTCCTGATCGGCGTCAACATCCTCGTCTTCTTGCTCGCCTTCTTCCTCGATTTTTTCGAGCTCGCCTTCATCATCGTGCCGCTTTTGGCGCCGGCCGCCGACAAGCTCGGGATCGACCTGATCTGGTTCGGCGTGCTGCTCGGCGTCAACATGCAGACCAGCTTCATGCATCCACCCTTCGGCTTCGCACTGTTCTATCTGCGTTCGGTCGCCGCCCGCGTGCCCTATCTCGATCGCCTCACCGGCAAGAAGATCGCGCCGGTGACCACCGGCCAGATCTATTGGGGCGCGGTTCCCTTCGTTTGCATCCAGGTCATCATGATCGGCCTGACCATCGCCTTCCCGCAGATGGTGATGCACTACAAGGGCACGGCAGTGGACCCAGGCACGATCGATTATCAGGTGCCGGAAACGCCGAGCTTGTCGCCGCTCGGCGCACCGCCGGCGGATGGCGGCACGGCGCCGACCGCGCCTGCACCGGATCTGTCGCAACCGCCGAATTTCGGTGAAACGCCGCCTGCCAAGCCAGCAGCGCCAGCACCCGATCTGTCCCAACCACCGAGTTTCAATTGATGCCGGAGGCGTAACAAAGATGAAAGCGGTGCGGCTGGAGGGCGTGGGCAGCATTGCCCTGCGCGAGGTCGGCAAACCGTCCGCCGGACCGGACGATCTCCTGGTGCGGATCGAGGCATGCGGCGTCTGCGGCACCGACCGGCATCTTTTCCATGGCGAATTTCCCTGTACGCCGCCGGTGACGCTCGGACATGAATTCTCCGGGATCGTCGAGGCGACTGGAACCGCTGTGTCCGGCTTTTCGGTCGGCGATCGCGTTACCGGCGATCCCAACATCGCCTGCGGGCACTGCCCGCACTGCCACGCGGGTCGCATCAATCTCTGCCATAATCTAGTTGCCATCGGCATCCGCCGCGACGGCGGCTTCGCCGAATATGTCGTGCTGCCTCAGAAGCAGGCCATTCTCCTTCCGAAAGACCTGAGGCCGACGCATGGCGCGTTCTGCGAGCCGCTTGGCTGCTGCCTGCATGGCGTGGACCTGGCGCAGATCAGACCCGGCTCCTCGGTCGCCGTGCTTGGCGGCGGGGTGATCGGCCTGCTCACCGTGCAACTGGCGAGGCTTGCCGGCGCGACGACAATCATCCTGTCGACGCGCCAGGCCTCGCGGCGCGCCCTTGCAGGAGAATTGGGCGCAACGGTGACGGTCGACCCCAGCGCTTGCGATATCATCGACACGGTCTTCGGTCCGTCGGGCCTCATGCCGGGCGGCGTCGATGTGGTGTTCGAATGTGCCGGCGTAAGAGAGACGGTCGAACAATCGATGCGGCTGGCCAAAGCCGGCGGTACGGTGGTCGTCGTCGGCGTGACACCTCAAGGCATGAAGGCCGAGTTCGAGCCTTTCAACCTGTTGTTCCGGGAATTGAAGGTGCTCGGCTCGTTCCTCAATCCGTTTACGCATCGCCGGGCCGCCGATCTCATCGCCTCGGGTGCGATCGAGATCGACAAGCTCATCTCACGGCAGGTGACGCTGGAGGAGGCGGCTGCGGTGATCGCCAATCCGCCTGCGCCAGGCGAAGTCAAGGTGCTGGTGGTGCCGCGCTGATCAGGCAAATCGAAATGTGACGGCGCCACGTGTCCGAAGAGCGCGTGGCGCCGTAACTGTTGTCAGAGCTTGCCGGTGCGCTGCTGGACCATCATGAAGGTGTCGTAATTGTACTCGGCCACCTGCGCCCAGAGATAGTGCTCCTTGCGGAAGGCCTTGATCGAGTCCCATATCTTCTTGAACGGCGCGTTCGAAGCTTCCATCTCGGCATAGACCTCGTTCGCCTTTTCGGAGCAGGCTGCCAAGATTTCCGGGCTGAACGGGCGCAATTTGGCGCCCGCGGACACCAGCCGCCTCACGGCCGCCGGATTCAGAAAGTCGTATTTCTGCAGCATGTTGGCGTCGGCGGCCTGCGCCGCGGTGCGCACCAGCGCCTTGTAGGCCGGCGAAAGCTCCTCGTATTTTGCCTTGTTGAACATCAGATGGACGGTCGGCCCGCCTTCCCACCAGCCAGGATAATAATAATTGGGCGCGACCTTGTAGAAGCCGAGCTTCTCATCGTCATAAGGGCCGACCCATTCGGCGGCGTCGATGGTGCCTTTTTCCAGCGCTGGATAGATATCGCCGCCGGCGATCTGCTGCGGCACGACGCCGAGCCTTTGCACCACTTTGCCGGCAAAGCCACCGATGCGCATCTTGAGGCCCGAAAGGTCGGCGACGGTGTTGATTTCCTTGCGGAACCAGCCGCCCATCTGCACGCCGGTATTGCCACCGGGCAGGCCAAAAAGGCCCTGCGTGGCCAGAAACTCGTTGAACAGGTCGATGCCGCCGCCGTGGTAATGCCAGGCATTGATGCCGCGCGCGTTGAGCGAGAACGGAACCGCGGCACCCAAAGCCCATGTCGGGTCCTTGCCCCAATAATAATATGCCACCGTATGGCAGGCCTCGACGGTGCCGGCGGTGGTGGCATCCGCGACCTGCAGGCCGGGCACCAGTTCACCGGCAGCGAAGACCTGGACCTGGAAGTTGCCGTCGGTCGCCTCCGAAAGCATCTTGGAAAAGACCTCGGCGCCACCATAGATCGTATCGAGGGATTTCGGGAAGGACGACGCCAGGCGCCATGTCACTTTCGGATTGGTTTGGGCGATAGCCGGCGCGGCAAGCGCCGCCGTAGCCGCCGCAGCGCCGACACCGGTCACACCGGCCTTGCGGATGAATGATCGACGATCCATGAAGTCCTCCCTATTGGATCAACAGACCGACGTTCGGGAGATGCTCTGTGCCCCGGATCGGCTTCGCGGCAAACAATACACGGGCAAGAAGTCGAGTCTAGCCATGGGAGCCGGTTTTGCCGGCGGCGTTTTCGCGAAAAACGCGGCGCGAACGCACCTCCCTGCAACTTAAGTCTAACGCCCCTTCCGTGGCCCATGCGACATGCCGAACTTGTCATGGCAAAGCGCCGTCGGATCGCCTATTTTAAAGGCAGAACATATCCTTGCACTGAATGGACCCGGATCAAAAATGCAGCAGCCGCTAGTCGCCATATCGACCGATGTCCGCCAGTTCGACAACTACACCTGGCATGCCGCTCCGCAGCAATATCTGGAGGCGGCGCTTTCGGCCGCCGGCGTGTTCCCGGTGCTGGTGCCGTCCTTCGGCGACCGGCTCGATTTCGATGAACTCCTGTCATCAGTCGACGGCGTCATGATCACCGGCTCGAAGTCCAACGTGCATCCCACGCTCTATGGCGGCGATGCCAGCGAGGCCAACGGCCCCTACGATCCGGCCCGCGACGCCACGACGCTGCCGCTGATCCGCAAGGCAGTGGAGCGCGGCGTGCCGCTGCTCGCCATCTGCCGCGGCATCCAGGAGATGAATGTGGCGCTGGGCGGCACGCTGGCCACAGAAATCCAGGAGCGCGAGGGATCGCTGGACCATCGCGCACCGGCGAGCGACAATCAGGACGAACGCTTCGCCATCCGCCAGACCATTTCGATCAAGCCCGCAAGCTGCCTCGCCGGCGTGTTCGGGGCGGGCGACATCATGGTCAACTCGGTGCATCGCCAGGCGATCGACCGGCTCGGCCCGAAGTTGCAGATAGAGGCCGTCGCCACCGACGGCACGGTCGAGGCGGTTTCGGTGCGGGACGCCCGTGCCTTCGCCGTGGGCGTCCAATGGCATCCCGAATACTGGGTCAATTCGGACAGCGTCTCGGCAAAGATCTTCCGCGCCTTCGGCGACGCGGTGCGCCTGCACGCCACGGCGAAATCCGGCGCGCGCACTGCCGCGGAATAATTCAGCCGTCGGGCGTCAACGTCGATCGCTGCTGGCCGCCAGCGACAGCAGCGGCAGAGTTGGTGCGTAGGATTCATAACCGTCGCCGTCGGCGACGCCGAACGTGACGATCGGGTCGATGCCGTTCACGCTGAAGATGACCGTGCCGTCATCCTGCTCACGCCAGAATTTCGCGCGCTCGATGCCAGGCAAAACCCGGCGGCAATTCGCAGTGACCGTCAACAGCGACAGGCCTTGCGCAACCTCAGTGCCGCGCTTGACCGCGCAGGACGCTTCGTCGCCATTGGCCACCAGCCTGTAATCGCCGGGCGACTGCGTTGAGTGATCGGCTGTGCGGCCTTCGCCGCTGCCGCCGTGAAACAGGTGAACGCTGCCGAACAGCGCCGCCACCGATATCAATGCAGCAAGTGCTTTCATCTGCGTTCTCCGCGTGTTTGGCGATAGATAAAAAATGATTTCAAAGCGTTAAGCCGACGTTAACAAATAGGAAAGCTTGCCGCTCAGCTGCGCGCCTTGACCTTTTCCGTTTCCGGCACCGGCGTCAGCGCCCTCCCTTCCGAAAACCAGGAAACCAGATTGTCGACGCACAGATCGGCCATGGCGCGGCGGGTATGTTCCGAAGCCGAGCCGACATGCGGCAAAAGCGATGTGTTGGGAGCGGCGAGCAGCGCTGGCGGCACGTTCGGCTCGTCGGCGAAGACGTCGAGCCCGGCAGCGGCGATGGTGCCATTGGCCAGGGCTGCCGCAAGTGCTGCCTCGTCCACCGTGCTGCCGCGGCCGATATTGACGAAGACGCCATTCGGGCCGAGCGCCGACAGTATCTCGGCATTGACCGCCTTTTCCGTCGAGGCGCCGCCGGGCGCCACCGAGATCAGCGTATCTACCGCCTCGGCGAGGCCTTTCAGCGTGCCGTGGTATTCATAGGACAGGCCTTCGACCTGGCGCCGGTTGTGATAGGCGATCGGCAGCCCGAAGGCCTCCAGCCGGCGCGCAATGGCAAGGCCGATGCGGCCCATGCCGAAAATACCGACACGACGGCCGCGCAAGGTCAGCCGGCTCAAGCGATAGTTGCCGTCGCGCGCCCAACTGCCGTCGCGCAGCCAGGTCTCGGCGCGCGGCAACTCGCGGATGGTGTTGATCAGCAGGCCGAGAGCCGTGTCCGCGACCTCCTCGGTCAGCACGTCAGGCGTGTTGGTGACCATGACACCGCGCTGTGCGGCGTGACGGGCGTCGACCGAATCATAGCCGACGCCGAAATTGGCGATGATCTCGAGATTCGGCAGTGCGTCGATGAGAGCTGCATTGATCCCGCCAAAGGCGGCAATGCCGCGCACCGACCGGCGCAACTCGTCGGTGACCAGCGACGCATCGGGCCGTTCGATCCACACGCGATTGAACGTCCTGTCGATGCGGCCGACCGCATGGTCGTTGAATTGGCCCGGCACCAGAATGGCGACTGCTTGCTGCTGTTCGGCTCTTGTCATGCACGTTCCACCGGTTTGCCGGTCGACTGACGCACATGCAGTTCCGGCTTGATCAGTTCCTGCGACGGCCGCACCATCTGCCCGTTGAGCTTGTCGAGCAGTGCGCTGGCGGCGCGGCGGCCGACTTCACGCTGGCCGTTCCACACGGTGGTCAGCGCCGGCGTTGCGATCGCCGCCTCCTCGAGATCGTCATAGCCGGTGACGGAGATGTCAATGCCCGGCACGAGCCCGGCGCGCGCGATGCCGTTCATCAGGCCGATGGCGACGAGGTCATTCCAGCAGCAGGCGGCGGTCGGCTTGTCCTTCAATGCCAAGAACTGCCCCGCCGCTTCGAAACCGGCCTGTTTGGTGCGCGGGCCGGCAATGCGCCAGGATGGCCTGACCTCCAGCCCGGCCGCCTCCATCGCGTTGACATAGCCCTGGTAGCGGTCGCGGCCGGTCGAGGTCTGGTCGGTGCCGCCGACCATGGCGATGCGCTTGTGGCCGAGCGAGATCAGATGGTTGGTGGCAAGCCCGGTGCCGTAGGCATCGTCGCCGCGAAACACCGGCACGTCGGCGCCTTCGACGGTGCGTGCGATCAGCACCGCCGGCAGGCCGTTTTCCTCGGCCATCAAGATGTCTTCGGGCGGCGTGCCGATGGCCGGCGACATGATGACGCCGTCGGCGCCGAGCTGCAAAAGCGTGTCGATGAAGGTGCGCTGCTTTTCGAGCTGGTCGTAGTGGTTCGACAGGATGAAGGTCTGCCGGCTGCGATCGAGCTCGCTTTCGATCGAGCGCAGTATCTCGGCGAAGAACGGGTTCATGATGTCGTGAACGACGACGCCGACGATGCCCGAACGCGAGGTGCGCAGGCTGGCGGCGCGGCGATTGTAGATATAGCCGATGGCGCGGGCATGTTCCTTGATGCGGTCGCGGGTGCCGCCGGCAACCAGCGGACTGTCACGCAGGGCCAGCGAGACCGTGGCCGTGGACACGCCGAGCGCATCCGCGATCGTCGAAAGCTTAATCTTCTGTGCCAGCGCCTTGCGCTCCCCCGACGATCTAGAGCCGATCCATGATCTCCAGCGAAAACCGGATTCCCACTTTTCGGGATCATGATCTAAACAGTTTAAACGCGGCCTTATGCCACCCTTCCGGAACAAATCAAAGTTTTTTTGTACACGAAGCCGGTGCTCGCGATGAACGTTATAAAGGCCGCTGGCGACGATGACGGCAGCGCCGACGAGCGTCCAGCGGTCGGGAACTGGTTGAAGACAATCCAGCCGGCAATGATCATCCCAATGATTTGCGAATACCGAGACGATAGCCCGCACCAGGTGCCAATGGCAGACGGCGCCGAACACGCTAAGCATCAGAAGGATGAATCAGCCGCCACAGGCTTGGTCTTTCTGCATGTCGTCATCCCAAAACCGCTACGCACTTTTGGGCGACATGCACTAGGGATGCATGCGGGCGCCCTTGGTGATCTTGTCGACAAGCTTCTTTTCGGCGCGCAGCGCGATACCGACGACCTTGGCGTCGTCGGGTGCGAATTCGGCAAAGACGGCGCGGTTCGCCGCGTCGTGGCCGGTCGAAAACATCTCGTCGACGTAGAGCGAGGTCGTCACACCGCGCTCCAGCGCCCGCCGGTGGATCGCACTGAGCGTCGGGCGATCGGCCGAAAGCACGATGACCGGCTGGATCGAGAGCGGATTGTAGATATTGCCGGCGCGGTCGCGATAGGGTTCGCCGATGATGTCGCTATACTGCGCGACAATGCCGCTGGTCAGGAAGGCGGTGACATTGAGCTTTTGCCAGACGGGAAGGTCGTCCTGCAGCACGATTGCAAATTTCGTGTCGAACATGAGACATTTACCATTCAAGTTTGTGAAATGAAGCGATGTCACACGGTCTAGATGGCGAGGCCTTTCAGGGTCTTGGACGTTTGTGCGTTGACGCGGCTGAGAACTGTGTCATCTCGGCCCCCGATTGCGTCGGAATGGAGCGTATCGAGGCCCGGTTCCACGGCAGCGCGTTCGATCTCCATCGTCATGATACCTACGCCATCGGCGTGACGCTGCATGGCGTCCAGACCTTCCGTTATCGCGGCGCGACGCATCACAGCCTGCCCGGCCAGATTATCGTGCTCCATCCCGACGAATTGCACGACGGCGGCGCCGGCACCGAAGACGGTTTGCGTTACAGGATGCTTTATCTGGAGCCGTCCATCGTGCTGGACTGCCTCGATACGATAGGCGCATCGCTGCCCTTCGTCAGGAATGCCGTGGTGACGGATCCTGTTTTCCGCACGAGGCTGCTTTCGGCGCTGGGGCCGTTGGACCAGAAGCTGGACGACCTCTTTGTCGCCGACTTCATTGCGCAATTGATGCAAAGCTTGGCACGGCATGCAGGGCTGCAGGCGAAACCGATCCCAAGGACAGCATGGCGGGCTGCCAGCCTGGCACGCGACTATCTGGAAGAAAATGTTTTCCGTATCGTCCGTTCCGAAGAGCTGGAGGCGATTACCGGGCTGGATCGCTATGCACTATCGCGGCATTTCCGTGCCGCCTTCTCCACCAGCCCGCATCGCTTTCACTTGATGCGCCGGCTTCAACGAGCACGCCGCATGATCGAGGCGAGCGAGCCATTGGCGCACATCGCGATAGCGGCCGGTTTCAGCGACCAAAGTCATTTTAACAGGCACTTCAAGAAGGCGTTCGGTGTCACGCCGGGCCGCTGGTCGGCATTGGTCCATGGATCGTCGGCAGCCGCAGCCTGATGGCGTCAGCCGCGGATCATTCGTCGGCGTCGATCTCATCATCGACGAGAACCATCTCGCCGTTCGAGAGGTTCGCCTCGACGCGGGCGAGCAGCTTGAACAACGCCTTCTGGTCCCTTTTATCGAGACCCTTCAGCGCCTGCTTCTCGGTCTTTTTCACCGATTTCTCGATGGCGTGGATGATTTCGCGGCCGGTGTCGGTCAGGAAGATGTGGGCCTGTCGGGCATCGGCGGAAGAAGCGCGCTTTTCCAGAAAGCCCTGGGCCTGCAGCCGGTTGATCGTCTTGGTGATGGTCGGCGGGCGCACACCGAGGCGGCCGGCGAGATTGCCGGGCGTCTGCCCGTCCTCACGGTCGAGCGCCAGCATGATCTGGTCCTGGCCGGCGTAGAAGCCGTGGGTCAGAAGCCGCGCGGCGAGTGCCGTACGCGCCAGCCGCGCCGCCGAATGCAGCCGGCTCATTGTCGCAGTCTTGTCCGCCTTGGCCATGGTCATCCCTCTTCGGGCCGAACCGGTGCGGACAGCATAGCGGCAGCCGCCCGGTTGGCAATCGACGATCAAACAGATCCGGCTTTGCAAAATAGCTTTGCCGGCAAGCAATGCGATGCCCGCCGTGGCTAATGCCAGAAGTTTATTTCAGTTAGATGACAAACGACTTTTCAGTGCAGGTGGAAGCTTTCCGCAGGAGCGACGCACACGCGAAACGGGACTCATGCAGCCTTTACTGCGACGATACTCAGGGCCTGATAGGCGTCCGCCACCTCGCGCAGCGCCGCCTGCGACAGCGGCCCGGCGCGCCGCGCGATACCGTCCCTGGCATTCGGCGTATCCCGCCTGCCGGACCGATCGGTGTAGGGCGCGACAGTGGTGAATATCTGCTCGCTCAGGCTGTCGGGGAAAAACAGCTGGCCGGTCATCACCGAATTGTCATCGGGAAAGACCTTGAAGTGGATGTGGGTGGTGCGGCCGCGATACCAGCCGGGATAGATGGTGGTGAACGAGACGATGCCGGTGTCATCCGCCTTCTGCCAGCCGCGCAGAAAACTCTGGCCTGACGTATCGACATCCTGGCCGTCGCCTTGTCCCGGATAGCCCGAATAATGGCCTTGCGCGTCGCAATGCCAGATGTCGACGCGCGCGCCGGCAAGCGGCCGGCAGGCCGCGTCGACGACCTGCAGCCGCACATTGAGGCCAATGCCCGCTTTGCCTTCGGTGATATCGGCGCGTTCGAGCTTCGGGTCGAAATAGAACGGCCCCTCGGTCGCTTCCGGCGTGATCGCGCAGACGCCGGCACCGCTATCGAACAGGGCAAGCCCGGCATAGGGCGAGGCCTGCTGAGCCATCGCGATGCCCGGCAGAAAGACGCCGCCGCCCGCGCTGGCGGCAATGAGGCCGAGCGCCTGACGCCGGCTCAAAGGCAAGGAGGACGGTTTGTCGGACATCCGGCACCTCTTCTGGTTCTTCTGAGCAAGCGACCTTGTTCTTAATCTAGGCAGTGAGACCCGCCAGCGCCAATGAAGTCCAGCGATGTTGGGAAAGTCCGGCAATGTTGGCGACCTGTTTGGCCCATCGGTTTGCCGCGTGCAAAAGCACGGCGCACATCCTATATGGATCCAACAATCCCTTTTCGAGGCCCAACATGAGCGATGCAAAGACGACGCAGATCCCCGTAACCGTTCTCACCGGCTATCTCGGCGCCGGCAAGACGACACTGCTCAACCGCATCCTTTCGGAAAACCACGGCAAGCGCTACGCCGTCATCGTCAATGAATTCGGCGAGATCGGCATCGACAACGAACTGATCGTGGAATCCGACGAGGAAATCTATGAGATGAACAATGGCTGCGTCTGCTGCACGGTGCGCGGCGACCTGATCCGCGTCGTCGAAGGCCTGATGCGCCGGCCAGGCCGCTTCGACGCCATCGTGGTCGAGACGACCGGCCTCGCCGATCCGGTGCCGGTGGCGCAGACCTTCTTCATGGACGAAGACGTGCGCTCCAAGACCAGGCTCGACGCGGTCGTGGTGCTGGTCGACGCCAAGCACCTGCCATTGCGGCTGAAGGATTCCCGCGAAGCCGAGGACCAGATCGCCTTTGCCGATGTCGTCGTGCTCAACAAGACCGACCTCGTCACGCCGGAGGAACTGAGCAAGGTCGAGGCGACGATCCGCGCGATCAACCCGGCGGCCAGGATCCATCGCACCACTCGCGCCGGCTTGGCGCTGTCGGAGGTGCTCGACCGCGGCGCCTTCGATCTTTCGCGGGCGCTGGAGAACGATCCGCATTTCCTCGAGGCGCATGACGACCACGATCATCATCATCACGACCATCACGATCATGACGGGCATCATCACCATGACGGGCACGACCATCACGCACACCCTTCCGATATCCATGACGTGACGGTGCAGTCGGTGTCGCTGCGCGGCGGCGAGATGGACCCGAAGAAATTCTTCCCGTGGATCGAGAAGGTCACCCAGATGGAAGGCCCGAACATCCTGCGGCTGAAGGGCATCATCGCGCTCAAGGGGGATGATGAGCGCTATGTCATCCAGGGCGTCCACATGATCATCGAGGGCGACCACCAGCGCGCCTGGAAGGACGGGGAGAAGCACGAGAGCCGGCTGGTCTTCATCGGCCGCGAGCTCGACGCCGAACGGCTGAAGATGAGTTTTGAGGCCTGCCAGGCCGCTTGATTTCCAGGCCTCATAACGCTAGCGCTGCCGCTTCTTTCCTTCTCCCCTTGCGGGAGAAGGTGGCCGAGCGAAGCTCGGTCGGATGAGGGGTGTTCCAGCTTGGCGCCAACCGCGCTTCGTCCAACATCCCTCAACCGTCTTGGCGCTGCGCGCCAATCCACCTTCTCCCACAAGGGGAGAAGGTCGCGTCGCAACTAGCCGCGCTAACGATTCCTCCGCAGCGGCATGGCGACCACACCAATCTCGAATGGAATAATCTCACATGCCCACAGTCGCCCCGCTTGATCTCGATGGCCATTGCGTTGCCGCCGTCTTCCTTGGCGACGTGCCGCATTTCGCACTGGCCGACGGCACAATCCATCGGCTGGACCATGGCCACAAGACGGCGCAGGCTAATGACGGGCTGCTCGCCGCCTTCCACGATGCGGCCAACGACCGGCTGATCACCGGCGGCGAGGACGGCAAGATTTTTTCCGTTACCGCTGGCGGCAATGCGGCAGAATTGGCAAGCGCCGGGAAAAAATGGATCACCAGCGTCGCGGCTGGACCACAAGGCGCCGTCGCCTATGCCTCCGGCAAGTTCGCTTTTGTGCGCTTTGCCGACGGCAAGACTAAGGAATTCATGCATCCGCGTTCGGTCGAGGGGCTGGCGTTCTCGCCCAAGGGCATGCGCTTTGGTGTCGCCCGCTACAATGGCGCGACGCTGCATTTCCCGGCGGCGAACGGCAAACCGGTCGAGCTGGAGTGGGCCGGCGCCCATACCGGCATCACCTTCTCGCCCGATGGCGCCTTCCTCGTCACCACCATGCAGGAGAACGCGCTGCATGGCTGGAAGCTGGCCGACGGCAAGCACATGCGCATGAGCGGCTATCCCGGCAAAGTCAAAAGCCTGTCGTGGAGCGCCAAGGGAAAATGGCTGGCCAGTTCCGGCGCGCCGGCGGCGATCGTCTGGCCTTTTTCGGGCAAGGACGGGCCGATGGGCAAGGCGCCGCTGGAGCTCGGTACGCGCGGCAACGCCATGGTGACCTCGGTCGCCTGCCATCCCAGCCAGGATGTCGTCGCCGTCGGCTATGACGACGGCATGGTGATGGCGGTGCGTTTCGCTGACGCCAAAGAGGTGCTTCTGCGCCGACCGGGCAAGGGCGCCATCACCTCGATGATGTGGGATAGGGAGGAACGCCGCGTCGCCTTCGGCAGTGCCGCCGGCGATTGCGGCGTCATCGATATTTCCGCATAACCGGGAGTTCTCTACTCGGCCCCGCAGGAGACTTTGCCGGTCAACGCGGCAGGCATGCCATCGCCACCCGTGTCAGCCGTGCCCTCATAGATTGCGAGCGAGTAGCGCCCGTCATAGGTGCCTTCTTCGCTGGCGTTGGTCACGATCGTCAGTTCGACAGAACTGTAGGTGTTTGCGACCTCGTGCTCGCGATAGACGAGCAGCCGCAATTCCTTGCCGTCGAGCCAGTATTGCGTGAGGTTGGAATCCTCGAACACTGTCTTGCGCAGATCGTCGCCAACGGGCCTGCCGAGAATTTCGAGGTCGCCGCGAAAATTGAACGTTGGACCGCCCATACCTCTGGTGACGCCGGCTTCCACCTGGAATCTCACCGCTGCATCCTCGGCCGAGCACCAGATGCCGCCGGTGGCGAAGGCCGAGCCGGCCGATAACAGCAGCGTTGTTGCACAGAAGATCGTCCGCATCTTTCTTCCCCCAGCCACAAACCCTATCCGCATAGATGCTGGAGGATGCCCTCAGGTCAAGCGCCCGTCCTCTTCACCTTGGCCACTGAACCAATGCAGCGCAGCTGTCCGGCCAATTGCGGTTCCGGACGCCGATTGGCAAAGTGACGTATGAGAGGGACCTTCATGCATACAATCGACCATTTAAAGACTTCCATCGGCGGCATCAGCGCCGCCTGCATCGCCGATCTGCGCGAGACCGAGGCCGAAGCCTTCCGCGAGGCAAGGCCGAAATCGGCAGCCAAGGTCGGCAACGGCCTGCCGGGCTTCTTCGGCGGCGTGCCGATGCACTGGATGAACGACTGGCCGACGCCGTTCCCGATCCTGGTCGACAGCGCCAGAGGCGCCACCATCACCGATATCGACGGCAACCGGCTCGACGATTTCTGCCTCGGCGACACCGGCTCGATGTTCGGCCATTCGCCGCCGCCGGTCGCGCGCGCCATCCGCCGGCAGGCCGGGCGCGGCCTGACTTACATGCTGCCTTCCGAGGATGCGCGCGCCATCGGCCCGCTACTGCAACAGCGCTTCGGCCTGCCGTTCTGGCAGATCGCGACGACGGCGACCGATGCCAATCGCTTTGCGCTGCGCGTCGCCCGCACCATCACCGGCCGGGAAAAGATCCTGATCTTCAACGGCTGCTATCACGGCTCGGTCGACGAGACGATGGTGCGGCTGGTCGACGGCAGACCGGCCAACCGGCCGGGACTGGCCGGCGAATTCCGCGACCTGACCCGGACGACCGATATCATCGAGTTCAACGATGTGCCGGCACTCGAGGCCGTGCTCCGGGACAAGGATATCGCCTGCGTCATCACCGAGCCAGTGCTGACCAATTCCTGCATGGTGCTACCCGACCCTGGCTTCCACGAGGCGCTGCGGCGTCTCACCCGCGCGGCCGGCACCCTGCTGCTGATCGACGAGACGCACACGATTTCGACCGGTCCGGGCGGCTATACGAGGAAACACGGCTTGGAGCCGGACCTGTTCGTGCTCGGCAAGCCGATCGCCGGCGGTGTGCCGGCCAGTGTATGGGGGATGAGCGAAGACGTCGCCACCCGCTACGCCGCCTATAACAGCACCAAGGAACCAGGCTATTCCGGCATGGGCACGACGCTGTCGGCCAATCCGCTGCAGTTCGCGGTGATGCGCGCCACGCTCGAAGAAGTGATGACCGACGGGAATTATGCCCATATGGACCATCTGGCGCGGCGGCTCGACGCAGGGCTGACCGCCGTCATCGACCGTTACTGCCTGCCTTGGCATGTTGCCCGAGTCGGCGCCCGCGTCGAGTTCATCTGCGCACCCGGCCCGCTTAGGAATGGCGGCGAGGCGGAAACTGCGCACGCGCCCGACCTCGAAGCGGCGATCCATGTTGCGCTGGTCAATCGCGGCGTGCTGATCGCGCCGTTCCACAACATGATGCTGATCTCGCCGGCGACCAGCGCCACCCAGGTCAACCGCCTGATCACCGCCTTCGGCGCGGTTGCGGCAAGGCTCGCGGCATGAGACAAGCTTGCACATGAGAGAAGCGCACAAGCAAACTTTGAACGCCATCATCGCCTCCCCTTCGGGTTCGACGCCGGCCGAGGCGCAAACCTTTCTCGACGCCTATCCCGAGATCGAAGCGTTCGACATCGTGCTGACCGACGCCAATGGCGTCGGGCGTGGCAAGATCGTGCGCCGGCACGAACTGATGAGCATCTTCGAGGGCGGCCGGCACATGCCGATCTCGATCCTCGGCCTCGACATTACCGGCGAGGACGTGCACGAGACCGGGCTGATCTGGACGACCGGCGACGGTGATCTCACAGCATGGCCGATTCCCGGTACGCTGGTACCGCTGTTCGGCACACAGCCGCCGCGCGGCCAGGTGCTGATGGCGATGTACCATCTCGACGGTCAGCCCATGTCCTCCGACCCGCGGCTGGCGTTAGCCCGTCAGGTGGAGATACTGGCGGCCAAGGGCCTGCGTCCGGCCGGCGCCTTCGAACTCGAATTCTTCCTGCTCGCCAACGAGCGCGACGCCGATGGCAAGGTGCAACCGGCGCACGCGGTGCTCGACGGCCGACGCTCGGCCAAGACCGAGGTCTATTCCGTCGACCATCTGCACGGTATGGAGCCACTGTTTTCCGACATCTATGCCGCGGCCAAGGTGCAAGGCATCCCAGCCGAGACGGTCATTTCCGAATATGCGCCCGGCCAGTACGAGCTGACGCTGAACTACCGCCAGGACGTGATCCGCGCCGCCGACGACCTCGTGATGCTGAAGCGGCTGGTGCGGGCACAGGCGCGCCGCCACGGCGTCACCGCTTGCTTCATGGCCAAGCCGATCGAGAAATATGCCGGCTCCGGCATGCATTTCCATGTCTCGCTGCAGGACAAGGCCGGCAAGAACGTCTTCACTGAGGCCAGCGGCGAGTCTTGGTCCTTGCCGCTACTGCGCGGATTGGGTGGCCTCATCCAGACCATGGCCGAATCGATGCTGGTGTTTGCACCGCATGCCAATTCGTGGCGGCGTTTTGTTTCGCAATCCTATGCGCCGGTGGCGCCGACCTGGGGTGTCAACAACCGCTCGGTGGCATTGCGTGTGCCGGCAGGCGATGCCAAAAACCGGCGCATCGAGCACCGGCCGTCGGGCGTCGACGCCAACCCTTATCTGGTGGCGGCAACTGTGCTGGCCGGCATCACTAAGGGCCTCGACGAAGGCCTCGATCCCGGCCCCGAAACCACCGGCAATGGCTACGAATCAGCCGTGACACGGACGACAATGCCGGTGGACTGGCGCGCGGCGATCGAGGCGGCAAGGGCCTCGACATTCCTCAAAGGGGCACTGGGAGAAGACCTGCACCGGACATTCGTGGCAATCAAGCAATCCGAATATCTGCGGGTGGCGCGCACGGTCAGCGAGTTGGATTATCACCTCTATCTGCACGAGGTGTGAGGCGATCGCATCGCCGGTCATTCTCCCAGCGAAAGTCTGGGGTCCGGGCCATTTGAAGGAACCTTTCCGGGGTTTCGCTCATTCAGCATCTAATCGCAGCTGCGGACAAGGCCGCATCAGCCATGATTGCCAGGATGCAGACAACTCCCGCGCCGCACCACGCCAAGGTGCAGGCAAGACGCTGGCGCAAGCATGAATTGCCTGAAACGGCGGACGGTGACGGCGCAAGCACCATTCCCGAACTCAGTGAAGTGGCGAAAGCCTGCCGTCGCTGCCCGCTGTGGCGCAATGCGACGCAGACCGTGTTCGGCGAAGGGCCTGATAGAGCCAAGGTGATCTTCGTCGGTGAACAGCCCGGCGACCAGGAGGATCTGGCCGGCAAACCTTTCGTCGGGCCGGCCGGCAAGGTCTTCGACGCCATCCTGGACGACGCCGGCGTCGATCGGCTGAAAGTCTATGTCACCAATGCGGTCAAGCATTTCAAATTCGAGCCGCGCGGCAAGCGGCGCATCCACTCCAAGCCGAATGCCGGCGAGGTGCAGGCCTGCCGCTGGTGGCTCGACAAGGAGTTCGATCTGATAAAGCCCAATCTGGCGGTGGCGCTCGGCGCAACGGCGGCGCAGTCGCTGCTCGGCAAGGTGGTGCCGATCATGAAGATGCGCGGTGCGGTCGTGGAGCGCGAGGATGGCTTGCGTGTCTTCGTCACAATCCACCCGTCCTTTATCCTGCGCATCCGCGAGCCGGCGGACAAACAGGCCGAACGCGAGCGGTTCCTGAAGGATATGAAGGCGGTGAAGACGCTGATGGCTGCCTGAGCCTATCTGATCAATATGGCCCGGAGATCATTGACGTTCGTGCCGGTCGGGCCGGGCACGAAAAGATCGCCAATGGCATTGAATGCCGTCCAGGCATTGTTGCCGGCAAGCATCGCCTTGGCATCGACGCCTGCCGCCCGCATCCGCGAAACCGTCGAACCGTCGGCAAAGGCGCCGGCATTGTCCTCCGAACCGTCGATGCCATCGGTGTCAGCGGCCAGTGCATGGACGCCCTCCATGCCGCTGATGCCGATGGCGAAGGCGAGCAGGAATTCCGAGTTACGGCCGCCCCGGCCTTTTGACCGCAAGGTCACGGTCGTCTCGCCGCCCGACAGGATCAGCACAGGCTTCGGGAAAGGCCGGTTGCGCGTCGCCACCTCGCGCGCGATCGCGGCGTGGACACCGCCGACCTCGCGCGCCTCGCCCTCAATAGAATCGGAGAGGATGACCGCCTCGATACCTTGGCGCCTGGCTTCGGCCGCAGCCGCTTCCAGCGACACGCCGGCCGAGGCGATCAGATGCACCTCGTTGCGCGAAAAACGCGGGTCGGCGGCGCGCGGCGCATCTGCGGCCGGCGAATTGATATGCGCCATCACCGCAGCCGGCAGTTTCATGCCATAGGCGGCGATCGATGCCAGCGCCTCTTGGCGGTCGCCGGAATTGGGAACGGTCGGACCGGAAGCAACCAGCGCCGGATTGTCGCCGGGAATGTCGGAGACCACTAGCGACACCACCTTTGCCGGATAGGCAGCTGCCGCCAGCCTGCCGCCCTTGATCGTGGAAACATGCTTGCGGATGGTGTTCATGGCGGCGATCGGTGCGCCGGAGGCAAGCAGCGCCTCGTTGACGGCGATCTCGTCGGCCAGCGTCAGACTTTCGGCAGGCGACGGCAGCAGCGACGAGCCGCCGCCTGAGATGAGCGCCACGACCAGATCGTCCGCGGTCAGGCCCTGCACCTTTTCGAGCAGCCGGCGCGAGGCTTCGAGACCGGCGGCATCCGGCACCGGATGCGCCGCCTCGATGATCTCGATGCGCTGGCAGGTCGCGCCATAGCCGTAACGGGTGACGACCAGCCCTTCTATCGGCCCGTCCCACACCCTTTCGAAGGCCGCCGCCATTTGCGCCGAGCCCTTGCCTGCGCCAATGACGATGGTGCGCCCTTTCGGCGTTGCCGGCAGATGATCCCTGATGGTCCTCTGGGGATCGGCGGCGGCGACGGCGGCATTGAAGATGGCGGTGAGGAAGGGCCTGGGATCGAGCGCGGTCATTCCGGCGGCAGTGCCAGCTCACGCCCGTCGACGCCGAGATGGCTGCACAGCGCGTCGACGACGATGCCGTGATCCTCACGCTCCGGCAGGCCCGAGACCGCGATCACACCGATCACGCCGGCACCTTTGACCGTTATGGGAAAGCCACCACCGGCCAGCACATAGTCTGATATGTCGAGCCCCTCACCGGGTTTGAAGCTGCGGTCGGGGCGCTGTTGCTCCAGCACCAGGCGGTAGGTGCTTCTCAAAAACCGCCGCACGACGTTGGTCTTGCGCCGCGCCCAGTCCGGATTGGAGGCATTCGAGCCTGGCATCGCTGCATAGAACAGCGGCCGGTCGAAGGTCCTGATGTCGACGATGATCGGCAGGTCTTCGGCTAGCGCCCGGTCGCGGATCGCCGAGCCGATCTTGAAGGCGACAGCCTCGTCGAAGACGGGGAAGACAAGCGCGGCTTCCTGTTTCTTGATCAGAGCGATGTCGTCCGCAACGGCCATGTCGTTCCCCTGTCAACTTCGCTGCAGGCTTTGACCGATGGCTGCCGCCGGGTCAAGCCGGGACGTGTCGGATAGCTAAACCGCCATATCGGTCTTCGCAGCCCGCCCGGCGACGTAGACCTCGCGCACGGCGCGGTCGTCGCCCAGCGTCTGCAGCAGAAACAGCTCCTCCGCCAGCGTGTCCGCCGTCTCCATCCGCAGCCGCATGGCCGGCGTGGCGCGGGCATCGAGGACGACGATGTCGGCATCGCTGCCTTGGTCGAGCGTGCCGATCCTTTCCACGATTGACAGCGCCTCGGCATTGCCGCGGGTGAGCTGCCAGAACGACTGGAACGGGTTGAGTTTTTCTCCGTTCAGGGCGATCGCCTTGTAGCCCTCGTCCATGGTGCGCAGCATCGAATAGTTAGTGCCGCCGCCGACATCGGTGGCGGCCGCGATCCGAAGAGCTTTGTCACGCGTGCGGTAGCGCTGATAATCGAACAGGCCCGAACCGAGGAACAGGTTCGAGGTCGGGCAGAACACGGCCACCGAGCCCGTGTCCGAAATCGCATCCGCCTCGCGTTCCGACAGATGGATGCAGTGGCCGAACAGGCTTTTGCGCCCGAGCAGCCCGTATTGCTCGTAGACATCGGTATAGTCGTGTGCCTGCGGGTAGAGTTGCAGCGTAAAGGCAATCTCGGCGTGGTTTTCCGACAGATGCGTCTGCATGTGCAGATCAGGATGTTCGCCGCAGAGCGCACCCGCCATCTCTAATTGCTCGGGTGAGGAGGTGATGGCGAAGCGCGGTGTGATGGCATAGTGCTGGCGCCCCTTGCCGTGCCACTCGGCGATCAGCGCCTTGCTGTCGTCATAGGCCGATTGCGGCGTGTCGAGCACGCCCTCCGGCGCGTTGCGATCCATCATCACCTTGCCGGCGATGTTGAGCATGTTGCGGTCATGCGACTCGGCGAAGAACGCTTCGGCCGATTCCCTGTGGACCGAGCAATAGGCGGCGACTGTCGTCGTGCCGTGGCGCACCATCTCGTCGAGGAACAGCCTGGCGATGCGGCGGCCATGCTGGGCGTTCTGGAATTTGGTTTCCTCGGGAAAGGTGTAAGTGTTCAGCCAGTCGAGCAGCTCGGCGCCGTAGGAAGCGATAACCTGCATCTGCGGAAAATGCGCATGCGCGTCAATGAAGCCCGGCAGCAGCAGGTGTGGGCGGTGGTCGAACTTTTTTACGCCTTCATCAGCTTTTTTCTCGACGTCGGCATAGGCGCCCGCGGCAACGATCCTGCCGTCGCGGAGCAGCAGGCCGCCGTCATCCTCGTAACGCCAGGCGGAATGGTCGTCGACGGTCTCTGGCCAGCGCAGGAAGGACAGCGTGCGGCCGCGCAGGAGCGTGCTGGTCATGCTTATTTCCCCGCCTCCTCGAACCACGCCACCAGCAGCGCCCGCTCATTGTCGGTGATATGGGTGACGTTGGCGGGCGGCATCGCGTGGCTGCGGCCGGCCTGCAGGTAGATCTCGCGGGCTTGCTCGGCGATACCGGCGTCCGTGTCGAGCATCACACCTTTCGGTGCGTGATAGATGCCCTCGTAGGATGGCTCCTGCGCATGACACATCGAGCAGCGGCCAAGCACCGTGTCGCGCACTGCGGGAAAGTGCGCCGAGGCGGAATAGACCTGTGCCGCCGAGGACGCCTTGACTTCGCCGGTCAGCACTTTCGGCACCGTTGACAGCCACATGATGACGACGAACAGGACGGCCGCCGCCAACCAGGTCCAGGTCGGGTTGCCTTTGCGCGCATGCATGGTGTTGAAATAGTGCCGGATCAGCACGCCGATGATGAAAACCAGCGAGGCGATCACCCAGTTGAACTCGGTGCCGAACGCCAGCGGGTAGTGGTTCGACAGCATGAGGAACAGAACGGGCAGCGTCAGGTAATTGTTGTGCAGCGAGCGCTGCTTGGCGATCTTGCCGTATTTCGGGTCGGGCTTGCGGCCGGCAATCAGGTCGGCGACAACGATCTTCTGGTTCGGAATGATGACCATGAAGACATTGGCCGACATGATCGTCGCGGTGATGGCGCCAAGGTGCAGGAAGGCGGCGCGGCCGGTGAACAGATGGGTAAGACCCCAGGCGATGAACACCAGCACGCCATAGAGCACCAGCATCAGGCCGGTGTCGCTGTTGCCAAGCGGCGAACGGCATAGGAGATCGTAGACCACCCAGCCGACGCCGATCGTCGCCAGCGACAGCAAGATGCCTGTAGGCACCGACATGGCGAGCACATTGGGATCGATCAGGAAGAGGTCCGCCCCGGCATAGTAGACGACGCACAGCATGGCAAAGCCCGACAGCCAGGTGGCGTAGGATTCCCATTTGAACCAGGTCAGGTGCTCGGGCATTTCGGCCGGCGCCACCAGATATTTCTGGATGTGGTAGAAGCCGCCGCCATGCACCTGCCATTCCTCGCCGAAGGCGCCGACAGGCATGCCCGGACGCTGGCGCAAGCCAAGATCGAGCGCGACGAAATAGAAGGACGAGCCGATCCAGGCTATGCTGGTGACGACATGCAGCCAGCGCACGGCGAAACTCAGCCAGTCCCAGAAAATCGCGAAATCCATCATTGAAAAGTCGTCCCTGCCGATCGGGTGACTTTACGGACTGGAGCGCAAACGGAAAGGGCCGAGCTGCACGATGACTTTCAAAAAAAATTGGAAAATACTAGGGTTATCCCTACGCAGCCGCATGAGAGCCCTAAAGCCGCATGGCCTATCTCGACAACATCGCCGTCTTCGTCCGCGTCGTCGAGCTTGGCAACCTGTCGGCGGCGGGCCGCGACATGCGCATCTCGCCGGCGGTCGCCTCCAACCGCATCAAGGAGCTCGAAAAGCACCTTGGTGTCAGGCTGTTCAATCGCACGACGCGGCAATTGATGCCGACCGAGCACGGCACCGTGTTCTATTCCGGCGCCAAGCAGGTACTGGAGGCGATCACCGAGGCCGAAGCCGCCGTCTCGGCGCTTTCCGGCCAGCCGCGCGGCACCATCAAGGTGACAGCGCCGCTCGGCCTCGGCCGCCGGCTGGTGGCATCCGGCATCCCGGATTTCCACGACAAATATCCTGACATCGAGGTTCGGTTGAGGCTTTCCGACCACAATGTCGACATCATGAAGGAAGGCATCGACGTTGCCTTCCGGCTCGGCATCATCGAGGATTCCAGCCTCAGGATGCGCGGCATCATGGAGTGCGAACGGGTGCTGGTGGCGGCACCGAAATATCTGGAGGCGCGCGGCGAACCGAACGAACCGCAGGAACTGATCGGCAAGAAGCACGACTGCCTGATGCTGCGCTACGCCGGCGCGCGCGAATATGTGTGGACGCTGCAGATGGCCGACGGCCCGCGGAAATTCGAAGTGCACGGGCCCTATGACACCGACGATGGCGACGTGCTGACCGGCTGGGCGCTGTCCGGCCGCGGCATCATCAACAAGCCGCGCTTCGAGGTCGAGCCGTTCATCCGCGATCGGCGGCTGAAGGTGATCCTGCCAGACACCCCGCCGACACCGGTGCAGTTCGCCGCCGTCTACCCGCACAAGAAGCTGCAGGACCCGAAGGTGCGGCTGCTGCTCGACTTCATGGCCGAGCGCTGCCAACGGCTGATCAAGGATATTCTGGCAGGCAAGTGACGGCTTGCTGGACCAGCGCAACCGGTTGCCATCCCTGGAGGTGGCGAACATAGTTCTGGTAGAACTTTCGCCTTGCAAGGACTATCGATGGGCAACGGCCCCACAATGCATCTCGCCGTTTCCTTGTTGCCGGGAAATGCTCCTTCCAGCGAGCCGCCAGCCGGCGGCGCGGATTTCAGCCTTCTGGCGCAGTTCTTGCAAAAAGCCGAAGCAGCCGGGCTGGACATGGTGCTTCTTGCCGATTCCGCGCCAGCTGCAGGCGGCGACGCACCGAACCGGCAACTGCCCTTCGAAGCGACGACCCTGCTGGCGGCGCTGGCGACGGTGACCAGCAGGATCGGCCTCGTCGCCGCGGCATCGACGGTCGCCCACCAGCCCTACAATCTGGCGCGCCGTTTCGCATCGCTCGACATCATCAGCCATGGTCGTGGCGGCTGGAACGCGACGATGATGCAGGATCCGACCGAGGCGGCCAATTTCAGCCGGCAAGAAGGGTTTTCCGGCGACGATTTTCGCCGACGCGCCGAGGAATTCATCGGTATCGTGCAAGGCTTGTGGCGAGGCTGGGATGCGGATGCCCTGCTGTTCGACAAAAGCGAAGGCCGCTTCTTCGATCCCGAAAAGATGCACCTGCTCGACCACAAGGGCGAGTTTTTCTCTGTGCGCGGGCCGCTGAACGTTGCACGCTCGCCGCAGGATATGCCGGTGCTCGTCATGTCAGGCCTGTCGGAGCCCGACATGGACATCGGTGCCCGCGTCGCCGATGTCATCCTGCTGGACGAGCCATCGATCGCGGGCGCCAAGGCTGACGATCTGAAGCGCCGCGCGCTTGCGTTCGGGCGTAGCCCCGGCGCGATAAAGGTGCTGATGAACGTCGCGCCGGGTGCTGAAATGGCCGCCAGGCCGGACGTTATCGCGGACAGGCTCGAAGAGTCCTTCCGGTCGAAAAGCTGCGACGGTTTCAATATACTCATGCCGCCGCTCGAGTCTGTGCTCGACAATTTCGTCGACCTCGTACTGCCGGAGCTTCGTCGCCGCGGCCTTCTCCGGTCGGATTATCCCGGCGCGACGCTGCGCTCCCATCTCGGACTGGCCGGGGAGGAGGGACAATGACCGCCCGTCAGATGAAGCTCGGCGCCTTCCTGTGGGCAACAGGCCACCACATTGCCGCCTGGCGCCATCCGCAGGCGCATGCGACGGCGGGGGTCGACATCGACCATTACGTCCAGCTGGCGCGGACGGCGGAGGCGGCGAAATTCGACCTGTTGTTCTGCGAGGACGCCGCCGGCGTGCGCGAGGCCAATGTTAATATTGCCAGCCAGACGTCACGCTCGATCGGCTTCGAACCCATCAGCCTGCTTGCAACTCTCGCGGTCCAGACCAGCCACATCGGTCTCGTCTCCACGGCGTCAACAAGCTACAACGAGCCTTACGGGCTGGCGCGGACTTTTTTGTCGCTCGACCATCTGAGCAGCGGCCGTGCCGGCTGGAATCTCGTCACGTCCGCCAGCCACATCGAAGCCGCCAATTTCGGCTCGACCGGCCTGCGCCCGCATGCCGACCGTTATGAGCGCGCGCGTGAATTCGCTGGCGTGGTGACCGCACTCTGGCGAGGCAAGCTCGACGGGGTTTCCGGACCTGGTCACGACGGCAGAAGCTTTTCGGTGCGCGACCCACTCGACCTGCCGCGCTCGCCCCAAGGCGCGCCGGTCATGGTTCAGGCCGGAGCATCGGACGAGGGCAGGGATCTCGCCGCCCGGACCGCTGACGTAGTGTTCACGGCGGCGCAAACGTTCGAGGAGGCAAAGGCCTTTTATGATGATCTCAAGGGACGGCTGGCGGCTTATGGGCGCGAGCCGGACGACATCAAGATCATGCCGGGCGTCGCGCCGATCGTGGCGGCAACTGAAGCGGAAGCCCGGGCAAAACATGAGGAGTTGCAGGAGCTGATCCCTGACGATGTCGGCGTCGCGCTGCTGTCCAGCTATCTCAGTATCTCCGATCTCGCGCGCTATCCCATCGATGGGCCCTTGCCGGAGCTGCCGCCCAGCGAAGGCATGCAGAGCCGGCAGGCGCTGGTCATCGAGCAGTCACGCCGCGATAACCTGTCCATTCGGCAGCTTGCGCGCCATTTCGCCGGCGCGCGCGGCCATTGGCGCGTCGTCGGCACGCCGGCTCAGATCGCCGACGAGCTCGAAGCACGGTTCGAGGGCGGCGCAGCTGACGGCTTCAACGTCATGCCATCTTATTTCCCTGGTGAGTTCGATGCCTTTGCCACGCTTGTCGTGCCGGAACTGCAGCGGCGCGGCCTGTTCCGCAAGGACTATAAAGGCACCACGCTGCGCGACCATCTGGGTTTGAAGCGGCCGATGTGAGCAGCACGCTACGGAAGCGCGCCTGCGCGAAAATGCAACTCGGCGGGATATTAGCCGTCAGCCGGCCATCGCCTTGCTGTGAGAGGCTGGGCGCGGCGCGGCTGATGCCGTGGCATGGGCGGCCAACGCCGTCATGATCTCGGCTGCGGCGAGTGCCGCGATCACCTGCGGGCGCTTGTCCTTGACCGCATCGCCGCCGATCGGCGAGACGAGGCGGGCAAATTCCGCCTCGCTGCCATCCGCCGACTTCAGGAACCAGCTCCTGAAGGTCGCCCTTTTGGTTTTCGAGCCGATCATCCCGACATAGGCGGCATCCCGGCGTTTCAGCGCCTCGGCGACGATCAGGAAATCCAACGCGTGGTCGTGGGTGAGGACGACGAAGGCAGCCCCGGCCGGGGCCTTGCGGACCATCGCCTCGGGCATTGGCGTCAGCCCTGTTTCGACCGCGCCCGGCATGCCCTCCAGTGCCTCGGCCCGCGTCTCGACAACGACGACACGTACCGGCAGCAAGGCCACTGCCGAAGCCAGCGCATGGCCGACATGGCCACCGCCGAAGATGTAGACGTGCGGCAGATGCGCTTCCTCGGCTTCCGCCGCAGCAACCAGCTCTCGCGCCAGCGCCGCGTCGACCAGCCGGATCAGCACCTCGACCCTGCCGCCGCAGCACTGCCCGATCTCCGGCCCGAGCGGGATGTCGAGCGTGGCGCGGATATCCCTCCCCCTCGAGGGGAGGGTGGCGGCGAAGCCGTCGGGTGGGGTCGCCGCGGCAGTGCTCGACGCTCTGGCGGTGCCTTCTGAGACGACCCCCTCTGGCCGCTCCGCGGCCATCTCCCCCTCAAGGGGGGAGAAAAGCATCTGCCGTGCCTTGTCGATTGCCATGAATTCGAGTTGGCCGCCGCCGATCGTGCCAAAAATCGCCGAGCCCGAGACGAGCATAAAGGCGCCCTTCTCGCGTGGGGTCGAGCCCTTTGTCCCGGCCACTTCGACCAGGGCGACCCGGCCGGCGCCGGCAAGAAAGGCTTTTAGGCTTTGCACTTTCGCGTTCATCATTCGCTTTCCCTGTCGGGAAATATAGAGTTTTTCGGCCTGAATTGCACGCTTTCTGGGATTCCAAGGCTGGTTCACGTGCTGGTCTTGGCTTCCCTCTTCAGCCGTTCGATCGCCATCAGCACCCGCTCCGGCGTCGCCGGTGGGTCGAGGCGCGGGCAGATCCGGTGGTCGGCAACGCTTGCCACCGCATCCGACAGCGCATGCAGCACCGACATGCCGAGCGGGAGCGGCGGCTCGCCGACCGCCTTGGAGCGGTGGACCGTCGGCTCGCTCGCTTCCGGCCAATCGGCCAGCGTCACGTTGAAGATCTTCGGTCGGTCCGAGGCCAAGGGGATTTTGTAGGTCGACGGCGCATGGGTGCGCAGCCGGCCCTTGTCGTCCCACCAAAGTTCCTCCGTCGTCAGCCATCCCATGCCCTGGATGAAGCCGCCTTCGACCTGGCCGAGATCGATGGCGTGGTTCAGCGAGCGGCCGGTCTCGTGCAGGATGTCGGTGCGTTCGACCATGTATTCGCCGGTCAGCGTGTCGACCGAGACTTCCGAGCACGCGGCGCCATAGGCGAAATAATAGAAGGGGCGGCCCTCGCCTTTGTCGCGGTCCCAGTGAATTTTCGGCGTCTTGTAGAAGCCCGCCGCCGAAAGCTGGATGCGGGCCATATAAGCCTGCCTGACGAGATCGGCGAAGGCGATTTCCTGGTTGCCAATGCGCACCCGGTTGGGCAGGAACAGCACCTGGTCGCGCGGCACCTGGTATTTTTCGGCGGCGAAATTGGTCAGCCGCTCCTTGATTTGCCGGGCTGCGTTCTGCGCCGCCATACCGTTGAGGTCGGAACCGGACGATGCGGCGGTCGCCGAGGTGTTCGGGACCTTGCCGGTCGTCGTCGCGGTGATCTTTACCTGGTCGAGGTCGATCTGGAATTCTTCCGCCACCACCTGCGCCACCTTGACGTAGAGGCCCTGCCCCATCTCGGTGCCGCCATGGTTCAGATGCACCGATCCATCGGTGTAGACATGCACCAGCGCGCCGGCCTGGTTGTAGTGCGTGGCGGTGAACGAGATCCCGAACTTGACCGGCGTCAGCGCCAGGCCGCGCTTGATGAAGCGGCTGTTGGCGTTGAACGCTTCAACGGTGCGGCGACGCCTCGCATAGTCGCAACTTGCCTCCAGCTCGGCGACGATGCGGTGGATGATGTTGTCCTCGACCGTCTGGTGATAGGGCGTGATGTTGCGGTCACTGGTGCCATAAAAGTTCTTCTTACGGATCTCGAGCGGATCCTTGCCGACGGCAAAAGCGACCTCCTCGATGACGCGCTCGGCCCCGACCATGCCTTGCGGACCGCCGAAGCCACGGAAGGCGGTGTTCGACACGGTGTTGGTGTAGAGCGGAGCCGATTGCGCGTGCACCGCCGGCCAGAAATAGGTGTTGTCGCAATGGAACAGCGCGCGGTCGGTCACTGGTCCTGAGAGGTCCGCCGAGAAGCCGCAGCGCGCGGCGAACATGAAATCGACACCGAGAATATTGCCCTCGTCATCAAAGCCGACTTCGTAATCGACCAGAAAGTCGTGGCGCTTGCCGGTGGCGATCATGTCGTCGTCACGGTCGGGCCGGATTTTGACGGCGCGATGATGTTTCTTCGCGGCGATAGCGGCCAATACTGCAAACTGGTTGCCCTGCGTTTCCTTGCCGCCGAAAGCGCCGCCCATCCGGCGGATCTCCACCGTCACTGCATGGCTCGGCACGCCGAGCGCATGGCTGACCATGTGCTGGATTTCGCTCGGATGCTGGGTCGAGGAATAAATCGTGACGTCCTGATCCTCGCCGGGAATGGCCATGGCGATCTGGCCTTCGAGATAAAAATGGTCCTGGCCGCCGATGCGCATTTTTCCCTTCAGCCGGCGCGGCGCCGCGTTGATCGCAGCCGCGGCATCGCCGCGCCTCAGGGTCAGCGGCGGCGTGACCAGCTTGTCCTTTCTGGGGTCGAGGACGCCGATGTCGGTGACGAAGGGCAATTCCTTGTATTCGACCTTGGCCAGCCTTGTGGCGCGGCGCGCCTGCTCGCGGGTTTCGGCGATGACGCAGAAGATCGGCTGGCCGAAGAACTGCACCTTGCCGTCGGCCAGCACCGGTTCGTCGTGACGGCCGGTCGGCGAAATGTCGTTTTCGCCCGGCACGTCACTGGCCGTCAGCACGTCGACGACGCCGGGTGCTGCACGCACCGCCGACAGGTCCATGCTGGTGATGCTGGCATGCGTGGCCGTCGAAAGCCCGAGGCAGCCATGCAGGGTGCCTGATGGTTCCGGCATGTCGTCGATGTAGACGGCGGTGCCGCGGACATGCTTGTGCGCGGAATCATGGCGCTGGTCGGTGGCAACGCCACCAGCGATTTTCTGTGCCCTGAGGTTGGGGGCGTGGCGGGTCATGGCGCGCCTCTCCTCCCTTCTCCCCGTGGACGGGGAGAAGGTGGCCCGAAGGGCCGGATGAGGGGCAGCGTTGACGTTGACGAGCTTGCGAATATCGATCGAGGACGGCGCCGCCCCTCATCTGCCTGCCGGCATCCTCTCCCCGTAAACGCGGAGAAGAAGGACGCTACTCGCGATCGTTCGGCTGTTTGTTTGCCTGAGGTGACATACAAGTTCATCACGCCGCCTCGTGGCGCGATATCTGGATCGGCGCCTTGGTGCCGCTGGTCTCGGCGAAGAACCGCAACAGCAGGTTGCGCGCCGCCAGCGCCCGGTATTCGGCGCTCGCTCGCATGTCGGTCAGCGGGGTAAAGTCTTTGGCGTACTCGGCCATCGCCGCCTCGACCGTCGCCTCCGTCCAGGGCTTGCCAAGCAGCGCCTCTTCAACTGCGGCCGCCCGCTTCGGCGTTGCCGCCATGCCGCCATAGGCGATGCGGATATCCGCCACCGTGCCGTCGCCGGCCAGGGTCAGCAGGAATGCGCCAAGCGCTGCGGTGATGTCCTCGTCACGGCGCTTGGTGATTTTGTAGACGGCGAATTTCGTGTCGCTGCCCGGCACCGGGACATGCACGGCCTCGACGAACTCGCCCGGCTGCCGATCCTGCTTGCCATAGGCGATGAAGAAATCTTCGAGCGGGATCGCCCGCCGCTTGTTGCCGCGGCGCAGCGTCAACCGCGCACCCAAAGCGATCAGCGGCGGCGGCGTGTCGCCGATCGGCGAACCATTGGCGATGTTGCCGCCGATCGTGCCCATATTGCGCACCTGGTCGCCGCCAATGCGGTCGAACAGCGGCCCCAGCGGCGGGATGTGTTTTGCCAGCACCGAGAAGGCTTCGGTATAGGTGACACCAGCGCCAATCGAAATAATGCCCTTGTCCTCGGAAATCCCGCACAACCCGTCGAGATTGCCGATAAAAAACGCTGGTGCAATATCTCGCATGTGCTTGGTCACCCACAGGCCGACATCGGTCGAACCGGCAACGATGGTGGCGCCCGGCTCCTTGTCGAGCACGGCGGCGAGATCGTCGGCATTGGCCGGCACGACCAGGCGCTGCTTGCCGGCGCCGATCTCGATGCGCGAACCATCTTTCATGGCTGCGAGCTTGCTCGTGATCGCCTTGCGCTCCGCTGCCAGCGGGTCCTTTGCCGCCTTGCCGTAGCTGGAGATGGCACGAGCGGCGCGGACGATCGCCTCGTAGCCGGTGCACCGGCAGAGATTGCCCTGCAGTGCCTTTTCGATGGCCGCATCCGACGGCTCCGGCGACCGCATCCACAGGGCATAAAGCGACATGACGAAGCCCGGCGTGCAGAAGCCGCATTGCGAGCCGTGAAACTCGACCATCGCCTGCTGCACCGGATGCAGCCTATCGCCCTCGCCGCGCAAATGCTCGACGGTCACGACATGCGTGCCATCGAGCGAACCGAGGAAGCGGATGCAGGCGTTGACGCTTTCGTAAACCAGCCGGCCGGCCGAGAGCCTTCCGACCAGCACGGTGCAGGCGCCGCAATCACCTTCGGCGCAACCTTCCTTGGTGCCGCGCAGCGAGCGCTTGAGCCGCAGCCAGTCGAGCAAGGTCTCGTCGGGTGCAAGCTTGGTCAACGCAACGTGCTCGCCATTGAGGATGAAGCGTATCTCGCTGCGTGTTTTGAGCCTCGTCATGTCTCAGCTCCCCCGATAGGTCGAATAGCCGTAGGGGGATATAAGCAGCGGCACATGATAGTGCACCGGCTCGGCCATGCCGAAGCGGATCGGCACGCTGTCGAGGAAGGCCGGTTCCGGCAACCTCAACCCCTGCCGGCGCAGATAGTCGCCGGCGGCGAAGACCAGCTCGTATTCGCCGGTGCGGAATTCCGCGTCGGCAAGCAGCGGCGCGTCACAGCGGCCGTCGGCATTGGTGACCGCTGTCTTCAGATGCGTCCGCATGTCGTCGTTGATGCGGTAAAGCTCGATCGACAGGCCGGCCGCCGGCCTGCCGGTCGCGGTGTCGAGGACATGGGTCGTCAGACGTCCGCCTTCGGCTTTCGACGTTTCCGCCACTGGCTGCTCCCATCCCGGTACGGTCGAACATGCCCGGTACAGTCGAACATGTTTGACGAATTGTGCGCCAATTAAAGGCGATGCATAAGTCCCGGTCGAGCGGAGTGCTGCAAAAACACTTTCAAAATTTTCTGGGGAATGCGCAAGCGGCCCTTTCGACTATCCTGATCACACCATCCGGCAGGAGCGACGATGCGTTACGAACGAGACATGCGCGGCTACGGCGCCAATCCGCCGGATCCGAAATGGCCTGGCGGCGCGCATGTCGCGGTGCAGTTCGTCGTCAATTACGAAGAGGGCGGCGAGAACTGCGTCCTGCATGGCGACAAGGCTTCGGAAGCCTTCCTGTCCGAGATCGTCGGCGCTGCACCCTGGCCCGGGCAGCGCCACTGGAACATGGAATCGATCTACGAATATGGCGCGCGCGCCGGCTTCTGGCGGTTGCTGCGCCTGTTCAGCGAGGCTGAGGTGCCGGTCACCTGCTACGGTGTCGCCACAGCGCTGGCGCGTTCGCCCGACCAGGTCGCGGCTATGCAGGAGGCCGACTGGGAGATCGCCTCGCACGGGCTGAGATGGATCGACTACCGCGATCATGCGCCGGAAGACGAGCGCCGCGACATGGAAGCGGCTGTTAGCCTGCACTACGAGGTGACAGGGGCACGGCCGACCGGCTGGTACACCGGCCGCACTTCGATCAACACCGTGCGGCTGGCGGCGGAAGAAGGCGGCTTCGACTATGTGTCGGACACGTATGACGACGAATTGCCCTACTGGTTCGAGCATGACGGGCCGGACGGGTCGACAAAGCCGCAGCTCATCATCCCCTACACGCTCGACGCTAACGACATGCGCTTCGCCACGCCGCAAGGCTTCAACTCGGGCGACCAGTTCTTCGCCTATCTCAGGGATAGTTTCGACACGCTCTATGCCGAGGGCAAGGCAGGGCGGCCGCGCATGATGAATATCGGCCTGCACTGCCGCCTCGTCGGGCGCCCCGGCCGGGTCGCGGCGCTCAAGCGATTTGTCGACTACGTCAAATCGCACGACAGCGTCTGGTTGGCGCGGCGCATCGACATTGCCAGGCACTGGCAACAGACGCATCCGTTCCGGCCGCCAACGCTGCGCCCGTCGAGGATGGTTTTCGAGGCTTTCGTCCAGGCATTCGGCGGCGTGTTCGAGCATTCGCCGTGGATCGCCGAGCGCGCCTTCGAGCTTGAACTCGGCCCGGCGCATGACAGCGCCGGCGGCCTCCATAATGCATTGTGCCGTGTCTTTCGCGCCGCCAGCCAGGCCGAGCGGCTCTCCGTGCTCAACGCCCATCCCGACCTCGCCGGAAAACTGGCGCAGGCCAAGCGGCTGACGGCGGAATCGGCCAGGGAACAGGCTTCCGCCGGGCTCGACGCGCTGACCGATAAGGAGCGCGAGCTGTTCTCAAAACTCAATGCCGCCTACGTCACCAGTTTCGGCTTCCCGTTCATTATCGCAGTGAAAGGCAAGACCAAGGCGGAAATCCTGGCTGAGTTCGAGGCGCGCATCGGCAACAGCCACGACGTCGAATTCGACACCGCCTGCAAACAGGTCGAGCGCATCGCACTGCTCCGCCTCAAGGACATGCTTCCGCAATAGGCTTGGCTTCCGCAATTAGGCTTTGAACCGATGGATACGATGAAAATGGCCGACCGAACCTATTACGCGCCGCAAGGCGGCCACCCCGGCCAGAGTGAGCTGCTGACCGGCCGGGCCGTCTTCACCGAGGCCTATGCCGTCATTCCAAGGGGCGTGATGCAGGACATCGTCACGAGCGCCTTGCCATTCTGGGACAAGACGCGCGTCTGGGTGCTGTCGCGCCCGCTGTCGGGGTTTGCCGAGACGTTCTCGCAGTACATCGTCGAGGTCGCGCCCGGCGGCGGCAGCGATCGGCCGGAACCGGATGCCGGCGCCGAGGGCGCCTTGTTCGTGGTCGAGGGCGAGCTGACCGTCTTGCTGGCTGGCAAGAAAAATGTCCTGCAGCCGGGTGGCTTTGCTTTCCTGCCGCCGGCCAGCGGGTGGACCGTTCGCAACGAGAGCGATGAAGCTGTCCGCTTCCACTGGATCCGAAAAGCCTACGAGGCCGTTGAGGGCATAGATACGCCGCAAGGCTTCTTCGCCAACGAACAGGACATCGCGCCCACGCCGATGCTCGGCACCGACGGTCGGTGGGCGACGACCCGCTTCGTCGATCCTGAAGACATGCGCCACGACATGCATGTCACCATCGTCACGCTCGAACCGGGCGCGGTCATCCCCTTCGCCGAGACCCATGTCATGGAGCACGGCCTCTATGTGCTGGAAGGCAAGGCGGTCTATCGCCTCAACCAGGACTGGGTCGAGGTCGAGGCCGGCGACTATATGTGGCTGCGCGCCTTCTGCCCGCAGGCCTGCTACGCCGGCGGCCCCGGAAAATTCCGCTATCTGCTCTACAAGGACGTCAACCGCCACGCCAAGCTTGGCGGCGCCGGCGTCGCGAGACACGCGTCATGACCCGCATCATCGCGCGGCCGCTGACCCGCGAAAATTTTGCCGAGTTCGGCGACGTCATCGATATGGGCGGCGAAAACCACTACCCGATCAATGGCGGCAGAGCGGAGCGCTACCATGACCTCGCCACCGTCGAAGCGCAGGGGCCGAATGCGCGCGTGCTGATCTCCATGGTGCGCGGCACGCCTTACGAATTTCCGCTGAAGCTGACCATGGTTGAGCGTCACCCGTTCGGCAGCCAAGCTTTCATCCCGCTGTCGCCACGGCCGTTCCTGGTCATCGTTTGCGATGATGGCGACGAAGGTCCGGGCGAGCCGCACGCCTTCATCACCGCGCCTGGGCAAGGCGTCAATTACCCCCGCAATCGGTGGCACGGCGTGCTGACGCCGATCGGCGAGGCCCAGGATTTTCTCGTCGTTGATCGCGGCGGCGACGGCTCCAATCTCGAAGAGTGCCATTTCTCGCACGCTTACGAGATCGATCTCCCCGACGGGACCGCATGATGACCGACGTCTCGCTGATCGACCGACTGCTCGACGTGGTCGAGCATGACATCGTGCCGAAGACAGCCGAAGGCGTCGCCCATGGCAACAAGCTGTTCGGCGCCGCGATCCTGCGCAAGGACGACCGCTCGCTGGTGCTCGCCGAAACCAACAACGAGACGGAAAATCCTCTCTGGCATGGCGAAGTGCACTGCCTGAAGCGGTTCTACGAAATGCCGAAGGCCGAGCGCGTCGACACCAAGGACGCGATTTTTCTCGCCACGCACGAACCCTGCTCGCTCTGCCTGTCGGCCATCACCTGGACCGGCTTCGACAACTTCTACTATCTGTTTTCGCACGAGGATTCGCGCGACAGCTTCGCCATCCCGCACGATCTGAAGATCCTGAAAGAGGTCTTCACCCTCGACCCAGGTGGCTACAATGCCGAGAACGCCTATTGGAAAAGCTTTTCGATCCGCAGACTGGTGCAGTCGTTGCCCGAGGCCGAGCGCCGGCGGCTGGAAACGCGGATCGGCACGATCGCCGCGCGCTACGACGAACTTTCCGACGCCTACCAGGCGAGCAAGGCCGAAAACGACATTCCGCTGAGTTGACGCGGATTGACCAGCCGATTTCGTTGGCTGGCCCACGACGCATCGGCAGCGGCTCCATCATGTGGCCGCATGAAAACCGTCACTGAATTTCCCCGTAAGGTCGTCGAGTTTCCGGATATGGGGATCGTCATGCCGGATGGCTGCAGGCTGTCGGCGCGGGTGTGGATGCCAGTCGACGCTGGCGACGATCCGGTGCCGGCGATCCTCGAGCACCTGCCCTACCGCAAGCGCGACGGCACGATCATTCGCGATCAGCTGACGCATCCCTATTTCGCCGGCCACGGCTACGCCTCGATCCGCGTCGACATGCGCGGCAATGGCGATTCCGAAGGGCTTATGGACGACGAATATTCCGAGCAGGAATTGCAAGATGCTTGCAATGTGATCGCCTGGGCGGCGGCCCAGCCCTGGTGCAACGGCAATGTCGGCATGATGGGCATCTCCTGGGGCGGCTTCAACTGCCTGCAGGTGGCAGCCAAGCAGCCCCCGGCGCTGAAGGCGGTGATCAGTCTCTGTTCGACCGTCGACCGCTATGCCGACGACATCCACTACAAGGGCGGCTGCCTGCTGATCGAGAATTTCGGCTGGGCCTCGACCATGCTGTCCTATTCCTCGCGGCCGCCGGATCCGCTGCTGGCCGGCGACAACCGCTGGCGCGACCAGTGGCTGACCCGGCTGGAGAACCAGCCCTTCCTGGCGCCGCTGTGGCTGCAGCACCAGCACCGCGATGCCTACTGGAAGCGCGGCTCGATCTGCGAGGACTATTCCGCAATCCAAGCCGCCGTGCTGTCGATCGGCGGCTGGCATGACGGCTATCGCAACACCATTTCTCATCTCGCCGCCAATATCGAGGCGCCGGTCAAAGGCATCGTCGGCCCGTGGATCCACAAATACCCGCATTATGCCGCGCCCGAACCGCGCATCGGTTTCCTGCAGGAGGCGTTGCGCTGGTGGGACCGCTGGCTAAAGGGCACCGACACCGGCGTCGAGGCCGATCCTGCCTACCGCGCCTATGTCATGGATAGCGTCAGCCCCGCGCGCTGGCATCCCGAGCGGCCGGGGCGCTGGGTCGCGGAACCGGTGTGGCCGTCGCCTGAGATCAAAACGCAGGACATCGAGTTGATCCCAGAAGGCCGCAAGCCGATCATCGTCGCTTCGCCGCAAAGCTGCGGCCTTGCCGGTGGCGAATATTTTCCCTTCACTTTCGGCCCGGAACTGCCCGGAGATCAGCGCCCCGACGATGCGCTGTCGGTGTGTTTCGACCAGCCGGTGCTCACCGAAGCGATCGACATTGTCGGCGCGCCGGAGGTGCTGGTCAGGGTCTCGTCGGACCGGCGCCAGGCGAACATCGCCATCCGGCTCTGCGACGTGCATCCCGACGGCGCGTCGGAGCTGATCTCCTACGGCGTGCTCAACCTGACGCACCGCAACTCGCACGAATTCCCGCAAGCGCTGGTGCCGGGCGAAACTGTCGGCGCCCGGGTGGTGCTCGACCAATGTGCCTATCGCGTACCATCAGGCCACCGCCTGCGTATTGCCGTGTCGAACGCCTACTGGCCGATGATCTGGCCATCGCCGGAGCCGGTCCGGCTTGGCCTGTCGGCGGCAACGCTGATGCTGCCGTTGCGCCCGCTGGCGCAAGGCGACGAAGTCGGTTTCCCCTCACCCGAGGCAGCCGCGCCCTGGGCAACCGAAACGATCCGCGCCACCAATTCCGAACGTCATGTTGATCGCGACGAAAAGACCGGAATCGTCACGCTTTCCATCGTCGACGATTTCGGCGAGGTGCGCGATCTGGAGCATGGCCTCGCCAATGGCAGCATCGCGCGAGAGACATGGGCGATCCATCCCGACAATCCGCTGTCGGCGTCGGGCAAGACGCATTGGACGCAAACGCTGTCGCGAAATGGATGGTCGGTGCGCACCGAAACATCCGCCGAAATGCGGTCCGACGCGCAAAGCTTCATGGTTAGCGCCAGAATCGAAGCCTATGAAGGCGAAAATCTGGTTTTCGAGCGCAATTTCGAAGAGAAAATCCCGCGCGCACTGCTTTGAGCGCTTATGCGGATTGGTCCAATTGCGACGTACGATTTACGCCACGGCATGTCGCATTCGGTCTTGCTTACGGCGTTCCCTTGCGGTCATTATTCTCCTCACAAGAAATGATAAAAAACGACCACAAGGTCGAACCAACAGAGTGAGGAACTCAACATGTCGAACGAACTGGAATTCCTTAGCCGGCGCGTCGCATCCGGCAAACTGAGCCGTCGTGATTTTCTCGGCCGGGCGGCAGCGCTCGGCGTCACCGCGACCTTCGCCAACTCGCTGCTTTCAATTGCGGCGCGCGCCGCGGGTCCGGTCAAGGGCGGCACGCTGAAGGCCGGCCTGGTCGGCGGCGAGTCCACCAACAGCCTCGATCCGGCCCTGTTCATGACCCAGGTGCCGTTCGCCTTCGGCAAGATGTGGGGCGAACTGATCGTCGAGTTGTCTCCGGAAGGCACTCTCGAGAACCGCATCGCCGAGGAGATCGGCGCGTCGGACGACGCCAAGACCTGGACCCTGAAGATTCGCGACGGCGTCGAATTCCACAATGGCAAGACGGTGACCGCCGAGGACGTGGCTGCCACGCTCGAACGCCATTCGGACGAGAAGGCGAAGTCGGGCGCGCTCGGCTACATGAAGGGCATCGAGAGCATCAAGGCCAGCGGTAAGGAAGTCGTGCTGACGCTGAAGGAGGCCAATGCCGACCTTCCCTATCTGCTCAGCGACTATCACCTCATCGTCCAGCCCAATGGCGGCAAGGACAAGCCCGACGCCGGCATCTCGGCCGGCCCCTACAAGATCACCACCAACGAGCCCGGCGTTCGCCATGGCGGCGAGCGCTTCGCCAACTACTGGCAGGGCGACAAGATGGGCCATGCCGACCAGATCGAGGTCATCGTCATCAACGACGCCACGGCGCGCACGGCGGCCTTGCAGGGCGGCCAGGTCAACATGATCAACCGCGTCGAGCCGAAGATCGTCGACCTGATCAAGCGTCTGCCGGGCGTCACCATCCGCAACCATTCGGGACCCGGCCACTACGTCTTCATCATGCATTGCAACACGGCGCCGTTCGACAACAACGATCTGCGCATGGCGCTGAAGCTGGCGATCGACCGCGAGGAGATGCTCGACAAGATCCTCAGGGGCTATGGCTCGCTCGGCAACGACTTTCCGATCAATGCGTCCTACCCATTGTTCTCCGACGACATCGAGCAGCGCAAATTCGATCCCGACAAGGCCAAATTCCACTACAAGAAGTCAGGCCATGACGGCGCCGTCCTGCTCAGGACGTCGGATGTCGCCTTCCCCGGCGCGGTCGATGCCGCGCAGCTCTATCAGCAGAGCGCGGCCAAGGCCGGCATCACGCTGGAAATCAAGCGTGAACCGGGCGACGGCTACTGGTCGGAAGTCTGGAACAAGCAGCCCTTCTCCGCTTCCTACTGGGGCGGCCGCTCGACGCAGGACCAGATGTATTCGACCGCTTATCTGTCGACCGCCGACTGGAACGACACGCGTTTCCTGCGTCCGGATTTCGACAAGATGGTGTTGGCGGCCCGCGCCGAGCTCGACGAGGCCAAGCGCAAGGCGATGTATCGCGACATGGCGATGCTCGTTCGCGACGAGGGCGGTCTCATCCTGCCGATGTTCAACCAGTTTATCGACGCGACGGGCGCCAAGGTCGCCGGCTGGGTCGACGATCCGCATCAGGAGCTGATGAACGGGTACGCTCTGGCAAAGTGCTGGCTCGAAGCCTGAGCCCGGCTTTGCGGATATGTCCTCACCCCTCGTGAAACTGGTGGCCCAGCGCATTGCGCTGGGTATCCTCCTGCTGTTGGCCGTATCGGTCCTGATCTTCGCCGGCACCCAAATCCTGCCCGGCGATGTCGCGCAAGCCATCCTCGGACAGTCGGCGACACCGGAATCGCTCGCCAATCTGCGCGAGCAGCTCGGCCTCAACGATCCGGCCTTTATCCGCTATTTCCGCTGGCTCGGCGGCGTCGTGACCGGCGATCTCGGCACCGCCATGTCGAGCGGGCAGGATATTGCGACGTCGATCAAGGGGCGGTTGTGGAATACGCTGTTCCTCGCCTTCTGGGCGGCAGTCGTGGCCGTGCCGCTGGCGATCATCCTTGGCCTGATTGCGGTGCGCTACCGCAATGGCTGGGTCGACAAACTGATCTCCGGACTGGCGCTCGCCTCGACGTCGTTTCCCGAATTTTTTATCGGCTACGTGCTCGTCTATTTCTTTGCCGTGAAATACCAGATCTTCCCCGGCATCTCGACGGTCTATGACGGAATGCCTTTTGGCGAACGCATGCAGGCGATCATGCTGCCGGCGGCGGCGCTGACGCTGGTGGTGCTCGCCCACATGATGCGCATGACGCGCGCCGCGATCCTTAACGTCATGCAATCCGCTTATGTGGAAACCGCCGAGCTCAAGGGGCTTTCGGCATTCGCCGTCATCCGCCGGCATGCCTTTCCCAATGCGATTGCGCCGATCATCAACGTCGTCATGCTCAACCTCGCCTATCTCATCGTCGGCGTCGTCGTGGTCGAGGTGATCTTCGTCTATCCGGGGATGGGGCAATATCTCGTCGACCACGTCACCAAGCGCGACGTGCCGGTGGTGCAGGCGGTCGGCCTGATCTTCGCCGCCGTTTATATCAGCCTCAACATCATTGCGGACATAGCGGCGATCGTCGCCAATCCGCGTCTTAGACACCCGAAATAAGGGGAGCGAGCATGCTCGACATAAAACGCATCCCCGTCCCTGCGCTGATCGGCCTGGTGCTGACTGCGCTGTTCGTGCTGGCGGCGATCTTCGCACCCTGGATCGCGCCGTATGGCAATGGCGAGATCGTCGGCGATGTCTGGGGACCGATGTCGGCGACACATTGGCTGGGCACCGACAATCTCGGCCGCGACCTCCTTTCGCGCATGATCTACGGCGCCCGCGTCACGCTGTTCATCGCGGTGCTGGCCACCGCGCTGTCCTTCTCGCTCGGCGCCATCCTTGGCTTCTCGGCGGCGGTTTTCGGCGGATGGTTCGATACGCTTATGTCGCGCCTCGTCGATCTCCTGATGTCGATCCCGACGCTGATCATGGGCCTGGTCGTGCTCTCGGTGCTGCCAACCAATCTGGTGACGCTGATCCTGGTCATGGGCGTTCTCGACTCGACCCGCGTCTACCGCCTGTCGCGGGCGGTCGCCGTCGACATCAACGTCATGGATTTCGTCGAGGCGGCCAAGCTGCGCGGCGAAGGCAGCGTGTGGATCATCTTCCGCGAGATCCTGCCCAACGCGTTGTCGCCGCTGGTTTCGGAACTCGGCCTGCGCTTCATCTATGCGGTGCTGTTCCTGTCGACGCTGTCCTTCCTCGGCCTCGGCGTGCAGCCGCCTAGCGCCGACTGGGGCGGCATGGTCAAGGAAAACAAGGACGGTATCGTCTTCGGCATCGCGGCAGCGCTCATCCCTGCTGCGGCGATCGCCATGCTGGCGATTTCCGTCAACCTTGTCGCCGACTGGGTGCTCAACCGCACGACAAGCCTGAAGGGAGGGCGCGGATAATGGCTGACCAGCGACCAAAATCCCTGCTGCTCGACATCCGCAATCTGCGCATCGAGGCCACCGTGTTCCCGCCGGGCGAGGCGCCGAAGAACATCGTGCTGGTCCACGACGTCTCGCTGACACTCGAGAAGGGCAAGGTGCTCGGCCTGATCGGCGAGTCCGGCGCCGGCAAGTCGACCATCGGCCTGGCGTCGATGGGCTATGGCCGCGGCGGCGTGCGCATCACCGGCGGTGAGGTCATCCTGAACGGCCGCGACATCCTCAAGGGCGGCAAGGAAGGCTTTCGCAAGCTGCGCGGCCGCGAGGTCTGCTATGTCGCGCAATCGGCTGCCGCCGCCTTCAACCCGGCGCACAGACTGATGGACCAGGTGGTCGAGGCGACGCTGCTGCATGGCACGGCGACACGGGCCGCCGCCGAAAAACGCGCCATCGCGCTGTTCAAGAAGCTCAGCCTGCCGAACCCCGAAAGCATCGGCGAGCGCTTTCCGCACCAGGTGTCCGGCGGCCAGCTGCAGCGTGTGATGACGGCGATGGCGCTGTGCTCCGAGCCCGACCTGATCGTCTTCGACGAGCCAACCACTGCACTCGACGTGACGACGCAGATCGACGTGCTGGCGGCGATCAAGGACGCCATCCGCGACACCCATGTCGCAGCGCTGTACATCACTCATGACCTTGCCGTCGTCGCCCAGGTCTCGGACGAGATCATGGTGCTGCGCCATGGCCGGCTGGTCGAATGGGGCGGCACCCGCCAGATCATCAAGGAACCGCGCCAGGAATACACCAATGCGCTGGTCTCGGTGCATGAGATCGAGCACCAGGAGCAGAAGCCCGGCACGACGCCGTTCCTGTCGGTCAAGAACATCACCGCCGCCTATGGCCGCAGCCACATCAAGGTGCTGAAGAACGTCTCGGTCGACATCTATCCGGGCCAGACGCTGGCCGTGGTCGGCGAGTCCGGGTCGGGCAAGTCGACACTGGCGCGCGCCATCACCGGCCTCTTGCCACCAGAACAAGGCACCGTCACCTTCGACGGGCGTCCGCTCGCCAACCGACTTGCCGACCGGCCCAAGGAAGATCTGCGCCAGTTGCAGATGATCTACCAGATGGCCGACGTGGCGATGAATCCGCGCCAGACCGTCGGCACCATCATCGGCCGGCCGCTCGAATTCTATTTCGGTCTGCGTGGAAGGCAACGTGACGCCCGCGTCGCCGAACTGCTCGACAAGATCGAGATGGGCAAGGGCTTCGTCGACCGCTACCCGGCCGAGCTTTCCGGCGGCCAGAAGCAGCGCGTCTGCATCGCCCGCTCGCTGGCGGCCAAGCCGAAGCTGATCATCTGCGACGAGGTGACCTCGGCGCTCGACCCGCTGGTGGCCAACGGCATCCTGAAGCTGCTGCTCGAGCTGCAGAAGGAGGAAAACGTCGCCTATCTGTTCATCACCCACGACCTCGCGACGGTGAAGTCGATCGCCGATTCGATCGCGGTGATGTATCGCGGCGAGGTGGTGCGCTACGGCGCCAAGAGCCAGGTGCTGGCGCCGCCCTTCGATGCCTATACCGACCTTCTCTTGTCCTCAGTCCCTGAAATGGAGATTGGCTGGCTGGAAAAGGCGATCAAGGGACGGCGCATGGCCAGCGCGGGGAATTAAACATCCCGGTGGCGCTGACGACAAAACTTCTGCTGATCATCCTCGACGGCGTGCCTTACCGCAACTGGCGCCGGCTGATGGGCAATCTCGAAGGCTGGGTGCAATCGGGCGAAGCGCGGATCTGGAAGATGCGCTCCGTGCTGCCATCGACTTCGGCCTGCTGCTATGCCTCGATCCACACCGGCGTGGCGCCGCAGGTGCATGGCATCTTGACCAACGAGAACCGGTTCCGCGTCGAGCAACCTGATATCTTCTCCGAAGTCAGCAAGGCCGGCGGCAAGACCGGCGCGGTCACCCATTCCTACTGGTCAGAATTCTTCCGGGCCTCTCCGTTCGATCTGGTCGAGGACATGGAGTTCGACGAGCCGGGCGGGCCGATCACCCATGGCCGGTTCCACACCATGACCGGCTACAATGCCAGGAACCAGATGACGCCGAGCGACGTCGACCTGTTCGCGACGCTGACCATGCTGACCAGACGCCACGGCATCGACTACGGCATCCTGCACACCTGCACGCTGGATTCGATGGGCCACCGCTTCGGCCACGACTGCCACGAGATGGACCATGCCGTCTATGCGATGGACGGCATGCTCGCCACCTTCCTGCCGAGGTGGCGGGAAGCCGGCTACGAGGTCATCGTCACCGCCGATCACGGCCAGACCGATCGCGGCCATCATGGCGGCCATGACGACGAGATGCAGGATTTTGCTCTGTATTATTTCGGACTGGGCAAGGGTCCGGAGGCCGATACACTGCTCAACCAGCTGCAGCTTGCGCCGACTGTGCTAGCGCGCCTCGGCGTGCCGGTGCCCGCCACCATGAAGGCCAAGTCGTTTCTCGACTGAATGGGGTGGGGTGCCTAGCCTGCTTGCTTACGGAGAACATGAAGCTGGGGCCGAAATGCGCAACGCCAAATGGAGGCCAGATACAGCAGTCAAAGTTCGAGACACACCTTGCCAAAATGCTTTTGGGACTCGTAGTGCTTGAAGGCATTGGCGATCTCCTGCAGCGGAAAACCGCGGTCGATAGCAGGCTTCAAACGGTTGGCCTCTATGGCACGAATCATGTCTTCTTGGTCTGCCCTGCTGCCAATCGAGATTCCGCTTACCCTAATCTGATTGGAAAACAGGGCCGGGATCGAAACTTGTCCGGCAAAACCAGTCAAGACACCGATTAGTGCGATGTGGCCGCCCATCCTGCAAGCTGTTATCGACTGCTCCAACGTGCCGGGCCCGCCAACCTCGATCACATGATCGACGCCGCGTCCGTCCGTCAAAATCCTTACCTTCTGGCCCCAATCCGGCACTGCCTTGTAATTGACGACAATGTCGGCTCCAAACCGCTTCAGCTTTTCCAGCTTCTCCTCCGATGAGGAGGTTGCAATAACGCGAGCGCCCGCAATTTTTGCGAATTGCAGCGCGAACAGCGATACACTTCCCGTGCCAAGGACCAGCACCGTATCACCGGGCTTTACCTGCCCGCACACCATCAGGGCTTTCCAGGCGGTAACGCCGGCACAGGTAAGCGTTGCCGCCTCCATATGCGTGAAGTCTGCCGGTGCCCTTGTGAAGGCGTGCCACGGCATGCACACATATTCGCGGGCATAGCCGTCAACATCATCTCCCAATTCGCCCGTCTTATTGGCTGGCGTCGGTTCGCCGGCCAGCCAATGGGGCCAATAGGTGCTGACGACGGCATCTCCGGCCTTGAATTCTTGGACATCATCTGAGACCGCAACCACTTCTCCAGCGCCATCGGACAGCGGGATACGGCCATCGGCGCACGGTTTCTTTCCCAGCGCCACCATGCTGTCGTGGAAATTCAACGAACACGCCCGTATCCTGACAAGCAACTCACCCGGCCCTGGTTCCGGGCAATCCGTCTCGACCAGCTTGAGATTTTCCAAGCCTCCCGGCGCTTTCAGCCTAATCTGTCTCATGGATAGCTCCTTCCGACCGCGCAAGGCTTCATGCGCCCCACCAGTCGCATGGACGATTGAGCGCATCCAACACCGGCATCGGCGATCGATCCGCGAGTCGCGGCCGCAAAGCTGTAGTTGGTCATGACATTCGCTTCTTCAGCTGGGTTAGTGGTTGCGATCGGGACCTTAGTCGCCCGGCAGCGGACCGGTGAGTTACAAAACTGTCGGGAATCCTGCGCGGCGGTGTCGTCCAATGGCGCTCCGTCCGAGGCTGAAGGACTGCACCTTGCCCGACGCGCATGAGCCGCCTTGTGGCCGTCGTCATTGCGAGCCTGACGGCCGCCTTTTGCTTGGCGCCCCTGACTGAGACTGGACCCCTAAGAACGGGGGAACGGTATACTCTGGCAACCTCTCCGCTCTTCGGTTAGCTTTTCGAAAATCCGGGCGGAAAGCGGTGAACCTTTTTGGGCCGATCAGCGACAGAGCAGACAGGAGCCAGGCGGCTCGATCGGCCATGACGGCAGCGACGGAAACCGATCGCGCGCTTGTCGGCCGGGTCGCGAAGGGCGACCGCGCCGCCGTGCGGCTCCTGTTCATGCGCCACCACGCGCGGGTCTACCGTTTCGTGGTGCGCCAGACCGGATCGGAAATGATGGCCGACGATATCGCCAACGAGGTGTTTCTCGAACTCTGGCGCCAGGCGCCCGGCTTCGAGGGCCGCTCGGAAGTCTCGACATGGCTGCTCGGCATCGCCCGCTTCAAGGCGCTGTCGTCGCTGCGCAAGAAAAAGGAAGACTGGATCGACGACGATGACGCGGCCCAGATCGCCGACGGCGCCGATACGCCGGAAGTCGTCACCATGAAGGAAGACAAGGGCGCCGCGTTGCGGCGCTTCGTCGATGCCTTGCCGGAAGAACACCGAACGGTGATCGACCTTGCCTATTACCACGGACAGTCGGTGACCGAGATCGGCGAGGTGCTCGGCATTCCGGTTGCCACCGTCAAGACCAGGATGTTCTACGCCCGCAAGAAACTCGGCGAGGCCCTCAAGGCCGCCGGTTACGACAGGGGGTGGCCATGAGCGCCGCTGAAAAGATGTCGCGCCGCGATGAAATGGAAACGCTGCTGCCGTTCTATCTGAACGGCTCGCTGGAAGGTGCGGAACTCGAAGCCGTCGAGGAATGGCTGGCGTCCGATCCAGTGGCGCTTGCTGCACTCGGCGAGGCCGAAGCCGAATTCTCCAGCACCGCTGCATCCAATGAAGCGATCCGTCCGCCGGCCGATGCGCTTGGCCGCTTCGCCCGGGCGCTCGACGCCGAGGCCGGCCCAGCGCGCGCGCCGGCGGCGTCGTCCTGGCTGGCACAGGTGTGGGGCCGCTTCACGGCGGTGCCCGCCGGCGTCGCCTGGGCTGCGGCCGCGGCTCTGCTGGCGCTTGTTGTGGTGCAGTCGTTTGAGCAGCCCGGCGGCAGCGGCATGGACAGCGATTTCGAAATTGCCGGCCAGCAAGGCGATCTGGCGAAAATGCCGTTCGCGCTGGTGAAGTTCAGGCCGGATGCGAAGATGGCCGACATTGTCGCTTTTCTTGGCGAGCACCAGCTGAAGATTGCCGGCGGCCCGACCGCCGAGGGCGTGTTCCGCCTTGGCATCCCGGCGACGACCGCAGCCGACTATGAAAAAGTGCTCGGCCTTATTGCCGCCCAGCCGTTTGCGGAGGCTGTGGTCGAGGGAAGGAAACCGGTCGATGGCGGCTAGGGCGGTCATTCGATTTGCGGCGCTGCTTGTAGCGGCGATGATGATCGCCGCCGCGCCGGCCTTGGCGCAGACAAATGATCCGAACCTCACGCAGACGGAAATCGACTGTCTCAACCGAGGGACGGCGGCGGCCGACTGCGTCAAGGGCGACACAGAGGATGGCAGCGGCGAAAGGCCCGGCGCAGGTTCCGCCGCGACAGGTGCTGTCTTTCTCCCCGCGCTGATCGTCGACCTGTTCCCCAATCCGGTCGGCGGCGGCCAGGCGCCGCTGCCGACGCCCGATCCGCGCCGCGATCCGGCCAGCGGTGCGTTGCCGCCGCCGGTCCCGCCTGCCGGTGCGGCAGCGATACAGACCGCCGCGCCGGGCGGTCCGATCGTTTCGCCCACCGATCTCATCGCGGCCGAGCCGCGGCGCGCCGTCATCGGTGATTTCGTGCCCGACGAGGTGCTGGTGACGGTGGATGGCGACGCCGTCCAGCAGATCGCCGCTTCCTTTGGCCTCGAGGTGCGCTCGCAGCGCCAGTCTCAGCTGCTCGGCACCACGCTGGTGCGCTTCGGCATTCCCGACGGCCGCCCGGTCGGTGTCGTGCTGGCGCAGCTTGCCGCCGACGGCCGCACCCTGCGGCGCGAGCCCAACCATATCTACTCGCTGCAGCAGGCAGCCACCATCGTCAACTATGCCTTCGAGCGCATCGCGCTCGATTCGAGAGCGGCGAGCGGCGAGAATGTACGCGTCGCCGTCATCGACACCGCCATCGACGATACCAATCCGGCGCTCTCCGGCGTCATCGCCGATCAGTTCGACGCCATGCCCGATGTGCCGATCGAGGCGCGCGATCACGGCACCTCGATCGACGGCCTGATCGCCGGCGTCGGCGCGCTCAAAGGCATGGCGCCGGGCGCCAAGATCTACCACGCCCGCGCCTTCGAGGGCGGCAAGTCGACCATGGACATCATCCTGGCGGCGCTCGACTGGGCGGCGGAGCAGGACGTCCGCATAATCAATATGAGCTTCGTCGGCCCGAAGAACGACCTGCTCGGCGTCGCCTGCCGCAATGCACGCGCCTTGGGCATCGTGCTGGTCGCCGCCGCCGGCAACAACGGGCCGAAGGCGCCCTACGGCTACCCGGCCGCCTTCGACGGCGTCATCGCGGTGACCGCCACCGATGCCAAGGACGGGCTGATGCAGCAGGCCAATCGCGGCGCCTACGTCTTCCTCTCCGCCCCCGGCGTCGAGATGGTGGCGCCGAGCGGTGCCGGTTCGGATGTGGTCACCGGCACCTCGTTTGCCGCGGCCATCGTGACCGGCGCCATCGCCAACCTGTTGCATGCCGCGCCCGACCGTTCCGCCGACTGGGTCGAGAAGGCACTGGCCGCCACGGCCAGGGACCTTGGCCCCGAGGGGCGGGACAATGATTTCGGCTATGGGCTGCTGGACACCAAGGCAGCCGGGGCGGCGAAGTAATAGGCGTAAACTCAATCAACTGGCGGCCGCCAACGATCGAGATGGGTGATTAGCTGCTGTTGCGTCATGGTTTGAGAAAATCTTCAGTCGACAGACCACCTGCCAAGGGAAGTCCAAGTTCTCGCATTCCCAGCCACATCAGCCCTTGGTTCTGATATTCATCTGACATCAGAATGTAAGCATGGGCATTTTGCATGGCATGAAGAAGTGCTTGAACTTCATCAATTCCAAAGCCGTGGAATGCCCGATCCCTTGATGGAAAAGCGATCTGATAGTCACAGCGATAGTCGTCATCTCCGCGTACTGGTTGCTGAAATTTGCACACTACTTCCCTCTCACCCACGGTGAATGTCCGCGACACAAACGGCTGATCCATTGAAGTGCTGCCTCCGCTAAGCAGCGTACCTTAGCCGTTAGATTAAACGTCGCAAACGGTCGAACTCGGTCGCTCAGGGTAAATGGGTTTGACCCCACACCGGTGCGCCGGCGACCGATCCCCTGATCACCAGATCGACCGGCCAGACCTCGCCGCGGGCGCCCTCTTCCAATCCGGAAATCCGCGCTGCCAGCCGCTCGGCGACGCGCGCGCCGGCCAAGCGGATCGACGAACGCGTCGTCGACAACTGCACCGAAAAATTTTCCGGCTTCAGCCAGGGGAAGACATCGTCATGGGCGATCAGCGACAGGTCGTCGGGGATGGTCAGGCCGAGGTCGCGCACCGCGCGCACGACGCCGAGCGCCATGATCAGGCTGGAGCAGGCGATCGCGGTCGGCGCATCGCTTCGCTCGAGTAAGCGCCTGGCGGCGCGGTAGCCGTTCTCCTCGGTCATGGCGAGGGAACAGACATGGCCTTCGTCAAGCACCAGGCCGCTCGCCGCCAGCGCCCGGCGCACGCCACGCTCGCGGTGAATGGCGAAGGTCTCGCGGTCGTCGCCGTTGATCAGCGCCAGCCGCCGGTGCCCGAGCTGGACGAGCAACCGCGCCGCTTCGTGGAAGGCGCCCTCATTGTCGATGTCGGTGAAAGGATAGTCGAAATCGAGGCCTTCGCTACGGCCATGGACGATGAAGGGGATGCCGAGCGTGCTGACCAGCGCCACCCGCCGATCGGCCGGTCTCGGCGAGGAGATGTAGACGGCGTCGACCTGCCGGTTGGCGACGATGCGCCGGTAGGTGGTCTCCTGATCGTCGGCATCGGCCGGGGACAGCACCAGGTCGAGTTCGTGCGAACGGGCGTAGTCGCCGAGACCGGACAGGAATTCGACGAAATGCGGGTCGATGTCGACGGCCGCCCCGGTCGGCAAGACATAACCGATCATCCCGGTCTTGCCGGTAGCCAGCCGGCGCGCGCTCGGGTTGGGACGGTAGCCGTGGCGCTTGGCGGCGTCGATCACCCGCCGGCGCGTTTCCTCGTTGACTTCCGGGTAGCCGTTCAGCGCGCGGCTTACCGTGGTCTGCGAAAGCGCCAGCATGTGGGAGAGCTGTTTGAGGTTCACTGGAGGCCTCCAAGCCTCAAAGCGCTTTTAACCATGAGTTGCCGGCCGCCACTGGCAGCGCTGCTGCATGTAAAGACCATAAGCACCGTTTGTGACCAGTTTAAAGCAAAATTTACTGCTATATCGCCCAAAAAGCATGCTGCAGCGCACTCTATATGCTCATACATCGGCAGGAACTAAATCGATTAGCCTCTTCGCCCCCTTGACTCCTGATCGATTTCATGGCGTGATCCAAAAGACCAAAGCGCTTTGGAAGACTCTTCGAAAGGTTGCGGTTCCTTTCCGACTGAGTCACAGTCCTGCAGCGTCGGCGGACGGAATGGAGGTTTCGTCCGAGTGTTCGTGACCACTGGGAGGAATACCGATGAAGAAAATGCTTCTGCTGGGCGCCGCGTTTGTCACGCTCGCGCTGGGCGCACCGGCGCAAGCCGAACTGAAGTTCAAGCCGGGCGAAGACCCCCGCTTCAACTGGGCGAACTACGAAGAGCTGAAGAAGGTCGACCTCAAGGGCGAGACGCTGTCGATCTTCGGGCCATGGCGCGGCGAGGACGAGGGCCTTGTGCGCACCGTTCTCGACTATTTCTCGGAGGCCACCGGCGCCGAGATCAAATACTCATCGTCGGAAAATTACGAACAGCAGATCGTGATCGACACGCAGGCCGGCAGCCCGCCCAACATCGCCGTGCTGCCGCAGCCGGGCCTGATCCAGGACCTGGCGTCCAAGGGCCTGCTGACGCCGCTCGGCGATGACACCGCCAGCTGGATCAAGGACAATTACGGCGCCGGCCAGTCATGGGTCGATCTCGGCACCTTCAAGGACAAGGACGGCAAGCCGGGCTTCTTCGCCTTCCCCTACAAGGCCGACGTGAAATCGCTGGTCTGGTACTCGCCGGACAATTTCGAGGAAGCCGACTACGAGGTGCCGAAGACGCAGGAAGAGCTCGCCGAGCTTGAAAAGAAGATCATCGCCGACGGCGGCACGCCATGGTGCATCGGACTCGGTTCGGGCGGCGCCACCGGCTGGCCGGCGACCGACTGGGTCGAGGACATGATGCTGCGCACCCAGACGCCCGAGACCTACGACAAGTGGGTGAAGAACGAGATTCCGTTCAACGATCCGGCGGTGGTCAACGCCATCGACATTTTCGGCAAGATCGCGACCGACGACAAGATGGTCGACGGCGGCGCCAAGGCGGTGGCGGCGACCGACTTCCGCGACAGCCCGAAGGGCCTCTTCTCGGTGCCGCCGAAATGCTATTTGCACCATCAGGCGTCGTTCATCCCGACCTTCTTCCCGGAAGGCACTGAGGTCGGCCAGGACGTCGACTTCTTCTACTTCCCACCTTACGCCTCCAAGCCCGACCTCGGCACCCCGGTGCTCGGCGCCGGCACGCTGGCCATGATCACCAAGGATAGCAAGAGTGCCCGCGCGTTCATCGAATTCCTGAAGATGCCGCTCGCCCATGAGATCTGGATGGCGCAGGGCGGCTTCGTGACGCCGTTCAAGTCGGCCAACAAGGAGGCCTATGCCAGCGACGCGCTGAAGAAGCAGGGCGAAATCCTTGCCGAAGCCTCGACCTTCCGCTTCGACGGGTCCGACTTGATGCCGGGCAAGATCGGCGCCGGCGCTTTCTGGACCGGCATGATCGATCTCGTCGGCGGCAAGTCCGCCCAGGATGTCGCCACCGACATCCAGAAGAGCTGGGACGCGATCAAGTAGGCGGTCCCGGCTGAACGTGAGGATTACCGATCCTGCATGGATCCGGGGCTTCAGTGGCCCGGATCGGACCGGCGGCCCGCGCCGCAGCAATCTTTATTTATGAGCACATTCCGGCATGACGCGCGACAAGCAAGAGCAAAACCCTGCCTTGCATCCGGTCGCGTTCGAAACAACTGAATCGGCTCATGATCCCGTCGCCAAAGCCATTCTCGACTGGCGGATCATGAGCAGAGGGAGGGACCCGTGGCGGCTCAGATTTTCTCGGCCATATTCGTCATCGTCGTCGGTGTCGGCGGCTGCGTCGCCTATTTCTGGGGCGCCAACAAGCTGGTGGACGTCATCTTCCCGTCGCGCGGCGTCGCAGGTGCTGCGGCCATCGACAATTTGCGCCGGCAAGGGATGATCCGCCCGTGGCTGTTCGTCGGCCCGGCCATGATCATCCTCACCATCTATTTGATCTACCCGGTCGTGGAGACGCTCAGGCTGTCGTTCCTCGATCGCGGCGGCGCCAATTTCGTCGGCTTCGCCAACTATGAATGGGCATTGGGCGACCGCGAGTTCCGCACCTCTATCCTCAACAACATCATCTGGCTGGCGGTCGTGCCCGCCGCCTGCACCTTCCTCGGGCTGATCATCGCCGTCCTCACCGACAAGATCTGGTGGGGCACCATCGCCAAGAGCCTCATCTTCCTGCCGCTGGCCATCTCCTTCGTCGGCGCCAGCGTCATCTGGAAATTCATCTACGAGTATCGCGGAGCGGGCCAGACGCAGATCGGCCTGCTCAACGCGATCATCCAGTATTTCGGCGGCCAGCCGCAGGTCTGGATATCGCTGCCGTTCTGGAACAATTTCTTCCTGATGATCATCCTGATCTGGATCCAGACCGGCTTTGCCATGGTCATCCTGTCCTCTGCCTTGCGGGGTATTCCCGAAGAAACGCTGGAAGCGGCCGTCATCGACGGCGCCAATCCATTCCAGATCTTCTGGAAGATCATGGTGCCGCAGATCTGGGGCACGATCGCCGTCGTCTGGACCACCATCACCATCCTGGTGCTGAAGGTTTTCGACATCGTGCTGACCATGACCAACGGCCAATGGAACAGCCAGGTGCTGGCCAATCTGATGTTCGACTGGATGTTCCGCGGCGGCGGCGATTTCGGCCGCGGCGCGACCATCGCCATCATCATCATGATCGCGGTCATTCCGATCATGGTCTGGAACATCCGCCAGGCCAACAAAGAGACGGGAGGACATTGAGATGGCCGTCGCGACCGGAAAGTCCTTTGCCAGCCGTTTCGGCGTCCATATCGCCGTTTTCATCTTCGTCGCGATCTGGACCATCCCGACCCTCGGCATTCTCGTCTCGTCGCTGCGCGACAAGGATCAGATCATCGCCTCGGGCTGGTGGAACTCGTTTGCCAGTTCCACCCAGACGGAAGCGGGCCGGCTGCCGCCCGCCTCGGCGCAAGTCGAGAAGGACGGCAAGTTCGTCCTCGAGGGCAACATTTTCGGCGACGATGCGGCCCGCGACATCAGCGCCTTCGGCGTCAAGTCGGCGGCGCCGACGCAATATCCCGCCGGCACGACAGCCGATCTCGGCGACGGCGAGACGTTGCAGCTCAACGCCGACGGCAGTTTCGTCATGACCTCAACGAAGCCCTTCGAGGGCGAGCGCGGCCAGCGCGTCTACTACGCCTCGTCGGCGCCACCGAAATTCACCACCGACAATTACGATACGGTGCTGTTTTCGGAGGGCATCGGCCGCTCGTTCATGAATTCGCTGACCGTCACCATCCCGGCGACGGTCATCCCGATCCTGATCGCGGCGTTCGCGGCCTATGCGCTGGCCTGGATGCGCTTTCCCGGCCGCGCATTGCTCATCGCGGTCATCATCGGCCTCCTGGTCGTGCCGCTGCAAATGTCGCTGATCCCGCTGTTGAAGCTCTACAACGGCGTCGGCAGCTTCTTCGGCGTGCCGTCGAAAACCTATCTCGGCATCTGGCTGGCGCATACCGGCTTCGGCCTGCCTTTCGCCATCTATCTCCTGAGAAGCTACATTGCAGGCCTGCCGCGCGAAATCATGGAATCGGCGCGCATCGACGGCGCCAGCGACTTCGAGATCTTCGTCAAGATCGTGCTGCCGTTGTCGTTCCCGGTGCTGGCGTCCTTCGCCATCTTCCAGTTCCTGTGGGTGTGGAACGACCTGCTGGTTGCGATGGTTTTCCTCGGCACCGAGGGCGACCAGATCGTGCTGACCGCCAAGCTCAACGCGTTGCTCGGTTCGCGCGGCGGCGACTGGGAGATCCTGACGACATCGGCTTTCATCACCATTGTCGTGCCGCTGATCGTGTTCTTCTCGCTGCAGCGCTATTTCGTCCGCGGGCTGCTCGCCGGCTCGGTGAAAGGTGGTTGAGATCATGCAATCCGCTGTGAAAGCGACGTTGAGCCCCGACCTCGCCGTCGACCGCGACTGGTGGCGCGGTGCCGTGATCTACCAGATCTATCCGCGCAGCTATCAGGACTCGAACGGCGACGGCATCGGCGACCTCAGGGGCATCATCGGCAGGCTCCCCTATATCGCTGCGCTCGGCGTCGATGCCATCTGGATCTCGCCGTTCTTCAAGTCGCCGATGAAGGATTTCGGCTACGACGTATCAGACTATTGCGACGTCGATCCGATGTTTGGCACGCTGGCCGATTTCGACGCCTTGACCGGCGAGGCGCACAGGCTCGGGCTCAAGGTGATGATCGACGAGGTGCTGTCGCATACCGCCGATATCCATCCGTGGTTTAGGGAAAGCCGCTCGAGCCGCACCAACCCGAAGGCGGACTGGTATGTCTGGGCCGACGCCAAGCCTGACGGCACGCCACCCAACAACTGGCTGTCTATCTTCGGCGGCTCGGCCTGGCAGTGGGACACCAGCCGCCAGCAATACTACCTGCATAATTTCCTGGCCGAGCAACCCGATCTCAACTTCCACAGCCGCGCGGTCCAGGACGCGCTGCTCGATATCACCCGCTTCTGGCTGGAGCGCGGCGTCGACGGCTTCCGCCTCGACACCATCAACTTCTACTTCCACAGCCAGGGCCTGGAGGACAATCCGCCGCTGCCGCCCGAAGAGCGTAACGACCAGACGGCTCCTTCCGTCAATCCGTACAACTATCAGGACCATCTCTACGACAAGAGCCGCCCCGAAAATCTCGGCTTCCTCGAACGCTTCCGCGCGCTGCTCGACGAATATCCGGCGACGGCGGCGGTCGGTGAAGTCGGCGATTCGCAGCGCGGGCTGGAGGTGGTGGCGGCCTATACCGCCGGCGGCAAGCGTGTGCACATGTGCTACTCGTTCGACTTCCTGGCGCCCGAAAAGATCAGCGCGGCCAAGGTGCGTTCGGTGCTGGAAGCCTTCGGCAAGGTCGCCAGCGACGGCTGGTCGTGCTGGGCGTTCTCCAACCATGACGTGATGCGCACTGCCTCGCGCTGGGCGGCCGGCGAAGCCGACCAGACCGCTTATCTCAAGGTGATCTCGGCGCTGCTGATGTCGCTGCGCGGCTCGGTCTGCATCTACCAGGGCGAGGAGCTTGGTCTTGGCGAAGCGGAATTGCAATTCGAGGACCTGCAGGACCCCTACGGCATCCGCTTCTGGCCGGAATTCAAGGGCCGCGACGGCTGCCGCACGCCGATGGTCTGGGATGGCGCCGACAGCAATGGCGGCTTCTCGAAGGCAAAGCCATGGCTGCCGGTGCCGGCCAAGCACCTATCGCAAGCGGTCGATGTGCAGCAGGGCGACGACAGCTCGCTGCTGGAACACTACCGGCGCTTTCTTGGCTTCCGCCGTTTGCATCCGGCGCTGGCCAAGGGCGATATCGACTTCATCGAAAGCGAGGGCGATACGGTCGCCTTCACGCGCCGCGAGGGCAACGAGCAGATCGTCTGCGTCTTCAATCTCGGCAACCGACCGGCGGAAGTCAATCTCGGCGGACGCTCGCTGCAGCCCTTGCCGGGGCACGGGTTTTCGGGACAGACTGACGCCGGTCCTGTCCGCCTCGGCGGCTACGGCGCCTGGTTTGGGCGCATCGACTGAATTTGCAATTCACTGGAGGGAACCCATGGCCGATGTCACGCTAAGGCAAGTGAAGAAATCATACGGCAATCTCAACATTCTCCACGGCATCGACCTCGACATAAAGTCGGGTGAGTTCATCGTCTTCGTCGGCCCTTCGGGTTGCGGCAAGTCGACCTTGCTGCGGTCCATCGCCGGGCTTGAGGAAATCACCTCCGGGGAGCTCAAGATCGCCGGCGAGGTGGTCAACGACGTGCCACCGTCGAAGCGGGGCATCGCCATGGTGTTCCAGTCCTATGCGCTTTATCCGCACATGACGGTCTACGACAACATGGCGTTCTCGATGAAGATCGGCAAGGAGAGCAAGGCCGAGATCGATAAGCGGGTGCGCCAGGCGGCGGAAATCCTGCAGCTGACCAAATATCTCGACCGCTTGCCGAAGGCGATGTCGGGCGGCCAGCGCCAGCGCGTCGCCATCGGCCGCGCCATCGTGCGCAACCCTAAGGTCTTCCTGTTCGACGAGCCGCTGTCGAACCTCGACGCGGCACTGCGGGTTGCCACCCGCATCGAGATCGCCAAGCTCAAGGAGTCGATGCCTGCTACAACGATGATCTACGTCACCCACGACCAGGTCGAGGCGATGACGCTGGCCGACCGCATCGTCGTGCTCAAGGAGGGCCACATCGAGCAGGTCGGCACGCCGATGGAGCTCTACAAGAGACCCGGCAATCTGTTCGTCGCCCAATTCATCGGCTCGCCGGCCATGAACATCCTGCCGGCGACGATCGACAAATCAGGCGACCCGACCATCGTCAGTCATGTCGGCGGGCGCAAGGCGACGGTGCCGATCGCCACGCCGGCGTCAGTGAAGGGTGCTTCGGTCAGCTTCGGCGTGCGGCCGGAGGATCTGATGATCGCCACCGGCGCCGATTATCTTTTCGAGGGAACGGTGGATTATGTCGAGCAGCTCGGCGAGGTCCAGCTCGTCTATGTCGACATCGGCCGCGCCGACCTGCCGCTGGTGACCAAGCTGCCAGGCAATGTCGAAGTCAAGCGCGGCGCTGCGTTGCGGTTGAATGCCGATCCCGGCGACCTGCATATTTTCGACGTCGACGGACATTCCTTCACACTCCACATGGCGGAAGCAAAGGCAGCCTAACTACTGGATCAGGCAGTTTGGCGAAGGCAAAAACAAGAGCGGCGGGCAAGGCCCGCCGCTCTTGTGCATTGCATTCAGGTCGCTGTTAGCGGCCGAACAGGTTCCGGTCGCTGCCCTGCGGGGCGGACTTCTGTACGTCGCCCGAGGAATTGAGCAGCTTGTAAACCGGCGAGCCGGTATTGCTTACCGAAAACGTCTGCGTGTTGTCGACGTTGACGGTCGCCTGCTTGTTGATGTCGGTTCCGCCAACGTTGTCGTTGCGGGCATAGGCGCTGCCGGCAGCAATCAAAAGTGCCGCAGCGGTGAGAACGATCTTCTTCATTTCAGTAATCCTGGATTTTCGTATCCCATCAGCGCGGCGGCCGCGGTCTTTGTGAAAGACAATGCCGCCGCTGCTGTTGGGATCGACATTAGTTGTTGCCGAAGAGGTTACGGTCGCTGCCATTGACGGGCTTCTCGTCAGCCGGAACCGGATTCTGCGCCGAAGCCGAATTCTGAATCGAAGCTGTGTACGAGCCGTTGTCGACCGCAGCGGCCGGCTGGTTGGCGCCGTTCGATCCAAAGTTGTCGCTGCCGGCAAAAGCGCTGCCGGAGACAGCCAGGATGGCGACGGTGGCAAGAATGATCTTCTTCATTTCTAGTACTCCTGAATTTTTCAGATCCCGAGCGGCGGACTGGCCGCTTTGTCTTGTTGTTTGACCATGATCTTTTACGAAAACCGGTTTCCACTTCGGGATCATGGTCTGGGATCAGCTGTTAATTGTTGCCGAAAAGGTTGCGGTCGGCGCCCTGGTCGACGGGCTTTTCAGCGTGAGCCGACTTCTGAATGGAAGCCGTATACGAACTGTCGACCGAGGCGGTCGGCTGATTGGCGCCGTTGGACCCATAATGATCGCTGCCAGCAAAGGCGCTGCCGGTGATGGCCAGAACGGCGACGGCAATAAGAGCAATCTTTTTCATTTTTGGAACTCCAGTATCTTTAGTTTTCCGTCCGTCTAGCGGCGTGTCTTGGGAGGAATTCGCGTCGTCCGGACAGCCCCGATGTGGGAAGGCCATCCGGCAGATTCCAATCACGAAGTTGTTCCGTGTGGACCAAGAATCTACACCTTGAAATTGTACCAGAGGCTTCTCTCGTCATTGCTTTCTGTTTTGTTTTCAAAGATTTAAGTCAAAGAGGCTAATCGACCATTTGACGGATTGCCGGACCTGCGTTCACAGCGTCATGCACGCATTGTCAACAGAAACGAACCGTTCGGTTCGATTTTAGAAGCGGCTTAAAAAGCCGGTGCTGAGTTGTTGTTGAATCGTTAACCATTTCGGCGCCCTGCAATGGTCAATCCGGCACGCTTTCAGAACCGGCAGCGCTCGCAGCAGGCGCAAATTTCACCTTCCTCAAATCCCGGCCCACAGGTTTCGCCGGCAGTGTCGCGCCGCATGGATACGATGTCGCTTTCATGCGGACAGTCAGCCGGCCGTCATGATTAGATCACGCCATCTCAGGTGCCGCTTGGTGACGACGAAGCGGAGAATTGGGAAGCCGGTCAGAACCCGGCGCTGCCCCCGCAACGGTGGTGGAGTTCAAGTCGCAACGGGAGACCACTGGGCCCAAGCCTGGGAAGGTGTCGCGATGGTCCGCAAGGACACTCCAGAGCCCGGAAACCAGCCCGAGATTTCTAGACTCGACTGATCGCGGTGGGCGGTCAAGAGGTGGATAGTGCATGCCCGGCCCTGTCGCCGGCTTGCGGCCGATCCTCCCTCCATCACCACCAGTTCAGTCTTTGGAGCGACATGCGTCCATTTGGACGCACAACGTACGCTCCAAGACTTTGAATTGCGCATCGTGCTTTCCGAAATCGATTCCGATTTCGGGCCGATGCGACGGCTATGAGGACAGGACATGGATGCGCGCAACGACATGCTGAGGCTCTTGCACGGCCGCAGGGAAGGCTACTCGCTCGAGCAGCCCTTCTACACCGATCCCGATTTCTTCAAGCTCGACATGGAGCTGATCTGGTATCGCGACTGGCTGTTCATCGGCCACGATTGCGAGTTGCCGAAGCCGGGCAGCTACATCACCGCGCAGATCGGCGACTATCCGGTCGTGCTGGTCCGCGACCAGCAAGGCAAGATCAACGCCTTCCACAATTCCTGCCGGCATCGCGGCAGCCGCGTCTGCAACGCCGACAAGGGTACGGCGGCGAAGCTCGTCTGCCCCTATCACCAATGGACCTACGAGCTGGACGGCAGGCTCTTGTTCGCGAGGCAGATGGCGGACGGCTTCGACAAGAGCCAGTTCAGCCTGAAGCCGGTGGCTTGCGAAAGCATCAGTGGCTACATCTTCATCTGCCTGGCCAAGGAGCCCGCCGATTTCGCGCCGATGCGCGCCATGATCGAGCCTTACCTCCTGCCGCACCGGCTGCGCGAGGCAAAAATCGCCTTCGAATCGACCATCGTCGAGAAGGGCAACTGGAAGCTCGTCTGGGAGAACAACCGCGAGTGCTACCATTGCGCCGGCAACCATCCGGAACTGTGCAAGACATTCCCGGAAGCGCCGACCGTCACCGGCGTGCAGGGCGCCGACAGCGATCCGGAGATGCTCGCGCACTGGGCGAAATGCGAGGCGGCGGGCCTGCCGAGCAAGTTCCGCATCGATCCGGCCGGGCAGTATCGCGCCACCCGCGCCCCGCTGCTGCGCGATGCCGTTAGCTACACGATGACGGGAAGACGTGCGGTGAAGAAGAACCTCTCCGACGACGTTTCGACCGACGGTATCGGCTCGCTGCTGCTCTATCACTATCCAACGACCTGGAACCATATCCTCGGCGATCATGCGGTCACCTTCCGCGTGCTGCCGATCAGTGCCACGGAAACGGCCGTCACCACCAAATGGCTTGTCCACAAGGACGCGGTCGAAGGCGTCGACTACGACCTCGCCGATCTCACCCATGTCTGGACCGAGACCAACGACCAGGACCGCCGCATCGTTGAGGAAAACGCCTTCGGCATCCTGTCGCCGGCCTATGAGCCCGGCCCCTATTCGGAACTGCATGAGGGCGGCGTCATCCAGTTCGTCGAATGGTACGCCTCCTTCATCGGGCCGCGCCTTGCCGAGGGCGGGCGGCCGGCGTTGCGCAGCGTCGCCTGAGCGAGGCCAAGGGGATGAATACGATGACGGACCTCGGCCTCTACCGCCATCTCGACGAGATGGCGCCCTGGAACGACAGGCTCCAGGTGCTGGAAGTCATCGGCGTCAGTGACGAGGCGCCTGACGTGAAGACCTTCACCTTCCGCTCCGACAACCAGACCTGGTTCCGCTACAGACCGGGGCAGTTCGTGACGCTGGAACTGCCGACCACCGAGGGCCCGTTGATGCGGACCTATACGCTGTCGTCCTCGCCGTCGCGGCCGTTCTCGATCGCGGTGACGGTGAAAGCACAGCCCGGCAGCCTCGGCACACGCTGGATGTTCGACAATCTGAAGCCCGGTGTTCACGTGAAGGCCTATGGGCCGTCGGGCAACTTTTCGCTGCACAGCCATCCCGCGGCCAGATATCTGTTCATTTCGGCCGGCTCCGGCGTGACTCCGATGATGTCGATGCTGCGCTGGCTGAACGATTGCGCGCCCTGGACAGATGTCGGCTTCGTCAACTGCGCGCGAAAGCCCGAGGAGATCATCTTCCGCAAGGAGCTCGAATTGCTCGGCAGCCGCATGCCGGGCCTGACGCTCGGCTTCATGATCGAGGAGCGGTCCAGCCGCGAGGGCTGGTTCGGCCATATGGGCCGGATCGACGCGATACGGCTGCCGCTGCTGGCGCCCGATTTTCGCGAGCGCGAAATTTTCTGCTGCGGCCCCGACCCGTTCATGCGCGCCGTGCGGCAGATGCTGGAGGCGGCCGGCTTCGACATGGCCAACTATCATCAGGAAAGCTTTGCGGCCCCAGGGGTGGAGGAAATACCGGCCCCGTTCGGTTCGCCGGCAGAGGGTGGGCCGGCAGAGGGCGGGGTCGAGATACCTACTGAGGCCGCAACGCCGATCCGCTTTTCGCTTTCGGATGTCGATGCCGACTGCGTTGCCGGCCAGACCGTGCTGCAGACGGCGCGCGCTTCGGGCGTACGAATTCCCGCAGCCTGCGAGTTCGGCCTGTGCGGAACCTGCAAGGTGAAAAAGGTCTCGGGCACAGTCGAGATGAGCCACAATGGCGGCATCCTCGATCACGAGATCGACGACGGCTTCATCCTTGCCTGCTGTTCGAAGCCGCTGACGGCGATCGAGATCGACGCCTAACCGGCGGGGAGCTTAAACCCCGTAACGCTCGGTGCGGATGAGGCTTGCCGGAACGCCGGCATCGATCAGCGCCTGGGCGGCGGCCGACACGAAGGCATTCGAGCCGCAGACAAAGACTAACCTTGGCGGCGCGGGCAGCCGCGCCATCGATTGCTCCATCATCGCGGCATCGACCCGCCGCGAATAGTCCGCCGGGCGCCGGGCCGGCTCGCGAGTCAGCGCCAACACCAGATCGAAGCCGTCCCGGCGATCATGGAAGTCGATCAGTTCGTCGCGAAAGATCACCTCGTCCCAGATCCGTGCGGAAAACACCAACGCCGCGGGCACCGTTGATTTGCGCGCGGCGCGATGGCGGACCATCGCCATCAGCGGAACCACGCCGGACCCGCCGCCGACCAGCAGAAGCGGGCCGCCGTCGCTGTCGGACCAGACGAAGTGGCCGCCGAGCGGTCCGCGCAGCTCGACCTCATCGCCGACCGCAGCGATATCGTGAAAGAAGGGTGAGATCTCGCCATCATCGAGCCTTTCGATCGCCAGTTCGATCGTCTCGCCGGCTTCCGGCGCCGAGGCGATGGAGTAGGAACGGCGCGCCTGATAGCCGTCCGGCGCCGTCAGCCTGACATCGACATGCTGCCCGGCACGATAGGCGAACGGCCGCGACGGCTCGAGGAAAAAGCTGGTGACGCGCGGCGTGCGCTTTTCGATGCGTCTGATGGTCACCGTCTGCCAGGGCGACTGCGCCGCCGGCCCGTCGCTCATGGATCGCCCGTATAGCGCTGCTCGCGCCACGGGTCGCCATAGATGTGATAGCCGCGCAACTCCCAGAATCCGGGCTCGTCGCGCTCGGTAAACTGCAGCCCATTCAGCCATTTGGCCGACTTCCAGAAATAGAGATGCGGAACCAGCAGCCGCGCCGGGCCGCCGTGGTCCGGCGTGATCGGCTTGCCTTCGTAAAGCAGTGCCACCATCGCCTTGCCGGCGGTGAGATCCTTCGTCGGCACGTTGGTGGTGTAGCCGTCGAAGGACAGCGCCAGCGTGAAGGCCGTTGGTGGCTCGATGCCGGCATCCGCCAGAATATCGTCGACCAGCACACCCTGCCACGCCGTGTCGAACTTGGTCCATGCGGTCACGCAATGGATGTCGCGGGTCATCTTGATCAAAGGCAGCGCGTTGAACTCTGTCCAGTTCCACTTCTTGATCGGCCGCGGTCCGTGCTTGAGCGTGAACGACCAGTCCTCGGCGCTCACGCGCGGCGTCGGCCCGGCCGACAGCACCGGAAACCCTTGCTCGAGATACTGCCCCGGCGGGATACGCGCATCCGTATCCGTCGGAGGCTTTCGTCCTGAAAAGAAGCCGCGGGTGACCATCGGGAAATCCGTTTAAATCAGGCCGCCTGTCGGCCTTCACCAGTCTTCTCGAAGATGCTCTGGCGGGCAACCATAATTTTGGCTGCAACCTCGCGGCAATGCGCCGCTTCAGCCACTGGCGAAGGGCACGGCGACGAACATCTGCGCGTCGCCGCGTTCGACGAGCAGGAGCACGGACATCTTGCCGACCTGCGCAATCGCCTGGTCCGCCTGCCTGGCGTTCCGCACCGGCGCCTGATTGACGGCGACGATGATGTCGCCGGGCTGCATACCGGAAGCCGAGGCCGTCTTGTCAGGATTGACGCTCTCGACCAGCGCGCCGCGCTGGTTGTGCGTCAGATTCATCGCTTGTCGGACATTAGGAGTGACGTCCATCAGGCCGAGGCCGATCGCAGGAGCACGAAGGCCCTGCTGTGCGGACGGTGTGTCTGAGTCGCCCACCGATGCCGTCTGCACTTCGTCTCCATTGCCTCGCCTGGCAGGCAGCCGACCGGATCGACAGCCCCGCATCTAGGGCGGAGATCGCGGTTTCTAGATGATATTACGAAGATTTAATCTAACGGGTCGGTGTCGCCCGCTCGCCTGATGCGTGGCTGGAGTCGAACCCTGATGAAGGGAGGTAGCGCACGACCTGAAACAAAAAACCCACCTTGCGGCGGGTTGGCGCGATCAGCACCATGCGGAAATTGATAACATAGCTGCCGGCACAAAGCAAGAACAAAATTGCTGACAGGGATCACGAGCTCGCATATTTTCCCGCCTCTATCCTGCCGGTCATCGAAGCCTCCTATGCGCCGATCCCGTCTGTCCGCCTGAGATAGCCGCTGGCGATTTCGCGCATGCGTTTGGCGTCGAAGCTCGGGCCATGGCCGCCATGGCCGATGCGGATCGGCAGGTCGAGCAGCCGCTGCATGGTGCGGCGATAGGCTGATCGGTCGGAGTCCGGCAGGTCGTCGATCAGCATCGCGTCGTAGATGGCGTCGCCTGCGAAGAACAGGCCGTCGGCCTCGTCGAACAGCGCGATCGAATCGGGCGAATGGCCAGGCAGATGCAGCACGCGGAATTGCCGGTCGCCGAGATCGACCAGATCGCCCTCGTCAAGTGTCCGCGTCAACGGCGCCGGCGGAATCTTGTAATCGGCTGCTTTCCAGCCCGGCGCCGGCAGCTTGGAGACGGCGCCGTCAAGATCGTGGAACATGTGGGCGTAGGTGACGGCGTCATCCATGATGTCGAAATGCGCGGCACTCATCCTGGGCCCTGCCCGCAGCGGGAATTCGTGCAGCGAGCCGACATGGTCGAGATGGATGTGGGTGGCGACGACGAGCAGCGGCTTGCCATCAGCTGTGTCGATCTCCGGCGCCAGCGGGCAAATCCCCATGCCGGTGTCGACAAGCAGGTCGACGTCGCGGCCACGCAGATGCCAGATGTTGGCGCGCACGAAATCATGCACGAACGACTCGCTCAGCATCGTTGTTTGGGCGTCGACTGCTGTTCTGCTGAACCAGCCAAGCATCAGGAGAAAGCCGGCATCACGAGAAAGCCAGCATCAGACGAACGGCTTCCCGACCTTGTATTTTTCGGGGACCAGCCGCTTCAGATAGGCCATTCCCGCATCGGAGAGCTGGTTGACCTCAGGCAGCATGAAATCGTCTGGCATGTGGCGCGTCTTGCCGGCGACGTTTTTCAGCGGCACCTTGTTCAGCACGGTTTTCTTGCCGTCATATTGCAGCGCCACCGAGCCGCCGCCCTGTTCGGCGACAGCGACCGCAAAGACGCCGGCATCGAAGGCTTCCCGCGCATCGACGGGGTTGATGGCGCCGACATAGCCGCGCGGCATATAGCCGAGCGCATCGACCCGCGCCCGCTTGCCCGGCAATCCTTCGGCCAGGGCGCGCTCGAGGGCGGCCGGCAGGTCGCTGCCCGACAGCTTGACGTTGCCATGCGCATCGCGCTCCAGTTTGTCCGGCGGCACAAGGCTTTCGACCAGCGCCTTGCCGTCGGCGGTGCTGACGCCTTCGGACACGGCAACGATGCAGCGCTTGTGGCGGTCGAGCGTGGCGCGAACATCGTCGATGAAGGCCGAGGCCGAGAACGGACGCTCCGGCACATAGACGAGATGCGGGCCGCTATCGGGATCAAGCTGCCATGCCGCGGCGGCGGCGGTGAGGAAACCGGCATGCCGCCCCATGACGATACCGACATAGATGCCGGGCAGAGCACGGAAGTCGAGGTCGACCGAGAGAAAGGCGCCGGCGACGAACTCGGCTGCCGAAATGAAGCCGGGCGTGTGGTCGTTCTCCTCGAGATCGTTGTCGATGGTTTTCGGCGCATGGACGAAAGCCATCTTGCCGCCGGCGGCGTCGGTCAGGATCTGCTGCGTGCCCGACGTGTCGTTGCCGCCGATATAGATGAAGGCGTCGGCGCCGGCCTTCTTCAAGCCGTTGAGGATGATCTCGCAATAGGCGTCATCCGGCTTGTCGCGGGTCGAGCCAAGCGCGGCGCTCGGCGTTGCCGCAATCAGCCGCAGCCGATCCTCCGGAATGGCTGAGAGATCGACATAGTTGCCGTCACGAATGCCGCGCACGCCATGGATCGAGCCCAGGACCTTGGCGCCGGGATGCCGCTTGCGGATTTCGAGCGCGGCGCCCACCATCGTTTGGTTGATGACGGCAGTCGGACCGCCGCCTTGCGCGATCACAAAAGTTCCGGACATGCTTCACGTCTCCCGAGCAGTGGCTTTGCAGGCACATTCGCCTGTCTTGCGAGATCACGCAACGGGAGAGTCGAGCAGCCGCGCCGGCCGCGCTATCAGGTCAGACGACAACCGGGAGAGTCAGACGACGACGACCGGGTTCTTCCTCGAGACGCGGCTGTAGAGGTCTATGACGTCCTGGTTGATCAGGCGAACGCAGCCCGACGACATCGCCTGGCCGATGCTCCACCATTCGGGCGAGCCGTGGATGCGGTAGCCGGTGTCCTGGCCGTTCTGGTAGATGTACAGCGCGCGCGCGCCGAGTGGGTTGTCGAGGCCGCCGGGCTGCCCGGCCTGCCATTTCACCAGTTCCGGCTTGCGGGCGATCATCTCGGCCGGCGGCCTCCAAGTCGGCCATTCCTTGCCGTACTGGATGTTGGCGCGGCCGGACCAGCGGAAGCCTTCCTTGCCGATGCCGACGCCGTAACGGATCGCGTCACCGCCGGGCTGCACCAGATAGAGCAGCCGCTCCTGAGAATGGACGACGATGGTGCCGGGCTGCTCGCCGGTCGGGTCGACGACGATCTGGCGGCGGAACTCCGGCTTGACCTTGAGGTAGGGCACTTCCGGCAGCGTGAGGCCGCCGTCGGTGACGGAGGCATACATCACGCCAGGGCTGGTAATGTTCTTGTCGACGCTGATGCTCGGGCGGATGGGGGTGATCGCGCCGGTTGTGACGCCGTCGAGTTGCAGCGCCGACAGGTCGAGCGTCTGGCTGCAGCCGGCGACGCCGAGCAACGCCATGGCACCGGCGCCGGACAACACCGCGCGGCGGGAAAGCTGGTTTTCGGAAATTTCGATGTCGATGGCGTCGCCGCCGTACGGCGACGTCAGACCTCGCGTCAACTCACGCATCTACCCAAACCCTACGCTGTCGGCGGGAAACACGGTCCCGGCCGGATAGGATGCATTTTCACCAATCATAGTTGAAAAAGCGTGAAGACATCTTGCCCTACCTTAACCTCCTGGCCGAGCCGTCGCGCCGCACATTTTCGATGCAGCCCCTTTACATCTTTGCGAGCCCAAGGATTTATCCTCTTCTTTGAGCTCAAGGAGACGAACATGTCCTTCGAAAACTGGGCCGCCTTTGCCGCCGCCTCGACGATCCTTCTTGTCATTCCCGGCCCGACCATCCTTCTGGTCGTGTCCTATGCGCTCGGTCAGGGCTGGCGCACCGCGCTGCCGATGGCGGTTGGCGTGGCGTTTGGCGATTTTACGGCGATGACGCTGTCGATGCTGGGCATAGGCGCACTGCTGGCGGCGTCGGCCACCGTGTTCACCGTGCTGAAGGTGATCGGCGCCGGCTATCTGATCTATCTCGGCGTAAAGCTGTTTCGCGCCGGTGGCACGCTCAAGGCCGAGCCGCGCCTGGACGCGGTGTCCTCGGCCAAGATGATGGCGCATGCCTGGCTGGTCACCGCGCTCAACCCGAAAAGCATCACCTTCTTCGTCGCCTTCCTGCCGCAGTTCCTCGACCGGCACGCCGATTTCTGGACGCAGATGCTGATCTTCGAAACGACCTTCCTGGCGCTCGCCTTCGCCAATGCCTTCGGCTACGCGCTGATCGCGGCAAGGGCGCGCAACGTCGTGCGTAATCCCCGGGCGATCCGCATCTTCAACCGCACCGGCGGCACGCTGCTGGTCGGCGCCGGCATCGCCACGGTGGCGATGCGCTCGGGCAATTAGAGCGACGAAATTCGCCTGCGAGAGCCAGATGCTTACTCGAGGGCCGCCTCGATCGCCAGGATGATCTTCTCGGCTTTCAGCGTCGAGAAGCTGATGCCCTTTTCAGGAAAATAGGCGGCAGCAAGCCGCACAGCTTCGCGCAACGACATGCCCACAAAGCCAGCTATATCCTCACCATTGGCGACGGGCTGCGGAACGGCGATCATCACCACCAAGCCTTTCTGCTCTCGAGAGAAGTGGCCGAGCTTGTAGCCCTCAAACTCAGGCTTACTGACCGAGCCAGGCAGAATGAAAATCGGATTTATCCATGCCTCGGTACCATCGTTATAACTCGCATCACGGACATCGGCGGCGACGTTCATTGCCTTGTTGAGCATTGAGTGGACGAGGCTGCCGCGCTGTTCTGGGCCGCCAAATTGATTCCCTATCGCTATCATTACCCTTACCTTTTCAACGCCTCGGCCTGCGCCGTCACAGATTTGGTAGTGACACCTAAAAAAAGTCGTTGCGAAGGGCTTTCAAAGCCTGCTTGATATCTCCAGGTGACCTTGCCAAAGAGTCAATCCCGTCGCCTACATATTTGCTGAAATCCGCAGCTGCTGCCGGCCCAGACCTGATTAGCGCGCCGACCGCTAATGTTGTAAGATCGGATCCACAAATTGTGTGGTCGTCGATGGGTGACCCATGGCAGTCAGGGACGCATTCGGCCTGACGTTTTCGGGCGCGACCGAGGCCGGGTTCTCGTCCTACAGCCAGGCCGTGCGCGAACTGCAGTGCTTCATCGGCGATCCGATCGCCTCGGTCGACTGCGCCATCGCCGAGGATCCCGGTTTCGTTATGGCGCATGTGTTCAAGGGCTATCTCTTCGGCCTCGCCACCGAGCGCGAGGCGACAGCCGTGGCCAGGACATGCCACGAGGTGGCACTGCCGCTTGCCGCCACACCGCGCGAGCAGGCGCATGTCGCAGCACTTGGCCATCTTGCCGGAGGACGCTGGCATGAAGCCGCCCGTCTGCTCGAGGATATCGCCATCGAGTTTCCGCTCGATGCGCTGGCGCTGCAGACCGGGCACCAGATCGATTTCTTCACCGGCAATGCCCGCATGCTGCGCGACCGCATCGGCCGCGCGCTGCCGTCGTGGCAAAGCGGCATGCCGGGCTACCACGCCATACTCGGCATGCAGGCCTTCGGGCTGGAGGAGATGGGCGACTATGCGCGCGCCGAAAAGCTTGGCCGCGCAGCAGTCGACATCGAGCCGCGCGACGGCTGGGCGCAGCACGCCGTCGCTCATGTCATGGAAATGCAGAGCCGGCAAAGGGACGGCATCGCATGGATGCGCGCCAACCCGGAAGCGTGGACGCTGGAAAGCTTCCTGCAGGTGCACAATTGGTGGCATCTGGCGCTGTTCCACTACGATCTCGGCGAGACCGGCGAGGTGCTGGCGCTCTATGACGGCCCGATCTACGGCGAGCGCTCGACGCTGGCGCTCAACATGGTCGATGCCTCGGCTATCCTGTGGCGACTGCATCTCGGCGGCATCGATGTCGGCGCCCGCTGGGCAGCACTTGCCGCCAACTGGGCCAAGGCCGGCGCCGGCAACTATGCCTTCAACGATGCCCATGCAATGATGGCTTTCGTCGGCGCCGGCCAAGAAGCGCCGGTTCGCACCTTGCTCGAGGCGCAGCGCGAGGCCATGCACGGCAACGACGACAACGCCGCTTTCACCCGGGATGTCGGCCATCCCCTCACGCTCGCCATCAAGGCATTCGGCGATGGCAACTACACCGAGACGGTGGGCCTGATCCGGCCAATCCGGGTGATCGCCCACCGCTTCGGCGGCAGCCACGCGCAACGCGACGTCATCGACCTGACGCTGATCGAGGCGGCGCTGCGTTCCGGCGACCATGCGCTGGCACGGGCGCTTGCCGCGGAACGCGCGCTGGCGCGGCCGGACAGCCCGCTGTCGGCGCTGCTTTCGCGGCGGGCTGCCGATTTGTCGGAGAATTGACCGGAGGCGGATCTTGTCTTAAAAACTGCCAAGTCAGATTTTTTCGAGATCCGAAAAAATTAATGGCATTGGGAGGACACCATGTATCTCGGCCTCGATCTGGGCACGTCGGGCGTCAAGGCGCTTTTGATCGATGCCGGGCAGACCATCATCGGCTCCGGCCACGCGTCGCTCGACGTGTCGCGGCCGCATCCCGGCTGGTCCGAGCAGAACCCCACCGAGTGGATCCGCGCCTGCGAGGACGCGATCGCCGAGCTCAAGGTTTCCCATTCGAAAGAACTTGCCGCGGTCAAAGGCATAGGCCTCTCCGGCCAGATGCACGGCGCCACCTTGCTCGATGCCGGCGACCAGGTGCTGCGCCCCTGCATCCTCTGGAACGACACGCGCAGCCATGCCGAGGCGGCCAAGCTCGACGCCGATCCGCGTTTTCGCAAGCTCACCGGCAACATCGTCTTCCCCGGTTTCACCGCACCAAAACTGGTCTGGGTGAAAAACAACGAGCCGGATATTTTCGACAAAGTGGCGAAGGTCCTGCTGCCGAAGGATTTCCTGCGGCTCTGGCTCTCCGGCGAGCATATTTCTGAGATGTCGGACTCGGCAGGCACGTCCTGGCTCGATGTCGGCAAGCGAGACTGGTCAACCGACCTGCTTTCCGCGACGTCGCTCGATGAAGGGCAGATGCCGTCGCTGGTCGAAGGCACTGAGAAGGCCGGCGCCTTGCGCAGCGAATTGGCCTCGAAATGGGGGATGCAGGCCGGCATCCCGATCGCCGGCGGCGCCGGCGACAATGCGGCCTCGGCCTGCGGCATGGGCACGGTCGCAGCCGGCCAGGCCTTCGTCTCGCTTGGCACGTCAGGCGTGCTGTTCGCCGCCAATGCGTCTTATCTGCCAAACCCGGAAAGCGCGGTGCACACATTCTGCCACGCGCTGCCCGACACCTGGCACCAGATGGGCGTCATCCTGTCGGCAACCGATTCGCTCAACTGGCTGTCGGAGATATCAGGGAAAGGCGCCGGCGAGCTCACCGCCGAGCTCGGCGATACGCTGAAGGCGCCGACCGGCGTGTCCTTCCTGCCTTATCTCTCCGGCGAGCGCACGCCCCACAATGATTCGGCCATTCGCGGCTCGTTTACCGGGCTTGCGCATGAATCGAGCCGCGCCGTGTTGACCCAGGCCGTGCTGGAGGGCGTGGCTTTCGCCTTTCGCGACAGTCTCGAAGCCCTGACCAAGGCCGGCACGACGCTGACACGAGTGACGGCGATCGGCGGCGGCTCGCGCTCGCGCTATTGGCTGAAGGCAATCGCCACCGCGCTCGGCCTGCCCGTCGACATCCCGGCCGATGGCGATTTTGGCGCTGCCTTCGGTGCGGCCCGGCTCGGCATGATCGCGGCGACGGGCGCCGATCCGCTCAGAGTGTGCACGGCGCCGGCCACCGATGCCACCATCGAACCGGTCGCCGCGCTAAGCAACGCCTATGCGGATGCTTATCAGCGCTACCGCTTGCTTTACCCAGCCATCAAGGCTGCGACCGCATGAGCGAGGGTTTAGCCCCCTCTGGCCTGCCGGCCATCTCCCCCTCAAGGGTATGGCTATGGCTTTTAGGCAGGCGCCCCCTCACCCGGATTGCCAACCGAATTGCTAAGAGCAATTCGGGGCAATCCGACCTCTCCCCGGGGGGAGAGGAGATCGCCGACCTTGGCGCCAGCCTCTTCTCCCCAGCGGGGAGAAGGTGGCCGCGAAGCGGCCGGATGAGGGGGCTGCCCTTGAGAGGGAGATGGCCGGCAGGCCAGAGGGGGGTGTGTCGCCCCCGCCTCGCCACGAAGTCTTCACTGTGCCGGAACCTTGTCGAGAAAGCCGGTGACGCTTTTCAGGCGGCCATTCTCGATGACACCGATGTCGGTGCCTTCGATGACGGAATCCGTGCCATCCGGCCCGAGATTCCACGAGAAGCGGATCGTGTCGCCAAACCCGTCCGGCTTGCCCTTCAGCGAGAACCGGAAGCCGGCAAAACGTTTTTGGACACCATCGATGAGCGCGGCGATGCCATCATGGCCGTCGCCCTGCATGATCGGGTCACGATAGCTGACGTCTTCGGTGAAGGTCGCCTTGAGCAAGGCAGTCCGGCGCGCGGCCTCGCTCTCGTTCCAGGCGGCGATGTAGTTTTCGGCGATCGTGTTGAGGTCGGTCATGGTCTGTCTCCTTTGTTGAGTGGCTTTGACATGACCGTTTTCATCCAGCGCCAGCGCGAAACCAATTACGCCTGAGGTAATCAGGACAGAACCATGCGAGAGGACAGACAATCATGACCAGTGGGTTTTTCGGCGACATCCAAAAGATCAAATACGAGGGGCCGGATTCGACCAATCCGCTGGCCTACCGCTTCTACAATCCCGATGAAATTGTCGCCGGCAAGCGGCTGGAAGACCATCTGCGCTTTGCCGTCGCCTACTGGCATTCGTTCGCCTGGCCGGGCGGCGATCCGTTCGGCGGCCAGACTTTCGATCGGCCGTGGTTTGCTAGGGACGACGGGGTCGACACGATGGAACTGGCCAAGCTCAAGGCCCATGTCGCCTTCGAGATGTTTGCGCTGCTCGGCACACCCTACTTCTGCTTCCACGATGCCGATGTGCGGCCGGAAGGAAAAGATTTTTCCGAAAGTGCCGCGCGCCTCGACGAGATCTCAGATTATTTTGCGACCAAGATGAAGCAGACCGGCGTCAAGCTGCTTTGGGGCACGGCGAACCTGTTCTCCAACCGCCGCTTCATGTCGGGCGCCGCCACCAATCCCGATCCGGACGTGTTTGCCTATGCGGCAGCGACGGTGAAGCACTGCATCGACGTCACCAAGCGGCTGAAGGGCGAGAATTATGTGCTGTGGGGCGGCCGCGAGGGCTACGAGACGCTGCTCAACACCGACCTTGCCCGCGAACAGGAACAGGCCGGCCGCTTCCTCAACCTGGTCGTCGACTACAAGCACCGGATCGGCTTCAAGGGCACCATCCTGATCGAGCCGAAGCCGCAGGAGCCGACAAAGCACCAGTACGACTATGACGTCGCCACGGTCTACGGCTTCCTGAAACGCTTCGGCTTGGAGAAGGAGGTCAAGCTCAACATCGAGCAGGGCCATGCGATCCTGGCCGGCCATTCCTTCGAGCATGAGCTGGCGCTGGCCAATGCGCTCGGCATCTTCGGCTCGATCGACATGAACCGCAACGACTACCAGTCGGGCTGGGACACCGACCAGTTCCCCAACAACGTGCCGGAGATGGCGCTTGCCTATTACCAGGTCTTGCAGGCCGGCGGCTTCAAGTCCGGCGGCACCAATTTCGATGCCAAGCTGCGCCGGCAATCGCTCGATCCGCAGGATCTGCTGATTGGCCATATCGGCGGCATGGATTGCTGTGCACGCGGCCTCAAGGCCGCCGCCCGCATGGTCGAGGACAAGGCGCTATCCGCCCCGCTGGCCGAGCGCTATGCCGGCTGGAACTCCGCCGAGGCCAAGGCGATGCTTGCCGGCAAGCGGACGCTGGAGGAGATCGCAGAGCGCGTCGTCAAGAAGAAGATCGAGCCGCAGCCGAGATCCGGCCGCCAGGAACTGCTCGAGAATATCGTCAACCGGTACGTCTGAGATGTCGCACCGGCGGGTCTTTGACCGATCCGCCGGCCCGGAACAGCTTTGCGCGAAGGCGGAACCGATGACAAGGTTTTGCCTCGCACCGCCCCTCAATCGCCTCGCTCTTGCCTTCAAACAGCCGTCACGAATCCGGTATAGTATGGTTCGTGGCGGGAACAGAAAGAAGGAGGCGAAACGATATGCAGCACGAACGCGAAATCGACGCCCTGCTCTCATCTGGCGAGGCTGGATCGATCATCGACCGGCTGATGGCGCTGCCGCATCCGAAACATGGTGCGCGGAGTGCAAACGAATGGGATCGCGCGGTCGCCAGCCGCTTTGAGACCCATCTTGCGAGACAGATGCGCTCGCAGATCGACGGCAAAAGCGACCGCAAGGACGCTGCCTAATCCCGATTATCCCCTACGCAGCCTGACCGGTGCTTCGCCGAAAGCTCTGGAAAACGCCCTGGAAAATGCCGCGGCGGACGAAAACCCTGTTCGCCCGGCAATATCGGCCATGGCCACGCGCGTGTCGACCACCAGCCGGCGCGCGGCACCCAGCCGCAGCCTGAGATAATAAGCGCCCGGCGTCTCGCCGATCGACTTGCGAAAGATGCTTTCCAGCGTTCTTGCCGTCACCCCGGCGCGCTTCGCCACCGCGGCGATGGTCTGCGGCTGGTCGACATGCGCTTCCATCAGCCGGATGGCTTGCGCCAGCCGCGGATCGTAGCCGTCGAGGCGGCCGAGCGAGACCAGCGGTTGCGCATCGGTCGCCGCCCGCGCCTGGTCGTAGATGAAGACACTTGCCACATCGAGCGCGACGGCCATGCCGAGCCGCGTGCGGATCAGATGCAGCATCAGGTCGAAGGTCGGCGAGGCGCCGCCCGAAGTGAAGACCGGCCCGTCGATGACGTAGCGGTCGGGGCGTACATCGACGCCGGGAAAGGCCGACGAGAAATCCTCCATGTCCTCCCAATGGGTGGTGGCGCTGCGCCCTTCCAGCAGGCCGGCGCGGGCCACAAGCCAGGTGCCGGCTTCGACGCCGCCGCAGGCGCGCGCGGCGCGCGCCGCACGGCGCAGGCCGGAAAGCAGGGCCGACGTGGCATAGTTCTGCGTGCCGAAACCGGCGACGACGACAAGCATATCGGTTGTATCCGCCGCATCGAAGCGGCCGCTAACCGCAACCGGCAGGCCGCATGTGGTGACTGGCGCTTCGCCGGTCACCGAGACCAGCCTGAAATCGAACAGCGTCTCGCCGGCAATACGGTTGGCGGCACGCAGCGGATCGACGGCCGATGCCACGCACATGATTGACGAACCGGAAAACACCAGCAGCGTCACCTTGAGCGGCGAGCGCTCGGCGCGAAAGATCGAAGGCTTTTCGGTTTTCATCATACGCTCTTCGTAAAACGCAAAACAGTTTCCGGCAAGTCAGGCATTGTTGCCATCTGTTCGATCGAGCCCATGTTTGATCGGAGCCGTCTGTGCCGATTGGGAGAGTCCGATGCCGCTTGCAATGAACCGTGAGGTTTTCATAACCTGTGCCGTGACCGGGTCCGGCAGCTCGCAAGATCGAAGCCCGCATGTGCCGCGTTCGCCCAAGCAGATCGCCGATTCGGCCATCGATGCGGCAAAGGCGGGTGCGGCGATCGTCCACTGCCACGTGCGCGATCCCGAAACCGGCAAGCCGCGCCGCGACGTGCAGCTTTATCGCGAGGTAACCGAGCGCATCCGCGCGGCAGACGTCGACGTGGTGCTGAACCTGACCGCCGGCATGGGCGGCGATATGGTGTTCGGTTCGCCGGAAAACCCACTGCCGCTGAACGAGAAAGCCACCGATATGGGCGGCGCGAGCAACCGCGTGGAACATGTGCGCCAGTGCCTGCCGGAGATCTGCACGCTCGACTGCGGGACGATGAATTTCGCCGAAGCCGACTATGTTATGACCAACACGCCCGGCATGCTGCGCGCCATGGGCGCAATGATGACGGCGCTCGGCGTCAAACCGGAGATCGAGGCCTTCGACACCGGCCATCTGTGGTTTGCCAAGCAATTGGTCGAGGAAAAGGTACTGGATCCGGACGCGCTCGTGCAATTGTGCATGGGCGTGCCATGGGGCGCGCCTGATGATCTCAACACCTTCATGGCCATGGTCAACAACGTGCCGTCGAACTGGAATTGGTCGGCGTTTTCTATCGGCCGCAACCAGATGGCCTACGCCGCCGCTGCGGTGCTGGCCGGCGGCAATGTCCGCGTCGGGCTCGAGGACAATCTCTGGCTCGACAAGGGCGTGCTGGCGACCAATGCGCAGCTGGTCGAGCGGGCGGTCAGCATCGTGTCGAACATGGGCGCAAGGGTCATCGGCCCGGATGAGGTGCGCAAGAAGCTCAACCTGACGAAGCGCGCGCCGCTTTGAACAAGCAATCGGTAGGGAGGAGCCGCCGATGAAGACCGTGAAATTCACCGCGATGAAGGACGGCGACCGCGACGATTACGCCTTCCTCACCGAGCACGAGATCGACTATGCGGCGAAGACCGGCGAACGGCTGCTTGACGCGCTTATCCAACTCGACGAAGGCCTCTCCGGCTATAAGATCACCCGGCTCGGTCATTCGCTGCAGGCGGCGACGCGCGCATGGCGCGACGGCGCCGACACCGACTGGCTTGCCTGCGCGTTGCTGCACGACATCGGCGACATCTACGCACCGTACAATCACGACGAATATGCAGCTTCGATCCTAAAACCTTTCGTGCGCGAGCAGTGCACCTGGGTGGTGGAAAAGCACGGCGACTTCCAGCGCCTCTATTATGCCCACCATCTCGGCGGCAATCCCCATGCGCGCGACCGTTTCGCCGGCCACCTTTATTTCGACGATTGCGACCAGTTCTGTGAGCGCTGGGATCAGTCGAGCTTCGATCCGGATTACGAGACGTTGCCGATCGACTTCTTCCGGCCCTTCGTGCTCGAAGTGTTCGCGCGCAGAGCCTATGACGCCACAGTGATCCGTGCCGGCGAACGCGTGCCCCTCATCGATTCCAAAGTAGCCAGGACAAGAACCGGAGCCTCCGCATGAGCATCATCACCAAGGCGGCTGCCATCGGCGGCGGCGTCATCGGCGCCGGCTGGGTCGCGCGCCTGCTCTTGAACGGCATCGACGTGTCGATCTTCGATCCCGATCCCCAAGCCGCGCGCAAGGTCGGCGAAGTGATGAAAGGCGCGCGCCGCGCCTACAAGCAGATGCTGCCCGGCGGCGTGCCAAAAGAGGGCAAACTGACCTTTGCCAAGACCATCGCCGATGCCGTGGCCGACGCCGATTTCATCCAGGAAAGCGTGCCGGAACGGCTCGACCTGAAACACCGCGTGCTGGCCGAGATCGACCTTTATGCGCCGGCCAACGCCATTGTCGGCTCCTCGACCTCCGGCATCAAGCCGACCGACATGCAGGTGGCGATGAAGGAGCATCCGGAGCGGCTGGTCGTCGGCCATCCGTTCAACCCGGTCTATCTCTTGCCTCTGGTCGAGATCGTCGGCGGCGAACAGACCTTCCCCGAGGCCATCGAGGTCGCCAAGGAGATGTACGCCTCGATCGGCATGAAGCCGGTGGTCATCCGCAAGGAGATCGAGGCTTTTGTCGGCGACCGCCTGCTGGAGGCGGCATGGCGCGAGGCGCTGTGGCTGATAAAAGACGGCATCTGCACGGTCGAGGAACTCGACGACATCATGCGCTATGGCTTCGGCTTGCGCTGGGCGCAGATGGGCATGTTCCAGGTCTATCGCGTCGCCGGCGGCGAGGCCGGCATGCGCCATTTCATGGCGCAGTTTGGGCCATGCCTGAAATGGCCATGGACCAAGCTGATGGATGTGCCGGAGTTCAACGACGAGCTGGTCGACCTGATCGCCACCCAGTCGGACGACCAGGCACATGGCCTGTCAATCCGCGAGCTGGAAAAGATCCGCGACGACAACCTGATCGCGATCATGGAGGCGCTGTCGAAGCAGAATAAAGGCAAGGGTTGGGGCGCCGGCGCCTTGCACAAGGACTATACGAAGCAGCTCGCCAAGCTTGCGGCGAAGAAGCCCGCTACTTCGAAGGCGGCCGAAAAGGCCAAGGCTGAAAAGCCGAAGAAAAAGAAGAAAGGCTGAGGCCATGGATTTTGGTCTTTCGGAAGAACAGAAACTCATCGTCGAGACGACGCGCGCCTTCGTCGAGAACGAGCTGTATCCGCACGAGCGCGAGGTCGAGCGCACCGGCGTACTGCGCCGCGAACTGATCGAGGAGATCAAGGCCAAGGCAATCGAAGCCGGGCTCTATGCCGCCAACATGCCAACGGAAGTCGGCGGCGCCGGGCTCGATACGGTGACCTGGCTGCTTTACGAAAAAGAGCTCGGCCGCGCCAATTACGCGCTGCATTGGACCTGCGTGGCGCGGCCTTCCAACATCCTTCTGGCCGGCACGCCGGAGCAGCGCGAGAAATATCTCTATCCCTGCATTCGCGGCGAGAAATGGGATTGCCTGGCGATGACCGAGCCGGGCGCCGGCTCCGATCTGCGCGGCATGAAGGCGACCGCCGTGCAGGATGGCGACGACTGGGTGCTGAACGGCACCAAACACTTCATCAGCCATGCCGATCTTGCCGATTTCGCCATCGTCTTCATGGCCTCGGGAGAGGAAGAGTCTTCGCGTGGAAAACGCAAGAAGATCACCGCCTTCTTCGTCGACAAGGGCACCAAGGGTTTTACGGTGCGTGACGGCTACCGCAACGTCTCGCACCGCGGCTACACCAATGCCATCCTCGAATTCGACGATTGCCGGCTGCCCGGAGCCCAGGTTCTCGGTGAGGTCCACAAGGGTTTCGACGTCGCCAATTCGTGGCTTGGCGCAACCCGCCTGCAGGTCGGCGCGACCTGTCTCGGCCGGGCCGAGCGGGCGCTTGGTCACGCCGTCGAATATGCCGCGCAGCGCCAGCAGTTCGGCCAGCAGATCGGCAAGTTCCAGGGCGTGTCGTTCAAGCTCGCCGACATGGCGACCGAACTGAAGGCCGCCGACCTGATGGTGTTCGAAGCCGGCTGGAAGTACGATCAGGGCACCGTCACCGATCAGGACATGGCCATGGCCAAGCTGAAGGCCACCGAAATGCTTGCCTTCGTCGCCGACGAGGCGATCCAGATCCATGGCGGCATGGGGCTGATGGACGATCTGCCGCTGGAGCGCATCTGGCGCGACGCCCGCGTCGAGCGCATCTGGGAAGGCACTTCGGAAATCCAGCGCCACATCATTTCACGGGCGCTGCTGCGCCCGTTCGGGGGCTGAACGATGCACAGGCTTGAACGTCTTCTGCGCCCGCGAACGATCGGCGTGTTCGGCGGCGCGCAGGCCGCCGCCGTCGTCGCGCAGTCGATCAAGATGGGCTTTGCCGGCGAGATTTGGCCGGTGCACCCGAGCAAAGACGAAGTCGCCGGGCGGAAAGCCTATCGTTCGGTGGCCGACCTGCCTGCGGCGCCCGACGCTGCCTTTGTCGGCGTCAACCGGCATCTGACCATCGAGGTGGTCAAGGCGCTGGCCGAACGCGGCGCCGGCGGCGCCGTCTGCTTTGCCGCCGGCTTTCTCGAGACCGAGGCCTATGACGAGGACGGCGAACGGCTGCAGGCCGACCTGGTCGCTGCGGCGGGCCAGATGCCGATCATCGGACCGAACTGCTACGGCCTGATCAACTATGCCGACGGCGCGCTTTTGTGGCCCGATCAGCACGGCGGCATCAGGCTGGCCGAGGGCGGCCGCGGCGTCGCCATCATCACCCAGTCGTCGAACATCGCCATCAACTTGACGATGCAGAAGCGCGGCCTGCCGATCGCCTTTCTGATGACTGCCGGCAACCAGGCGCAGACCGGCCTCTCCGAAATGGCGCTTGGCCTGATCGAGGACGACCGCGTCACTTCGCTCGGCCTGCATATCGAGGCCTTCGATTCGGTAGCCGGCTTCGAAAGGCTAGCCGCGCGGGCGCGTCAACTAAAGAAGCCGATCATTGCCATGAAGGTCGGCCGCTCCGAGCAGGCGCGGCAGGCGACGGTGTCGCACACTGCATCGCTGGCCGGGTCGGATGCCGCCTCGGGCGCCTTCCTGAAGCGGCTCGGCATCGCCCGCGTCGATTCGATCCCGGCCTTCATCGAGGCGCTCAAGCTGCTGCACGTCACCGGCCCCCTGCCCGGCTATCGGCTGTCGTCGATGAGCTGTTCGGGCGGCGAGGCGTCTGTGATGGCCGACAGCGCCGAAGGCCGCTGGGTGAACTTTCCGGCGCTGACCGATACGCACCGCGCCCACGTCAAATCGACGCTCGGGCCGCTGGTAGCGGTGGCCAACCCGCTCGACTACCACACGTTCATCTGGAACAACGAGCCGGCGATGACCGCCACCTTCACCGCCATGGTGTCGGGCGGTTTTGACCTCAACATGCTGGTGCTCGATTTCCCGCGCCCCGACCGCTGCTCGGACACCGACTGGTGGGCGACGCTGCGTGCCTTCGAATCGGCGCTGAAGACCAACAAGGCGCAGGGCGCGATCGTCTCCTCGCTGCCGGAGAACCTGCCCGAGGAATACACCGCCGGCCTGATGGCACGCGGCATGGTGCCGTTGTTCGGCATTTCCGAAGCCATGGACGCCGCCCAGGCGGCAGCCTTCATCGGCTGGGCCTGGCGCGAGCCGCAGGCGCAGCCGATCGACACCTCCGCTTCCGGGGCGCCGGCCGGCGACCATGTCACGCCTGATGAGGCCGAGGCGAAAGCGCGGCTGATCGAGGCTGGGCTTCCCGTGCCGAGGGGCGAACGCGCCGGCAATGCGGTTGAGGCGGTGATCTCCTCGATGGCGCTCGGCTTTCCGGTGGCGATGAAGGCTTTGGGCGTCACCCACAAATCCGAGCTCGGCGCGGTGCGGCTCAACCTCAGGGATGCCGAATCCGTCAGCACCGCCGCCCATGATCTCGATGCGCTAGGCACCGGCCTCTATGTCGAGCGCATGGTGCGCGACGGCGTCGCCGAGCTGCTCGTCGGTTTCACCCGCGACCCGATGTTCGGCGCGGTGATGACGCTCGGCACAGGCGGGGTGCTGGTCGAGCTGCTGCGCGACAGCGTCACTCTGATGCTGCCGGCAACCCGCGACGACATCGAGGCAGCGCTGCGCGGGCTCAAATTGTTCCCGCTGCTTGAAGGCTATCGCGGCCGGCCCAAGGCCGATGTCGCGGCGGCCATCGATGCGATATCAGGCATTGCCGCCTTCGTGCAGCAAAATGCCGGCGAGATCGAGGAGCTCGACATCAACCCGCTGATCGTCTGCGCGCAAGGCAAGGGCGCCTGGATCGCCGACGCACTGCTGGTGCTGGGAGAGAACAAAAATGTCTGACGTCATCACCACCCGCCGCGAGGGCACGATCCTCGAAGTCGTGCTCGACCGGCCCAAGGCCAATGCCATCGACCTGAAAACGTCGCGGCTGATGGGCGAGACGTTCAAGGCGTTCCGCGACGATCCGGATCTGCGAGTTGCCATCGTCAAGACCGCCGGCGACAAGTTCTTCTGTGCCGGCTGGGACCTCAAGGCCGCGGCCGGTGGCGATGCGGTCGACGGCGACTATGGCGTTGGCGGGTTCGGCGGACTGCAGGAATTGCGCGACCTCAACAAGCCGGTGATCGCCTGCGTCAACGGCATGGCGGTCGGCGGCGGCTTCGAGCTGGCGCTGTCCTGCGACCTCATCTACGCGTCGGATCATTCCTCCTTCGCGCTGCCGGAAATCCATGCCGGCACGCTGGCCGACGCGGCAACGATCAAGCTGCCGAAGCGCATCCCCTATCATGTCGCCATGGACCTTTTGCTCACCGGCCGCTGGATGGATGTCGCAGAGGCGCATCGCTGGGGCCTGGTCAACGAGGTGCTGTCCAAGGAGAGGCTCGAGGACCGCGTCTGGGAGATCGCCCGGCTGCTCGCCGGCGGCCCGCCGCTGGTCTTTGCCGCGATCAAGGAGACGGCGCGGGTCGCCGAATCGCTGACCTTCCAGGACGCGATGAACCGGGTGACGCGGCGCCAATTGCCGACGGTTGACGCACTGTACGGCTCGGAGGACAATCTCGAGGGCTTTCGCGCCTTTGCCGAAAAGCGCGACCCGGTGTGGAAGGGGAAATGATACTGCGGAGATGATGGCGTTTCTTCCCACCCCCCTCTGGCCTGCCGGCCATCTCCCCCGCAAGGGGGGAGATTGGCAGCTTCGGCCCATCCGCCCTTCCTGCCGCGCTGGAGATTGGCGAAAGCCGATGCGACATCCAATCTCCCCCCTTGCGGGGGAGATGTCCGGCAGGACAGAGGGGGGTGTCCAGGCGAATTCATTGCGATCCGGTCAGCGCTCATGACCGACTACAAAAAACTCATAGACGCCGAGACATGGGCCTTCATCGAGCGGACCAATTCCTACTATCCGTCGGATACGATCGACTACACAATCGCCCAGCAGCGTCCGATCTACGACCGCATGTGCCGCGAGTTCTTTGCCGGCTATCCCCAAGGCGTGACGGCTGAAACCACCGTCATTGCCGCGCCCGCGCACGACGTCCTGATCCGCATTTATCGCAGCGCGGCGCCGAACGCCTCTGCGATGGTGCTCTATGTCCATGGCGGCGGTTTCATCCTCGGCGGACTCGATAGCCATGACGATGTCTGCGCCGAGCTTTGCGCTCGCACCGGCTATGAAGTGGTTTCGGTCGACTATCGGCTGGCACCCGAGCATCTGCATCCGGCCGCCTTCGACGACGTGATGGGCGCCTTCGAATGGGCCACCTCAACCTACGAATGCCCCGTCCTGCTTTGCGGCGACAGCGCCGGCGGCAATCTCTGCGCCTCCGTCAGCCATGCGACGCGCGGCCACGCGCGAAGGCCGATCGGCCAAATGCTGATCTATCCCGGCCTCGGCGGCGACCGCTCGCAAGGATCCTATGTGACCCATGCCGAGGCGCCGATGCTGACGGTGCGCGACCTCAATTTCTACAAGGATATCAGGACCGGCGGCGAGGACCGCACTGGCGACCTCACTCTGTGGCCGCTTGCCGACGCCGATTTTGCCAATCTGCCGCCGACCGTGGTGATCACCGCGCAATGCGACCCGCTGTCGTCAGACGGCGAGGCCTATCGCGACCGCGTCGTTGCGGCAGACGGCCACGCCTTCTGGTTCGAAGAGCCGGGGCTGGTGCATGGTTATCTCAGAGCCCGGCATACGGTCGGCCGCGCGCGCTCGAGCTTTACCCGGATCGTCGACGCGGTAGCGGTTCTGGGACGCAGCGAGTGGATCTGGTAAGGGGTCTAGCCCACCCCGCGTGATGCCGCGCGGCCGGCGCTGCGGCCCGGAAAAGATGCAGCCGCCGAGAAACGTGCCTTCCAGCGCCGCGTACCATGAGCGAATCGACGAGGAAGATGCCGCCGAGCGACTGGCCCGGCTCCTGGTCGACAATGATGGTCTTCTTGCCGGCCTCGGCCAGTTCGGCCGCGGCGACGAGACCGGCAAGGCCGGCGCCGACAATGATCGCATCCGCATCGTCAGCCATTTTGTTTGACCATGATCTTATCCGAAAACCGGTTCCCACTTTTCGCTGGCGCGGACCTTCGGTTCGGGATCATGGTCAGCCTAAACCGTCTCCCAGCCTTCCTTCTCGCCGGCGCGGAAGATGGCGTCGATGACCTTCTGGTTGAGCACCGATTCCTCCAGCGTGAAGACGCGGTCCGTGCCGCCCTGTGCCGCCCGCGCGAACGCCTCGACCTCCAGCCGGTATTGCTGCATCCCGGGGAAGCGGAACACTTGCGCCTCGCTATGGTTCTGGTTGTGCAGCTCGACGCGATGGTGGTCATAGATTCCGGCGTTGAACGGCGAAAGCACCTCGATGAAACCCTTCTCGCCGTGGAATACCATCACCTGCCGCGCCGCCATCTGCGTCGACAGATAGAACGACAATTCGAAGTCGCCGAAATCGGCGCGGATCGAAGAATAGATGTCGGTGCCGAACGTCTTGTCGCGCTCGATCGTCGCCTGGACGCGCAGCGGCTCCTTGCCCGTCGAAAAGCGCGTCGACACCGTCGGGTAGACGCCGATGTCGGGCAGCGCGCCTCCGCCGAGGTCGAGCTGGTTGCGCATGTTCTTGGGATCGACATTGTAGTAGGAAAACGCGCCCTGCACATGGCGCAGCCGGCCGATGGCGCCGTTGGCGATCAGCTCGCGAACCTTGATCCACTGCGGGTGGTAGACGACCATGAAGGCTTCGCAGACGAGCACGTTTTTGGCGTCGCGCAGCTTGATCAGCGGCGGAATGTCGTTGGCATCGAGCGCCAGCGGCTTCTCGACCAGAACATGCTTGCCGGCCTCGATCGCCTTGGCGGTCCATTCGACATGCTGCGCGGTCGGCAGCGGGATGTAGACGCCGTCGATGTCCCTGGATGCGAGCAGCTCGCTATAGGAACCGAAGGCATGGGGCGCGCCGAAACGGTCGGCCAGGGCGCGGGCTTTCGACAGGTCGCGGCTGGCGATCGCCGACAGTACACCGTTCTCCGCCTCGACCATTGCAGGCAAAAGATGCTCGCGGCCGATCTTGGCCGTCGACAAAACACCCCATCGGAACATCAGGCTTCTCCCTCTTTAGATTGCAGGCGTCGAGGTTTGCCTGAAATCGGCAAAAAAGCCAATGAGAAGCATGGCAGCGAGCAAGGCGATCGTCTGCGGCTTGTTCGGATGCCGGCGCTGCCCCATAGCTTCTCTCCCCGCTCTCGCGGGGGCGAGGAAGAACCGCTCAACCCCTTCTACCTGTAAGCGTCATGTTGAAGTCGACGACGTTCGAATAGATCGGCGTGCCGACATCCATGCCGTAGCGCGACCGCAGCACCTTGCCGGTGACATGGAATTTTATCGTGCCTGCCTTGAGACCGGCGAGCTCGGCCGTGAACTTTTCCGAAAAAGTCTTGCCGCGCGCCGTCAGCCGACCGGTGACGAGGGCTGACGTCTCGCCGATGCGTCTCACGCTGGTCGAGCGGAACTGGATTTCCGGGTTGTTGGCGGCGTCGAACACCGCGTCGGAGCGAAGGAAGGCGTCGACGCGGCTCTGGCCGGTGCCGACGCTTTCGGGAAAGATGGTGATATTGACACGGGAGCGTCCGACATCGCTGTTGTCGATGCGGATCGAGCCCTTGAAGCGGGCGAAGGCGCCGGCGAGCCCGCCGCCGCCGGCCTTGCCGACGGAGAAACGGATGCTGGAACCGGCCGGGCTGATCGTGTAGCTGCCGGCAGCGTCGCTGAGCGCGACCGCCGCGAAAACAGGCATGGCAAGGCAACTGGCGACTGCTGCAAATCCGAAGATGCGTGCAACCATGGGCGTGATCCTTTTTTAGCGCCCTCGCCCTATTAACGAATGAGCCGCCTGCTCTATTCCGCGCTGTGATCCGACGAAGGCGTGATCATGCGCGTCAGTACTACGTCCTTCAGCCAGAAATGATGGCGCAGCGCCGCGGCGAAATGCAGGGCGACAAGTCCGATGCCGGCATAGGCGAGATACCAATGCGCCGAGGTCCAGAAGCTTTCCGCCGGGTCCGATTCCGCGAGTGGCAGGTCCGGCATGACGAACAGGTTGAACGGCACGCTCGGTATCTCCAGCATCGACACTGATACCAGTGCCCAGCCGGACAGAGGCAGCGCAAGCTGAAACACGTAGAGCGCAAAATGGACGAGCGGCGCCACGCGGCGCTCTAACGGCCCGACCGAGCGCGGCAGCGCCGGCACCGCATTGCCGAGCCGCCAGGCAATGCGCAGGATCACCAGCCCGAGCAGCAGAAAGCCGAAGGATTTGTGCAGCTGAATCAGTTCGAAGGCGGTGCGCTGGCTGGACACCCGCATCATAACAAAGCCGAGCACGAACTGGCCGATGAAGATCGCGGCGATCAGCCAGTGAAGGACGATTGCCGCCCAGCCGTAGCGGGTCGCAGAGTTTGTGATCCATATGGGCATGGGAAGTGAACGATGGCCGGGGCCGCCTTCTTCCACCCTCCCCCTTGTGGGACCCTTGTGGGGAGGGTCGCGCAGCAAATGCCGCCAAGCAGCTTTTGCGAAGCGGGATCTCGTAGGGCGCTACCCCCACCCCGTCTCGCAGCCTCCGCTTCGCTTCGACTGTGAGCCGACCCTCCCCACAAGGGGGGTGGCTTACCCGCTCATCTTGAAGAAATCGACGAAGGCTCGCAGCGCCGGCCGCATCTGGCGGCGGCTCGGATAGTAGACGAAAAAACCGTCGAAGGGCGGGCACCAGTCCTCCAGCACGCGAATGAGCTTGCCGTCGGCAATGGCATCGCGAACATAATCCTCGAATACGAAGGCGAGGCCGGCGCCGTCGATCGCCGCATTGGCGATAAGATGGTCCTCGTCGAGGATCAGCGGCCCTTGCACCGCCAGCTCGATCTCCTCGCCGTCCTTCTCGAATTCCCAGCGGTAGAGAATGCCGCTGGAGAAGCGGAAGCGGAGGCAGCGGTGACCGGCGAGATCGTGCGGATGGCGCGGTCTGGGCATGGTTGCGAAATAGGATGGCGCGCCGACGACGGCGCCGCGAAGGTTTGGCCCGACGCGCACCGCGATCATGTCGCGCTGCAGGCTCTCGCCGAGCCGGACGCCGGCGTCGAAGCCGCCTTCGACCACATCGGTGAAGCGGTCTTCGATGACGATCTCCAGCACGATGTCCGGATAGGCCGATGCAAAGGCGCCGAGCCGCGGCGTCAGCGCCAGATGCGCGGCGGTGCGCGGCACGGTCAGCCGAAGATTGCCGGCCGGCCGGTCGCGCGCCTCGACCGCCGCTTCCAGGGCCAGATCGATCTCCGACAGCGCCGGTCTCAGCCGCTCGAGCAGCTGCGCGCCCTCCTCGGTCGGGGCGACACTGCGCGTGCTGCGCGCCAGGAGCCGCACGCCGAGACGTGCCTCCAGGCTGGACACCGCATGGCTGACCGCCGATGGCGCGATGGCGAGTTCCCTGGCCGCGCCGCGAAAGCTGCCGCACTGGGCGACGGTTGCCAGCACCGCAAGCTGGGAAAGATGGGTTCGCGTCATTGATCTATTTCTTGGAACAGCCCGTGCAAATGAGAGCCGATTATCGAACGCGATGCAAGACGCTATTTCCGTCGCATCACAACAAGGAGACTCGTGATGCAAACCCGCAAGCTTGGAACTGAACTCGAAGTCTATCCGGTCGGCCTCGGCTGCATGGGGATGAGCTTCGTCTATGGCGGCCAGGAAGAGAAGGCGTCGATTGCCACGCTGCACCGCGCCGTCGAGATCGGCGTCAATTTCTTCGACACGGCCGAGGTCTATGGCCCTTACGAGAACGAGATCCTGCTCGGCAAGGCGCTGAAGCCGGTGCGCGACCAAGTGACGATCGCGACGAAATTCGGCTTCAAGATTCTCGAAGAAGGCAACGGCGTCGAGCGCATGGCGGGTGTCGACAGCCGCCCCGAGCACGTCAAGGCGGTCGCCGAAGCGTCGCTGAAGCGGCTGGGCACCGAGGTGATCGACCTGTACTACCAGCATCGCGTCGATCCCAATGTGCCGATCGAGGATACGGTCGGCGCCATGGCCGAGCTGGTGCGCGAGGGCAAGGTGCGCGCGCTCGGCCTGTCGGAGGCGAGTGCGGCGACCATTCGCCGGGCGCATTCGGTGCATCCGATATCAGCCGTGCAGAGCGAATATTCGCTGTGGAGCCGCGATCCGGAAGAAGAGGTGTTTGCCGTCTGCCGCGAGCTCGGCATCGGCTTTGTCCCCTACAGCCCGCTCGGCCGCGGCCTGCTGACCGGCACGATCGCCAAGCCCGAGGTGCTCGGAGCCGACGACTGGCGGCGTGGACTACCGCGCTTCCAGGCCGACGCCATGGCGGCCAATGCGGCTGTTATCGCGACGCTGGAGACAATGGCTGCGGAGAAGGGCGTGACGCCGGCGCAGCTGGCGCTCGCCTGGGTGCTGCATCAGGGCGATTTCATCGTGCCGATCCCCGGCGCGCGAAAAATCCGCCATCTGGAACAAAATGCGGCAGCGGCACAGATTGCGCTGAGCCAGGCGGAAGTGGCGGCGATTGGCGACGCCCTGTCGCCGGAGAAGGTCGTCGGCAAGCGCTACACTGAAGAGCTGCTGGCGCTGGTCAATGGGTGAACGGTGATCGACGGAGTAATCGAAACGGGGCGTTTCGGCGCCCCTTTTTCGAGCGCCGCGCAATGCAAAAATAATTGCAAGACGTGGGCGTGAGACACCCCCTCTGTCCTGCCAACTTCTGCGGAGATAGGCTCACCACGGCACAACAGTGATCGCCATGTGCCCGCAGCCGTCACGCCCGTAGCACGCCACCGGTCTGCTTATGCACATTCTCGACGATGCGCTTTGCCAGCGCCTCGAAATCCTCGTCGGTCAGCGTCTTTTCGACCGGCTGGATCGATACTTCAATGGCGATCGATTTCTTGGCTGCGCCGAGTGCGGCACCTTCGAAAACATCGAAGACCGAGACGTTGGTGATCAGTTTCCTGTCGGCGGCACTGGCTGCGCGGGTCAGTGTGCCGGCTTCGACCGCCTTGTCGACGACGAAGGCGAAATCGCGCTTGACCGCCTGGAAGGCGGACAGTTCCAGTCTCGGCTTGGTCCGCGTCGGCTTGGCCTTCGGCTCGGGCACGGCATCGACGAAAACCTCGAAGCCGCAGAGCGGCCCGGAGACGTCCAGTTCCTCCAGCGTCTTCGGGTGGAATTCGCCGAACGTGCCGAGAACGACTTTAGGCCCGAGCTTGATCGTGCCGGAACGGCCGGGATGATACCAGGCCGGGCCGCCGGCCTCGATCTGCAGCCGGTCGACCGGCGCGCCGCAGGCTTCAAGTGCTGCGATCGCGTCGGCTTTGGCGTCGAACACCCCGACCGAACCGGCATTGCCGGCCCAATGACGGCCGGAACCGTCGAGCTTGGCCGTGCCGCGCCGCACGCCGGCGGCGACGCGCCGCTGCTGGTCGGCCGCATCGCCCTCATAGGTGCCGGACACTTCGAACAGCGCGACATCGCCGATGCCCTTGTCGGCATTGCGCTGCGCGGCGGCGATCAGGCCCGGCAGCAGCGATGGCCGCATGTCGGACATGTCGGCAGCGATCGGGTTGGCGAGCTTGAGTGCTGTCTGGCCGCCGCCGAACAGTTCGGCATGTTTTGCCGGAATGAACGACCAGGTGACGGCCTCCATCATGCCGCGCACCGCCAGCGCCCGCTTGGCAGCGCGGGTGCGGACCTGCAGCGTCGTCAGGATTTTTGCGTTGACCGCATCGTGAGAACCAAGCGGCTGCGGAGCGATGTTGTCGACGCCATGGATGCGCATCACCTCCTCGACCAGGTCGGCCTTGCCATCGACATCCGGCCGCCACGACGGCACCGCCACATTGACGACATCGCCCGCGCCTTGCGGCTTGAAGCCGAGGCGCGAAAGGATGTCGAGGCTCTCGTCCCTGGGCACCTCTATGCCGGTCAGCCGCTTCACTTCCGACAGTGGGAAGGACACGATCTTGGGTTTGTGGCCGCCATAGCCGGCCACCTCGATTTCGGTCGGCGTGCCGCCGCAGAAATCCAGCACCAGCTTGGTCGCCAGTTCCACGCCTGGCACCATGAATTCAGGGTCGACGCCGCGCTCGAAGCGGTAGCGTGCATCGCTGATGATGCCGAGCGTGCGGCCGGTGCGGGCCGTGGTGATCGGATCCCAAAGTGCGGATTCGATCAGCACGTCGGTGGTGTTCTCGTCACAGCCGGAATGCTCGCCGCCCATGATGCCGGCGATGGATTCGACGCCGTCCTGGTCTGCTATCACGCACATGTCAGGCGTCAGCGTGTATTCGCGGCCGTCGAGCGCCAGCACCTTTTCGCCGTCGCGCGCCCGGCGCACGGTAAGGTTGCCGGCGACCTTGTTCGCGTCGAACACATGCAAGGGCCGGCCGCGATCGAAGGTGACGAAATTGGTGATGTCGACCAGCGCGCTGATCGGCCGAAGCCCAATGGCGATCAGCCTTTGCTGCAGCCATTTCGGCGACGGGCGGTTTTTCACGCCGCGCACCAGGCGCAGCGCAAAACCGGGGCAGAGCTCCGGCGCCTCGATCGTCACCTTGACCGGGCACATGCCGCTGCCGGCATGCGGCATGATTGCTCCGCCGACGAGTCGGCCGAGGCCGCTGGCCGCCAGATCGCGAGCGATGCCGTAGACACTGGTCGCATCCGGCCGGTTCGGCGTCAAATTGATCTCGATCAACGGGTCGTCGAGATGCGCATAGGCGGCGAAGCTGGTGCCGACCGGCGCATCCTCCGGCAGATCGATGATGCCGTCATGCTCTTCCGAAAGTTCCAGCTCGCGCTCGGAGCACATCATGCCATGGCTTTCGACGCCCCTGATCTTGCCGACCGTCAGCGTCACGTCGATGCCGGGAATATAGGTGCCAGGTGCTGCAAAGGCGCCGATCAGGCCCGCGCGGGCGTTCGGCGCACCGCAGACGACCTGCACTGGGGCCTTGCCGTCGCCGGTATCGACCGTCAGCACGCGCAGCCGGTCGGCGTCGGGATGCTGTTCCGCCGTCAGCACCCTGGCGATGACGAAGGGTTTTATGCTCGATCTGTCATCGACATGCTCGACTTCGAGGCCGATCGAGGTCAGCCGCTCGACGATCTCGGCCAGCGAGGCATCGGTCTCGAGGTGATCCTTGAGCCAGGAGAGGGTGAGTTTCATGACTGTGTTCCCTCTGATGGTCTGGGCACGCTGGTCTTCAAATGGCGTGGCAAGTCGTCCGGCATGTGCAGGAAGGGCAGTTGCTCGCGCACATGGGCATGGTGCGTCGGTTTGAAATAGGCCGGCATGTCCATGGCGCCGAGCATGAAATAAACGTGGTCGGCCAGCCGCTCGTCGACATAGGCGATCGGCGAGCCGCAGATGCCGCAAAAGGAGCGCGTCACCGGTCCGTTCTCGAACATCTTCAGCGCCTTGCCCGTAAAAGCGACCTGCTCGGTCAGGAAGCCGACGAAAGCAGACACCGGCGCACCGCTGGCCCGCCGGCAATCGCCGCAATGGCAATAGCTGACATGGTGCGGTTCGGCCGAAGCCTCGAACCGCACGGCGCCGCAGCGGCAGCCGCCGGTATGGGCCGCTGTCATGCGCTCAAGCCCCCGAATAGCGTCGGCATGTCAAGCGGCCGGAAACCGTAATGCGACAGCCAGCGCACATCGGCGTCGAAGAAGGCGCGCAGGTCCGGCATGCCGTATTTCAGCATGGCGATGCGATCGATGCCCATGCCCCAGGCAAAGCCCTGATACTCGTCGGGATCGAGCCCGCCATATCTCAGCACATTGGGGTGGACCATGCCGCAGCCGAGGATCTCCATCCAGTCGGAGCCTTCGCCGAAGCGCACCTCGCCCGGCCGCGAACGGTCGCACTGGATGTCGACCTCCATGCTGGGTTCGGTGAACGGGAAGAAGCTCGGCCGGAAGCGCATCTTAACCTGCGGCACCTCGAAGAAGGCCTTGCAGAACTCCTCCAGCACCCATTTCATGTTGGCGACGTTGGCTGATCTGTCGATCACCAGCCCTTCGACCTGGTGGAACATCGGCGAGTGCGTGGCATCGGAATCCTGCCGGTAGGTTTTTCCGGGAATGACGATGCGGATCGGCGGCTTCTGCGCCTCCATGGTGCGGATCTGCACCGGCGAGGTGTGGGTGCGCAAAAGCTTGCGCTCGCCCTTCTCGTCCGGCTGGAAGAAGAAGGTGTCGTGCATCTCACGCGCCGGATGGCCTTCCGGGAAATTCAGCGCGGTGAAGTTGTAATAATCGGTCTCGATATCGGGGCCTTCGGCGATGGCAAAGCCGAGGTCGCCGAAGATCGCGGCAATCTCGTCGCTGACCTGGCTGATCGGATGGATGCGGCCGCGCTCGGCCGGCGATTGCCGCACCGGCAATGTGACGTCAACCTTTTCCGCCGCGAGCCGTGCCGCGATCGCCACACCCTTCAGCTCGGCGCGCCGAGCGGTAAGCGCCTCGGTGATGCGGTTCTTGAGGCCATTGACCTCGGGGCCAAAAATTTGACGCTGTTCCTGCGACATCCCTCCCAGCGATTTCAACAACTCCGAGACCGAGCCTTTCTTGCCCAGCGCCGAGATGCGAACGGCTTCGATCTCGTGCTCATCCGCCGCACCCGCAATCTCCGCCATCAATGCAGTTTCGAGGGCGTCGATATTCCGATCGTTTAAAGTGATGTTCATCGCAGCTACCAGTTCAAAGATTAAGTCATCGCTGACTTACATCGCGTCACAAAGAAAAACCCGCGCCAGCCCTGCCAGCGCGGGTTTCCCAAATCAAGTGTCGAAGTGCTTGGGAAGGCGCTGGTTAGGCTACAGCGCTTTCAAAAGCGTTCGGGGTGGTGTTCTTGAGGTATTCGAGCGCGACCTTGGCCTTGGCAACAAGTGCGGCAAATGCCTGCGGCTCGTGGATGGCCATGTCCGACAGGATCTTGCGATCGATCTCGACGCCGGCCTTGTTGAGGCCGTCAATGAACCGGCCATAGGTCAGGCCATGCTCGTGGGTCGCGGCATTGATGCGCTGGATCCACAGAGCGCGGAACGAACGCTTGCGGTTCTTGCGGTCGCGGTAGGCATACTGCAGCGACTTTTCCACCGCCTGCTTGGCGATGCGGATGGTGTTCTTGCGGCGGCCATAGAAACCCTTGGCGGCTTTCAGGACCTTCTTGTGCTTGGCGTGCGAGGTGACGCCTCTTTTTACGCGTGCCATGTCATGATCTCCTTAAAAATTTGTCCAGACCGAATGCCTTAGAGGCCGTTCGGCAGAAAATTCTTGATGACCTTCTTGCCATCCGGTTCAGCCAGAACCATCGTGCCGCGGGCATTTCGAATGAACTTGTTGGAACGCTTGATCATGCCGTGACGCTTGCCGGCCGCAGCCGACAGGACTTTACCCGTACCTGTAATCTTGAACCGCTTCTTGGCGGCTGACTTGGTCTTCATCTTGGGCATTTTGCTACTCCGTTTATGTGCGCATCATCGCGCTTTTTGTTCGCTTCGGGCCGACCAAAGCCCGAAAAGCAAGTGAAACCGCCACGGCATGCCCTGCCGGGCGGTTTTTGGGAACGGCGGTGCTATACGTCAAAGCGGGCCGGCGCGCAACACCTGCAAGGATGCGACGCTCTGTCCAGTGTCGGGTCGCATGACTTTTCCGAACTGGAGGTCAGCGCAGCAAAACCGGTTCCCACTTTGGCCGTCGCGGACCTTCGGTTCGGGATCTTGCCTATGGGAAACGGAACAGCACCGGCAGTATGCCCGATTGTTGGGCGCCGTCGATCGATTCGAAAAACGGCAGGGCAATGAGGAACACCAGTCCGTCCAGCAGCGTCGTCCGCAGCAGGCGCGGCTTGAAGCTGCCGGTATCGCCTTCCTGATACAGCGAAAGCTTCGGGAAGAAGCGCGGCACCCGCGCCATATAGGCCTGGAATGGAGTTCCGAAGGCCTCCTTCAGGAACTGCTCTTCGCGCAGGATCACGACGTGAAAAGCGGCGGCGCAAATCACCGCGAAGCTGATCGCCGCAGTGATCGAGCCCATCTGCGCGCCGACGCCGCCGGCAGCTATCGAGGAGAAGACATAGAGCGGATTGCGGGTGATCGAATAGGGTCCGCCGGTAACCACCTCGGAGGATTTGCGTCCGCCGATATAGAGCGTCGACCACAAGCGCCCGACAATGCCGAGAAAGATCAGCAGGAGGCCGACCATTTCGATCGTTTCGTGCGGCACGCTTTCGGGAGGAAAAGCAGATTGGCCAAACAGCAGCGCCGCGAACATGACGACCACGAGGGCGGCGAGCACCATCCTGCGCGCGTGCTGATATCTGCCCAGCGCACGCCTGGCCTGCGCTTGTCCGGCCGGCGCCGATTTGACTTCATTGAGCATTTGGGATCCGATCGTCGAGGAATTTCGCCAGCGATCGCAGGGTCTGGCCAAGAAAACAGGCGCCCCGCCGATCGCCGGGACGCCTTGCAAGATGATTCAGGCGAATTTAATGCATGTCGCCCAAAAGCCTGCCCACGGCCTTGACCCGAGGTGCGCAGAGGTTTTGGGACAACGACGCGCACAAAACAAAGCTTAAAGCGCGCCGTATTATCCCCTTCACGCCCAGCGCGCTTTAGCGGGGCGCCAGCACCATCATCATCTGGCGGCCTTCGAGCTTCGGCTCAGCTTCGACCTTGGCGATCGGCGCCACTTCCTCGCGAACTTTGTTCAGAAGCTGCATGCCGAGTTCCATATGCGCCATCTCGCGGCCGCGAAAGCGCAATGTCAGCTTGACCTTGTCACCTTCCTCGAAAAACCGCCGGACCGCTTTCATCTTGGTCTCGTAATCATGGCTGTCGATGTTCGGGCGCATCTTGATCTCCTTGATCTCGATGACCTTCTGGTTCTTGCGCGCCTCAGCCGCCTTCTTCTGGTTGGCGTATTTCAGCTTGCCGAGATCGAGAATTTTTACGACGGGCGGCACTGCGTTGGGCGATATCTCGACCAGATCGAGCCCAGCCTCTTCGGCGAGCAGCAATGCGTCGTTGATGGAGACATCGCCATGGTTGTGGCCTTCGGCGTCGATAAGTTGGACCCGGGGAACCCGGATGTCACGGTTGGAGCGCGGGCCCTCCTTGGTGGGCGCCGTTGCTTTGAAAGGTCTGCGAATGGTCGTGGTCTCCTTGAGCCGTTTCGTTCAGGGTTTTCAATTCAGATTGCGAACGCGCCAATGTGGTGAGCGCGCGGCCGGAGTCAATAGCACAGCGTTCACAGGAAATCACCCTGTTCCCTGACTTCAGCCTGTACCAAACGAAGAAAGTTGCCGAGCACTTTTCGTTGAACCGCCAGCTGTGTCAAAAGACCTGCGTGAGGAGTGAGCCATGACCGCACCGGTTTTTCTCGATGTCGACGGAACCAGCATTGCTGTCAGGCGCGCTGCGGGTGCCGCGCCAGGCATCGTCTGGCTCGGCGGCTACAAGTCGGACATGCTGGGCACCAAGGCCGAGAAGCTGGCGGAATGGGCGAGCGGACAAGGCCGGGCATTCCTGCGCCACGACTATTCCGGTCATGGCGAATCGGGCGGCGCCTTTGCCGATGGCACCGTCTCGAAATGGCTTTCGCAAAGCCTCGCCGTCTTCCACCATTTCACGCTAGGCAGGCAAATCCTGGTGGGCTCGTCGATGGGCGCATGGATAGCGCTACGCATGGTCCAGGAATTGCGCCAAGAATTGCACAAGTCGGACGAGAACCGCATCGCCGGCCTGGTGCTTCTGGCGCCGGCGCCGGATTTCACCGCAGAGCTGGTCGAGCCGGCGCTGACCAAAGCGCAGAAGCGCGATCTTGCCAAAAAGGGTTATTTCGAGGAGCCGTCGGACTATTCGGCCGAGCCTTACATCTACACCCGAGCGCTGATCGAGGACGGCCGCAACAACCTGACAATGAACGGGCCGATCGACACCCATTGCCCCGTCCACATATTGCAAGGGCTGGCCGATGCAGACGTGCCGCCGAGCCATGCGCTGAAACTGGTCGGCCTGCTGCCGGCCGACGACGTCACGCTGTCACTGATCCCCGACGGCGACCACCGCCTGTCGCGGCCTCAAGACCTCGACATGCTGGTGCGGGCGGTCGACGCCATGGTGCGGCAGGCAGGCTAAGAGACATGCGCATTCGTCGCGGCCGGCTGCAGCCCTCCTGGAATCCTGCCCTGTCTGCCGGCGGACGCGGATGTCGTCAGAGGGATACGTGCTGCAACTAAAAAGCATTCAGCCGTTGCGGAATGTATAGGCATATCCGTTGATGGCTGGAGCACCGCCGAGGTGGGCGTAGAGCACCTTGGATCCCTTGGGAAAATAACCCTTCTTCACGAGATCGATCGTGCCCTGCATGGATTTTCCCTCATAGACCGGATCCGTGATCATGCCTTCGAGGCGCGCGCAGAGACGGATTGCTTCCTTCGTCTCCTGCGAGGGGACGCCGTAGGCCGGGTAGGCATAATCCTCGATCAGGACGACATCATCCTCATTGAGCTCCTTGCCGAGTTCGACCAGCGTCGCGGTGTTCTGCGCAATGTTGAGTACCTGCGCCTTGGTCTGCGCCGGGGTGCAGGATGCGTCGATGCCGATCACGTTGCGTTCGCGGCCGTCCTTGGCGAAGCCGACCAGCATGCCAGCATGAGTTGAACCGGTGACGGTACAAACGACGATGTAGTCGAAGGCAAAGCCGAGTTCCTTCTCCTGCGCGCGGACCTCCTCGGCGAAGCCGACATAACCCAAGCCGCCATATTTATGCACCGAAGCCCCGGCCGGAATCGGATAAGGCTTGCCACCCTTCGCCTTCACATCCGCGATCGCCTGCTCCCAGCTTTCCCTAATTCCGATATCGAAGCCCTCATCGACCATCTGGACATCAGCGCCCATAATCCGGCTCAAAAGGATGTTGCCGACGCGATCGTAGATGGCATCTTCATGGGGTACCCAGCTTTCCTGCACGAGGCGGCATTTCATGCCGATCTTCGCCGCGACGGCAGCCACCATGCGCGTATGGTTGGATTGAACGCCGCCGATCGAGACCAGCGTGTCGGCGTTTGAGGCGATCGCGTCCGGGATGATGTATTCGAGCTTGCGCAATTTGTTGCCGCCGAAGGCGAGGCCGGAATTGCAATCCTCTCGCTTGGCGTAGAGATCGACCTTCCCGCCGAGGTGAGCGCCGAGCCGCTCCAGTTTCTCGATATGGGTCGGCCCGAAGGTGAGCGGATAGCGTTCGAATTTCTCGAGCATGAGAGTGCCCTCTCTTGTTCCTGTTCATTGCGACGTGATGCGGTGAACACTATCATCTTTGCCTTGAAAGGTGCTCTCAAAGATCGGACCTAAAATGTTCGAGGCATCGCCTAACAGCGCGGAATTGTCATATAGCTTCAATTTTCAACTCCAATATCGGAAGAATCTTCCATGCGCGCACCGCTCGACCGGATCAACCTGAAAATGTTGCGCCTGCTCCAGGACAACGGACGACTGACCAATGCAGAGCTGGCGCAGTCGGTCGCTGTCAGCCCGGCGACGTGCCACCGCCGCACGCAGCGCTTGTTCGATGAAGGCTACATCAGCCATGTCAGGGCGGTGGTGATACCGCAGAAGGTCGACAGAGGCGCGCTGGTGATGGTTGGCGTCGTCCTCGACCGCTCGACCCCGGAGAGTTTCGCGGATTTCGAGAAGGCCGTCGCGAAACTGAAATTCATCCTCGACTGCCATCTGGTGGCGGGCGACTTCGACTATTTTCTGAAGATCAGGGTCGGCGACATGGCGGATTTCAACCGAATTCACGGAGGCCAGTTGATCGCATTGCCCGGCGTTCGCCAGACGAGAACCTTCTTCGTGATGAAAGAGGTCGTCGATAACGCACCCCTGGATTTTTGAAACGGACATCCGAAGCATCAAGTCAACGCACCGGCGCCGGACTTTCGCTGCAGAACCGTCGGCCACCTTGCTTGCCGGCCTGGTCGTTCTTTCCCTTGAAACGCTTAAAAAGCGATAATCATTTCAAATGTTTGTCCGGTTTTGGCTGTGACTGTCTTGAATAGCCGTTTTTCCCTTCCCATTTCGATTCCACGCAGCCGGGATTGGCTGTCTCCAACTGAAGGATTGGGAGAAAATGAACACATCTGCATTGATCCGTCCGGCCTGGACGCCGGCGACCATCGCACTGATGGTGATCGGCTTTATGGTGTTCTGGCCGCTCGGCCTCGCCATGCTCGCCTACATCATCTGGGGCGACCGGCTTGAAGGCTTCAAGCGCGACGTCAACCGCGCGACCGACGGCATCTTCGCCGGCTGCCGCCGCGGTTCTGACAGAGCGGCGCGCTGGGGCCACGGCTCCGCCCGCACCGGCAACGTCGCTTTCGACGACTGGCGCGAAAGGGAACTTGAGCGGCTCAATGAAGAGCGCCGCAAGCTCGACGAGATGTTGAGCGAGTTCGACGAATATGCCAGGGAATTGCGTCGCGCCAAGGACCAGGAAGAGTTCGACCGCTTCATGGCGAACCGCAACAAGTCGACGTCGCCTACAACAGGTGGATCGACCGGCTCGAGAGGGACCGGCAAACGCGGTGGCAAATCCACGCCAGGCCTACTGGACGAGTAAGAGCCTTGCCCCGATAAATAATCAAAAACGGCGTCGCGTCAGCGGCGCCGTTTCTTTTTTGTTCTATTCGTTTTCCTCGAATCACGTATCGTCCCGCCATGTCATTCGGCTTCTTCCGCAACCTGACCAAACCCAGGCCCGCCCCCGTCGTGGAGCGAGAGCATTGTGTTGCCGGCCGCACGCTGCCACTCAAAATCGTCGAGAGCGACCGCGCGCGGCGCCTGACGCTGCGGATCGATTCCGGCGGCCGCGGCTTGCGCATCACCGTGCCGCCGGGCCTGCGCCGTGGCGAGGTGGAAAAATTCCTCGACCGCCATCAGGACTGGCTGGAACAGCGGCTGGCCAAGGTGCCCAACCGCCCGCAGGTGCGGCCCGGTATCAAAATACCGGTACGCGGCGTGCCGCATCGCATTGTTCATGAGCCCTCGAAACGCGGTACCGTCACGCTGTCGTGCGACGAACGCGGTCCGCTGATGATCGTGCATGGCGAGCGCGTGCACCTGCCGCGCCGCATCGCCGATTTTCTCAAGCGCGAAGCCAAGCGCGAGATAGAGCGGTTGGTGGTCAAGCACACCGGGACGATCGGCAAGCGCGCCAAGGCGATCCGCTTCAAGGACACGTCGAGCCGTTGGGGATCGTGCACCTCCGACGGCAATCTGTCGTTCTCCTGGCGCATCATGATGGCGCCGCGACCGGTCATAAATTATCTCGTCGCGCATGAGGTGGCGCATCTCAAGGAGATGAACCACGGCCCGAAATTCTGGAAATTGTGCGAGCATCTCTGCCCCGACACCGAGCGCTGCAAGGACTGGCTCAAGCGCAATGGCGGCGCGCTGCAAGCGATCATGTTCGAGTAGGGTGCTTGTAGGGAGCGGAATAAAAACTGTAGCGATCCTTCGCGCCCCCCTCTGTCCTGCCGGACATCTCCCCCACGAGGGGGGAGATTGCCAGCTTCAGCGTCTCGCTGACTCCTGCGACGGGTGGAGATTGGCGAAAGCCGGCGTGACGTCCGATCTCCCCCCAAGTGCCCCAAGTGGGGGAGATGTCCGGCAGGACAGAGGGGGCGCTGTCCCGCCGGCATCAATAGGTTCTGCACTGCCGGTCAGTCATCATTCGCCGCATTCAACTCCTCAGGACGCAGCCCCTCGTCGGTATGGCGCGGCCATGGCAGGAAGTCCTTCTTGAACGCGTCGTTGCTGAAATAGTCGAGCGCGCGGTGTGCCTCGGCGCCGTTGAAGGCGGCCTTGTCCATCAGATGAGCAATGACCTCGCGGGCCTGCGCGACCTTCTGCCTGAGTTGGGCGACGGTTTCGTCTGCCATGCTTGTTTGCTCCCGCCTGTATTATCTGGAGTAAGGTAGCGCGTTCCGCGCTGGTGGCAAACATGCGCTTTTTCTCGACTCTTTTGCCGTTTCGTGCCAATCCCGCGCCATGGCGCTCGACATCAAGATATGCGGATTGAAGACCGACAAGGCGTTGGCCGCGGCATTGGCCGGCGGCGCCAGCCATGTCGGCTTTATTTTCTTTGCCAAAAGCCCGCGCTATATCGAGCCGGCGGAAGCCGGCCGCTTGCGTGAAGCGGCGACCGGCAAGGCCAAGGCGGTTGCCGTGACGGTCGACGCCGGTGATGCGCTCCTGGATGAAATCGTCGAAAAAATGCAGCCCGACATGCTGCAGCTGCATGGCTCGGAAACGCCGGAGCGGGTGGCCGAGATCAAGGCCCGCTATCGCCTGCCGGTGATGAAGGCGCTGCCGGTCAGCGAGGCTGCCGACCTGGAGCGGATAAGACCCTTCGTCGGCATTGCCGACCGTTTCCTGTTCGACGCCAAGCCGCCGGAAGATTCGGAACTGCCGGGCGGCAACGGCATTGCCTTCGACTGGCGCGTTCTGGCCGGCCTTGACGTAGGCGTCGATTACATGCTTTCCGGTGGGCTCAACGCCGCCAATGTCGGCGATGCCCTTCGGCTTGCCAACCCGCCTGGACTAGACATTTCCTCGGGCGTGGAAAGCGGACCGGGCGTCAAGGATCCGGCGCTGATCGAACAGTTTTTACGGGCCGTCAAGGCAGCACGCGACAACCGCGCCGCCTGACCCGTGCTTCAAACCGCAAGCTAGGAGATCGGCGATGAACAAGCCGGCGATACCCAATTCCTTCCGCACCGGACCCGACGAGCAGGGCATGTTCGGCATCTTCGGCGGTCGTTTCGTTGCCGAAACGTTGATGCCGCTGATCCTCGACCTGGAGCGGCACTGGAAAGAAGTCAAGGACGATCCGGATTTCAAGGCCGAACTGACTGACCTTTCGACCCACTATGCCGGGCGGCCGTCGAAGCTTTATTTCGCCGAAGGCCTGACCAGGCATCTTCGCGAGGTTTCCTCGGCGAAGGGTCTTGGGGGCGGCGCAAAGGTCTATTTCAAGCGCGAGGATTTGAACCACACCGGCTCGCACAAGATCAACAACTGCCTCGGCCAAATCCTGCTGGCCAAGCGCATGGGCAAGAAGCGTATCATCGCCGAGACCGGCGCCGGCCAGCATGGCGTGGCGTCGGCCACCGTGGCGGCGCGTTTCGGCTTTCCGTGTGTCGTCTATATGGGCGCTACCGACGTCGCCCGGCAAAGCCCGAACGTCTTCCGGATGAAGCTGCTCGGCGCCGAGGTGCGGCCGGTCACTGCTGGTCACGGCACGCTCAAGGACGCCATGAACGAAGCTCTCCGGGATTGGGTGACCAATGTCGAGGACACCTATTACCTGATCGGCACTGCCGCCGGCCCGCACCCCTATCCGGAGCTGGTGCGCGACTTCCAGTCAGTGATCGGCATTGAGGCGCGCGCCCAGATCCTCGAACAGGAAGGCCGGCTGCCGGACACCATCATCGCCGCCGTCGGCGGCGGCTCGAACGCCATCGGCCTTTTTCACCCGTTCCTCGACGACCGCAGCGTAAAGATCATCGGCATCGAGGCCGGCGGCCGCGGCCTCGACGGCATCGAACATTGCGCCTCGATGAACGCCGGCGCGCCCGGCGTGCTGCACGGCAACCGCACCTATCTCCTGCAGAACGCCGACGGGCAGATCATGGACGGGCATTCGATTTCGGCCGGCCTCGATTATCCGGGCGTCGGGCCGGAGCATTCCTGGCTGCGCGACTCGGGCCGCGTCGACTATGTGCCTGTTCTCGATGACGAGGCGCTGGAGGCGTTCCAGCTGACGACACGCGTCGAAGGCATCATTCCGGCGCTCGAATCCGCCCATGCCATTGCGCATGCGGTGAAGATCGTGCCCGCCATGGACAAGGACCAGATCGTCATCGTCAACCTGTCCGGCCGCGGCGACAAGGATGTGCATACGGTGGCCAATATGCTGGGCATGGAGATCTGATCATGACCACCCGCATCGACCGCCGCATGGCCAAGCTGAAGGCCGAAGGCCGCCCGGCACTTGTCACCTATTTCATGAGCGGCGACCCGGACTATGACACCGCTTTGTCGATCATGAAGGCGCTACCCAAGGCAGGCGCCGACATCATCGAAATGGGCATGCCGTTTTCCGATCCGATGGCCGACGGCCCGGCGATCCAGGCGGCCGGCCTGCGCGCGCTGAAAGGCGGCCAGACGCTGGTCAAGACGCTGAAGATGGCTTCGGAATTTCGTGCCACCGACAATGAAACGCCGATCGTTTTGATGGGCTACTACAATCCGATCTACATCCACGGCGTCGACCGCTTCCTCAGGGATGCGCTGGCCAGCGGCATCGACGGGCTGATCGTCGTCGACCTGCCGCCGGAAATGGATGAGGAGCTTTGCATTCCGGCGCTGAAGGCCGGCATCAATTTCATCCGGCTGGCGACGCCGACCACCAACGACAAGCGCCTGCCCAAGGTGCTGCAGAACACCTCCGGCTTCGTCTACTACGTGTCGATGACCGGCATCACCGGCTCGGCGCTTGCCGACACTGGCAAGGTGGCGGCGGCGGTCAGGCGCATCAAGGGTCATACCGACCTGCCGGTCTGCGTCGGCTTCGGCGTCAAGACCGCCGAACAGGCGCGCATCATCGGGGCGTCGGCCGACGGCGTCGTCGTCGGCACCGCGATCGTCAATGCCGTCGCCAATGTGCTGGGGCCGAATGGCGAAAAGACCGCCGACCCGGCCGAGGCGGTCGCCACGCTGGTCAGCGGGCTTTCGCAAGGCGTGCGCGCGGCCCGCCTTGCTACCGTCGAATAGTCTTGATCTTCTGGTTGACCATGATCTCCACCGAAAACCGGTTTCCACTTTTCGGGATCATGGTCTAACTCTTCGTCAGGACAGGAGCCGAAGCGATGAACTGGATCACCAACTACGTTCGCCCGAAGATCAATTCGATGCTCGGCCGGCGCACCGACATGCCTGAGAATCTCTGGATCAAGGATCCGGAGACCGGCGAGATGGTCTTCCACAAGGATCTGGAGCAGAACCAGTTCGTCATCCCGTCCTCCGGCCATCACATGAAGATCTCGGCCAAGGAGCGGCTGAGATTCTTCTTCGACGACGGCAAGTACGAGATGCTCGAAAACCCCAAGGTGGTGCAGGATCCGCTGAAATTCCGCGACGAGAAGCGCTACACCGACCGGCTGAAGGACGCCAAGGCCAAGACCGGGCTGGAGGACGCGATCATCAATGCGCTGGGGACCGTCCAGGGCCTGCCGGTGGTGGTGACCGTGCAGGACTTCGCCTTCATGGGTGGCTCGCTCGGCATGGCCGCCGGCGACGCCATCGTTCGTGGCTTCGAGGTCGCAGTGCAACGCAAGCGGCCGCTGATCCTGTTCGCGGCCTCCGGCGGCGCCCGCATGCAGGAAGGCATCCTGTCGCTCATGCAGTTGCCGAGAACCACGATCGGCGTCGATCGACTGAAGGAAGCCGGTCTTCCCTATATTGTCGTCCTGACCAACCCGACCACCGGCGGCGTCACCGCCTCTTACGCCATGCTGGGCGACGTGCACATCGCCGAACCCGGCGCGCTGATCGGCTTTGCCGGGCCGCGCGTCATCGAGCAGACCATCCGGGAAAAACTGCCCGACGGCTTCCAGCGCTCCGAGTATCTGATGGAGCACGGCATGGTCGACATGGTGGTGTCGCGGCTGGAGATGCGCCAGACGATCGCGCGGCTCCTGAAAATGCTGCTCAAGCTGCCGGAAGAAGAAAAGCCGCTGGAGCCGGAAATCCTGCCGCCGATCGCGCTCCCGGCGGAAGCACGCCCGCAAGCCTGACGCGACATCCGTCGTCGCGAACCGCGATTGCGCGCCATCTGTGGCGCGCCTAGGATTCTCTCATGACCACGCTTGCCGCCGACCGCGAAATCGAAAGCCTTATGTCGCTTCATCCGAAGGGCTTCGATCTTTCGCTCGACCGCATTTCGCGGCTGCTGGAGCGGCTTGGCAAGCCGCAGGACCATCTGCCGCCGGTCATCCATATCGCCGGCACCAACGGCAAGGGCTCCTGCGCCGCGTTTTCGCGGGCGCTGCTCGAAGCGTCCGGCCACCGCGTCCATGTCCACACATCGCCACATCTGGTGAACTGGCATGAGCGCTACCGGCTGGCCGCCGATGGCGGCGGCAGGCTGGTCGAGGACAAGGTCTTCGCCGACGCTATCGCCCGCGTCGCCAAAGCCAATGAAGGCCAGAAGATCACCGTCTTCGAAATCCTCACCGCCGTCACCTTCCTGCTGTTTTCCGAACATCCGGCAGATGCCGTCATCATCGAGGTCGGTCTCGGCGGCCGCTTCGACGCCACCAATGTCATCAGCGAGCCGGCGGTGTCGGTGATCATGCCGGTCTCGCTCGACCACGAATCCTATCTCGGCGACCGTGTCGAACTGATCGCCGCCGAAAAGGCCGGCATCATCAAGCGCGGTTGCCCGGTGGTCATCGGCGCGCAGGAAAGCGAGACGGCGCTGCAGGTGCTTATCGAAACCGCCGAGCGGCTCGACTGTCCCGCCTTCGTCTATGGCCAGGATTTCCTCGCCTTCGAGGAGAACGGCCGGATGGTCTATCAGGACGAAGACGGATTGATGGACCTGTCGCCACCGCGCCTGCCCGGGCGCCACCAGTTCGCCAATGCGGCGGCAGCGATTGCGGCGGTCAAGGCGGCGGGCTTCGAGATCAGCCATCGCGTCGCCGACAAGGCGATGGCCAATGTCAGCTGGCCGGGGCGGATGCAGAAGTTGCCGCAAGGCAGGCTGACGGAACTGGCGCCGAAGGGCGCCGACATCTGGCTCGACGGCGGCCACAATCCGGGCGCCGGCGTGGTCGTCGCCGAAGCACTTGCCGAGCAGGAGGAAAAGAACCCGCGGCCGCTGTTTCTGATTTCCGGCATGATCAACACCAAGGACCAGAGCGGCTATTTCCGCGCCTTCAAGGGCCTGGTGCGGCATGTCTACACGGTACCGGTGAGCCTCAGCGAGGCCAGCGTGCCGAATGACGAACTGGCGATCCGCGCCGTCGAAGCCGGCCTGTCGGCCGAACCGGTCAGCTCCGTCGCCAATGCGCTGATGCTGCTGCGCGACACATGGGACGGACCGCCGCCGCGCATCCTGATCAGCGGCTCGCTCTATCTGGCCGGCGCGGTGCTGGCCGAAAACGGCACGCCGCCGGCTTGAGGCGCGCGTTCACCAGGCCACGATGACGCCGGACTTCGTCGGATCCACCGCGAGGAGCCAGTCATGATCAAGGTAAAGCAGTTCGCTCACGTTTGCATCTTCGCGGATGACCTCGAAGTGACGCGAAGCTTCTATCGGGACGTCCTCGGCATGGACACCCAGTTCAACTTCCTGCGCGACGGCAAGATTTTCGGTTTCTACCTCAATTGCGGCAGCCGCAGCCACATCGAGGTGTTCCAGAAAGATGAGGCCAGCTATAGCGACTTGAACCAGATCAACCACTTCTGCCTCGAAGTGGAAAACATTGACGCCGCGATCGCCCACGTAAGGTCGAAAGGCGTTGATATCACTTCAAAGAAACACGCGTGCGATGATACCTACCAGGCATGGATTCGCGATCCTAACGACGTGAAGATAGAACTGTTTGAATATACCGAGAAAAGTGCACAGTTCGTCGGAGGCGATCGTATCGCGGATTGGTGACCGCGCCTCCAGCCCTGGCGGCCTGAGACGGCCTTGGTGGATTACTTCAGCTCGATCTCGATGAAGGCGTACTCGCCTTCATTAGCATTGATGACGTCATGCTCCACGCCCTCCTTGCGGAAATAGGGCGCCCCCTTCTTCATTTCGGCGAAGGATTCGCCGTCCTTGGTCAGGAGCTTGAGCTTGCCGTCCATCAGCGGCACGATGACATAATCGTGGCCATGACGGTGCCAGCCGGTGTTGTCGCCTGGGGCGAAGCGGTATTCGGTGACGATGACGCGCTCATTGTCGATGAAGACGGTGGCCTTGGCGGATCCGGTCATGTCGTTCTCCTGCTTTAAGCCAGACAAGAGCATGAGGCGGCAAGTGGCGAGTGCCAGGGCGGACCAGCGCATGACCCAGAAAATCGGATTCGATTTTCTGGGTCATGCGCAAGATCAAGTCCTACAGCGTCCTTTGCGCGTCCAAGAGGACGCGCGGCGCTGTAGATGACGCCACGAAAAAGCCCGGCGCGAGGCCGGGCTTGAATGCAGAGATTCAGGGTCGGATCAAGCGAGATTGCCATTGATCCAGTGCGACAGCGCTGTCTTCGGCGCGGCGCCGACCTTCATGTCGGCCATTTCGCCGCCCTTGAAGATCATCAGCGTCGGGATCGAACGCACGCCGAACTGCGCGGCAAGCTCGGGATTCTCGTCAATATTGAGCTTGGCAATCTTGACCTTGCTGCCGAGTTCGATGGCGATGTCTTCCAGCGCCGGCGCGATCATCTTGCACGGCCCGCACCACTCCGCCCAGAAATCGACCACGACCGGCTCCTTGGCATCAAGCACATCGGTCTGGAAATTGCTCTTGTCGACCTTGACGGTGGCCATGCGAAAATCCTTTCGAGAGTTATTGTCGCACCAAATGTGGTGGTGGTCGCGCCCTTCTTCAAGCAGCCGTTGTGTCACGCTCCCGTGAGTCGGGCAAGGGCGTCGTCCATCGCCGCCGGCGGCAGCTCGATCAAGCGTGGTGCTTCAGTGAACAGCAGCGCCGCCGAGACCTCATGCCCTGGATAAAGCGGCTGCAGGAGCGCGCGATAGAGAGCGAGCTGCAGGACATAGGCCGGTGGAACGTCCGACAGGGTTGCAGGCGCCGGCCGGTTGGTCTTGTAGTCGACGATCGACACCTTGCCTGATGTGACCGCCAGCCGGTCAATCTTGCCGGAGATCGAGCGCAGCTTGCCCTTGACCTTCAGGCTGCCCATGACCGCGACTTCAGCGCGTGAATTCGGCGCAAACAGCTGATCGAAACGGCTGTCGGCAAGGATCGCTGCCACCGAGGCCAAGGCCTTGTCGCGCTCGGTTTCAGGCCATTGCGCCCCGGCGCGCCTGAGATAGCGCTCAGCGGCATCGCGGCGTTCGGCCTCCGCAATGCCGGGCAGCATCTGCAACAATTTGTGCAGCGCCAGCCCCCGGATCACGGCAAAGCCAGGCTCCGCCTCGGTGTCCAGCACCGGCGAGCCGGTGTCGATTACCGCTTCCCTGGCCTCGTCGATCAATGCCGAGGCACCGGACGGCGACAGCGGCCGCGGCAGATCCTCGAACGGCGGCAAGGGCTGGAACAGGGTCTTCGGCAACGGCTCGAACTGTAGCGCCTGCCGCGCCTCTTCGGCGGCCGCCAGTGCGACGGGCGGCAATTTTGTCACGTGAAAGCGATGCACGGTCTCGCCGGTGGCGGGGTGCTGCCGCTCGATGCTTTCGCGGGCGCCGACCAGCGCGCGGCTGACGATCGAATGCCAGGTGCCGGCGTTCGGTGCCCGCTTGCCGTGATAGCCGCAGACGATCAGCCGGTCCTCGGCGCGGGTCATGCCGACATAGAGCAGCCGGCGGTATTCGTCGTCGGCCAGCTCGCGAGCGCGGACCGAAGCGGCCCGCGAAAATCCATTGGCGACATCGCTGGCCGAGCGCCAGAGATAGCCCTTGCCGTCCCAATGGTCGCCCGAGCCATCGAACGGCATCAGTCTCGGCAGATGCTGGTCGCTAAACGGTGCCGAGCCACCATCGACCAGGAACACGACAGGCGCCTCCAGGCCCTTGGCGGCATGCACGGTCATGACGCGAACCTCGTCGCGGGTCTGGTCCATTTCACGCTTGATCTCGGGGCCGGCATTTTCCAGCGTCGACAGGAAGGATTCCAGTCCCGGCAGGCCGGTCCGTTCCTCGGCCAGGCAGAAGCTCAGGAACTCATCGAGGATGTCGCCGGCTTCCGGCCCGAGCCGCGCGATCATCTTCTTGCGCAGGCCGTCGCGGGCGAGAGCCCCGGCATAGAATTCGAACACCGGCTTGAATGCGGCCTCATCAGACCATGTGTCGAGTTGGGCAACGATTGCGGCCAAGGCGGCGCTTTCGCCGGCTTGCTGCCTGAGCGAAGCGATCACTGAGAGGCCGGACGGCCGCTCGCCGGCGAGCGCGAAAAGCATCTCTTCCGAAATATCGAAAATCGGGCTGCGCAGCACGGCGGCAAGCGACAGATCGTCCTCAGGCTGGACAAGAAAGTGGCCGAGCGCGATCAGGTCCTTTACCGCGATATGGCCGGGCAGGCTGAGCCGGTCGGCGCCTGCGACCGGTATGTCGCGGCGCTTCAGTGCGCGCGTCAGCGCATGGACGAAACGATCGCGCTTGCGCACCAGCACCAGCACATCGCCGGGCCGAAGCTTCTTGCCGCGGCCTTCGATGATCTCGCCGGCGCCGATCCAGCCGGCAATGGTCGCCGCGACGTTTTCGGCGACACGCACCGCCGGCGCATGGGCGTGGTCGACGGCTTGTGTCCAGTCGTCGGGTTCGTCGACGACGTCGGCACCGATCGACGGCCAGACCTCGACATAGCCCGGCGCATCGGTGCGGATCGCCTTGTGGTTCAGCGGATCGGGATCGTGGCTGATGCCGCGCCGCACGACCGGGTCGGCAAAGACACGGTCCACCGCCGCAAGCACGTCGTCGGTCGAGCGGAAGGACCAGGTCAGCTTGAGATCGGCGAAGGCGGCGTTGGCGTCGCGCACCCTTCCGGAAAACAGCAGCCTTGAGTCGGCGAAGGAATCGGGCGCCGCTCCTTGAAAGGAATAGATCGACTGCTTTTCGTCGCCGACGGCAAAGACCGTGCGGTGAACCGCGTCGCGCGCGCCGAGCCCGGCAAAGAATTCCTCGGCCAGCCGCTTCACCACCTCCCATTGGTCGGGACTGGTGTCCTGCGCCTCGTCGAGCAGGATATGGTCGATGCCTTGGTCGAGCTTGTATTGAACCCATGGACCGGCATCGGGCCGCGCCAGGAGATTGACCGTTCGGGTGATGAGGTCGTTGAAGTCGAGAAAGCCGCGCGCGCGCTTCAAATGCTCGTAGCGGGCGATCAGCCAGTCGGCGATGGTCAGCGCGGCAAGTGTGCCCTCGACCATCCTGAACAAGGCCAATCGATCGGAGATTTCGAGGATGGCATCGGCCGCCGCCTGATAGCGCTCGGCAAGATCCGGCAATCGGTCGAGCAACGCTTTCTTGAACGTCTTTGCCGGCTCATAAGGCTCGCCATCCGCCCGCAGGAAGGTTTTTGCCAGCAATTGCAGCCGGCGAACCGGATCATTCTCGGCGAAGGCAAGATGGGCGTAGGGCAGCAAATTGTTCAGCACGATGCGGGCATCGGCGGCTTCGGCAGCGCGGGCAAAGGTGACGAAATAGTCCGGCAGGAAGCCCGGCAGCGGCCAGACGGACGCCGCCAGGCCTTCGGCGGTAATGCCGGCACGAAACCTAAACTCGTCGAAGAGCGCCCGGAAACCATCGCCGCCGGCCGCGCTGATGAAGGCGCGCAAGCCGTCGCGCTTGCGCACGATCTCGGTCAGCAACGCGTCGAGCCCATGTTCGCCGCCGCGCTCCAGAATGGTGGCGAATGCCTCGGCCAGTCCCGCATCGCCGGCGGCCGTGCCCGAGATCATGTCACGGCGGGCGGCGGCGAAGAGCGACGCCTCCATCTGCGGATCGAGCATTTCGAAATGGGCCGGTATGTTGGCCTCTAGCGGAAACTGGTGCAGCACCGATTCGCAGAAAGCGTGGACGGTCTGGATCTTCAGCCCGCCCGGTGTCTCCAGCGCCTCGGCGAACAGCCGGCGGGCGCGGCGCATGGTTTCGCGATCGGGTTGGCGACCGTCCAGCGCCGCTATCTTTGTTGCCAGTTCGGCGTCGCCAAGCGCCGTCCATTCGGACAGCGTCGAAAACACCCGGTTCGACATATTGGCGGCGGCGGCGCGGGTGTAGGTCAGGCACAGGATCTTCGATGGATCGGTGCCGCGCAGCAAGAGCCTGATGACGCGCTGGGCCAGCACATGGGTCTTGCCCGATCCGGCATTGGCCGACACCCAGGCGGAATTTTTCGGGTCGGAGGCGCTTGCCTGGCTGGCGGCGGTGTCGGTCGGGATGGGATAGGCCTTCTTCATGCCTCCCCTCCTTCGTCGTCGGCGTCGCCGCCGGCGGACCATTCGAGCACGCGGGCGAGATGGTCGTAATCGCCGTCGGTCTCGCCCTCGCGGAACGGCAGCGCGCGTGACAAATAGCCGGTCGTCGGGTCGGCATAATGGATCAGCAGTTTTTCGAGCCGCGCCCAGGCCTCCTCGGCGAGATCGGCGGCGGTTCGCGGCTTGCGGTTGTATTCGAGGATGGATTCCTCGAATACCTCGCCGTTCGGCTTCAGCCTGATGAAGGCCAACTGCGACGGCTCGCGCGCGCCAAGCCCTTTGAAGGCGCCGCGCCTGAGCAGCGCGCCCTCGAGCGCCAATTGCGGCGAAAGCAGCGTATGGGCCTGTGCCTTGGACGGCGAGGAGCCGGTTTTGTAGTCCAGGATGTCAGCCATGCCGCCAGCCAGGAGATCGACGCGATCGGCATAGCCGGACAGCGTCACGCCGGACTGGCCGACGCCGGTTTTCTCGGCGCGCTCCTCGGCGTGGCGCCGTGTCACGGCGAAGGCGCGGCCGCGCTCCCATTTGATGATGCCGGCGGCGAGCTTTTCGAAGCGCGGCCACCACACCGCCTCGACATCGGGAGGAAGGGCCGCCTCGGCAAAGCATTGGCGGCCGGCGGCGATGAGGCCGTCCAGCGCCTCCGGCACAAGCGGATCGGCCACGGTCCGCGAAAAAAGATGCAGGATGGCGTGGAACAGCGTACCGCGCTCGGCGGCGCCCGGATCGCGGATGACCGGATCGAGCGGCATCAGGCCAAGAATCCTCCTGGCATAGACTGCGTAAGGGTCGCGCCGCAGCGTCTCGATCTCGGTGACGGAGAAATGCTGAGGCCGCACAGTCAGCGGCGGCTTCGGCTGCGGTCGCGGCGCGAAGTCTCTTCTTTCGCCGGCATCGAGCGCACGGGCCCAGGACAGGAATTCATCGCCACGCCGGCGAAGCACCGCCGCATGGTCCTTGCCGATGAAGGTCAGGAGGCGCTGCAGCCAGCGCGACGGCACCGCCGGCGCGTCGCCCGAGCGGGCGGAGCGCGCCAGCACCACTTTCTTCGCGCCCATCGCCATCTGGAAATCATGGGCGGCCAAGCCGATGCGCCGTTCGGGCGGTTCGAGATCGATGTCGGTCTTCATCAGCCGCGACATGAAGCGGTCGCTTTCCGGCTTGCGCGGCCACACGCCCTCGTTGAGCCCGCCAATGACCAGCGTGTCGACGTTCTGCAACCGGGCTTCCAGCGCACCCCAGATGGCGATGTTCCTGTCGGTGCCTTGTGCCGCCTTGACGGTTTCGGGCGCGATCAGCGCCTCCATCACGTCAGGCCATTCGTCCGCCGCGAAGCAGAACGACGCCGAGGCAGCGACCAGCCCGCGCAAGAGTTCGGCGAGCTTTTCACCGGCGTCGCCGGCATAGAGCTCGCTCAGGCTGCCATCCGCGGTGCGGCCAAGACTTTCGAGCGCGACGACACTGGCCCGGGTCAATTCGGCAAGATCGGTTTCGGCTTGACTGCGAAAGGCGATCAGCGGCGCCAGCGCGGCGGCAAGGCGGATGAGCAATTCGCGGGCGCCCTCGATGTTTCGCACAGTCAGGCGGGAAAACCAGAACGGCGGGCGGGCATCGCCCAGGCTGGTGAGACGGATCTCGAAGAGCTCAGGCAGCGATGCAATGTCGGGGCGGCCGGTGCCGCCGCGCAGCGCCACCAGTTCGATGATCTCCGCCGCATGACGGACGCTTGCGCGTTCCAGGCCGAGGCCAAGCAGCGGGTGCTTGAGCAGCGACAGCAGGGCGACCGGATCGCCGGGCCGGAACGCGGCCTGAAGCGCCAGCCTGAGCAGGCCAGCGGCAGGCGTGTTGATGAGCGGGGTGCCACCCGAATCGTCGGCGACGACACCAAACCGCAAGAGCTCGACTGAGACGCGCCGCGCCAGGGCGCGGTCGCCGGTGACGAGCGCGGCGCGCTGGCCGGGCTGTTCGACGGCTCGTTTGAGCGCGACGGCGATCGCCACAGCTTCGTCGCGCTCGCCGGCGGCTTCGAGAAGCGTCACGTCGGCGAAGGCATCAGTGATATCCCCGGCGACAAAGCCAGCGCGCGTCTGCGCCCACAGCTCGGTGGTTTCGGCCGGCCGCAGCGCCTCGCCGACAAGGGCGGCGCGCAGCGTGAGCGGCCTTTTGGCAATGGCGATCTCCTCGACATCGCCGCGCAGCACGCCGATCTTGCCGATCAGTTTTGCCAGGCCGTATTGCGGATGGCCGAGCAAGGCCGGCCGCGCGCCGGGCGCCGCAATTGCCTGGAATGACGGCTCATCCAGCATCAGGTCGAGGCCGGGCAGCACGACCGCGCCGCTGGGCAGGCCGGCGATCACCGCAAGCAGTTCGGCGGTGGCGGGAATAGACCCGGTGGAGCCGGCGGCGATCACCGGTCCGGCCGGCGGATTGCGCTTCAGCCGTGCTGCTTCCAGCCTTATCAGCGCATTGCGATGCGCGGCCGGGTTGGAGCGATTGCGTTCCTCGAGGAGGTTGGGCCAGTTTTCGGTGACGATGCTCAGGAAATCGAGCGTCACTTGCCACCAGCCGGCGAGGTTGCCGGTCACCAGATCGGCGAGCTTGGTCCAGTCCGTACCTTCCGTCTCGATCTCGTCCATCAGCCGAGCCAGGTCGCGCGCCAGCCAGATGGCGTCGGCGGCGGAGGCCGGCACGACGATCTCTTCGTCGAAAAGTGCCGCGACATGCGCCGGCAGGCGGCGTTTCCAGGCGCGGACCAGCGGCGCCAGCAGCAGCAGGCGCTCGATCGCGGCGATCGGCGGTGCGAGCTCGATGGCGGCCGACGCGTCGGCCTCGAATGAAGCTTCGTCCTCGTCGAACTCGCCGAGCGGGCGGATGACCGGCAGGATCGCCGAGCGGCCGCCGAGACGGTCGACGAATACGCCGCGCAGCGCCCGTGCGGCTCGGCGCGTCGGCACGTAGATGGTGGCGTCGGCCAGCGCCAGCGGGTCGCCGTCGAAGCTGAAACCGGAAACGAGGCGCCCTGACAGCAGGGCCTCGGCCAGCGTCGGCAGAAACGGCGCTCCGGGCGGGATCGAGAAAACGCGGCGGGAGCCGCTCATTTCAACTCGGTGAGAGCGCTGGTCAACTCGGTAAGAGTGCCGGGCGACTCAGCAAGAGCGGTGGCAACGGCCGCTTCCGCAAGCGGAATGGCGTCGGGCGTGCCGACGGTGATCCAATGGCCGTGCATCACCATGCCGTACAGGCGGCCGGCTGCGATGGCCGCATCGAAATAGGCGTTGAGCGAGTGTGGGCCGGCCCGCGCATCCTTGAAAAGCCTGGGATGGACGATCGCCGCGCCGGCATAGATCAGGCCTGTCGGGTCACCTTTCGAACGCCGCAAGGCGCCGTCCGGCGCCATCAGGAAATCGGTGCCGCCGCTGTGTCCGGTTGCTGACTGGGGGTCCGCGAGCATCAGCAGAATATCCATTCTCGCCGCGTCCCATGCAAGGGCGAGGCGGGCAAGGTTGGGCACGCCGCTATCGATCCAGAAGGTGTCGGCATTGACGATGTAAAAGGGAGCCCCTCCCAGTTCCGGCAAAGCATGGACGATACCGCCGGCGGAATCGAGCAGTCTTTCGCTTTCGTCGGAAATGACGACGCGCGGCGCGCGGCGCGCGGCGACGTGGGCGACGATCTGCTCGGGAAAATAATGGACGTTGACCATGGCCTTGTCGACGCCGGCACGAGCCAGGCTGTCCAGGCTCCAGTCGAGCAACGTCTTGCCTGATATCTTGACCAGCGGCTTCGGCATTGTGTCGGTGATTGGCCGCATGCGCTTTCCGAGCCCGGCGGCAAGCACCATTGCGGTTTTGAGGCGTGTCGTCACAGCGACCGTTCCTCCAGTAGGCCGTGGGTGGTATAGAAATCCCGCAAGCTGGCCAGCCCAGGATGCGCCAGCGCCCGCCGGAGATAATCGCGAATGCGCGGCAGGTGTTTCAGATAATAGGGCTTGCCGTCGCGCTTTTCGAGCCGGACGAAAATGCCGAGAATCTTCGAATTGCGCTGCGCCGCCATGATCGCATAGGTCTCGACGAATTCGTCTTCGTTAAAGGCGCCAGCCTTATGGCGCGCGGCGATATAGGCGTCGAGCGTTCGCCGCTCAATCTCAGGCGAAAGCGTGACGCGCGCATCCATGGCCAGCGAGGCGAGATCGTAGGCGGACGGGCCGATCAGCGCGTCCTGGACATCGACGATGCCGAGGCGATCGTGACCGGTACGCTCGCCGCGCCAGATGATGTTGGGCGAATGAAAGTCGCGCAGCGTGAGCGTGTATTCGCGCCCCTCCAACCGGTCGAGAACCGCATTCCATTCCTTTGTATAGCCGGCGCGCAATGCATCGCTTGCCGGGGCGCCTGATATCGCCGGCACATACCAGTCGAGCAGCAATTCGGCTTCGATCATCATGGCGTCGCGGTCGAAAGGCGGCACGTCGTGAAACACACCGGGCGCGGCCTCGATGCGATCGGGCCATGCCTTGCCGTGCATCATGGCAAGCAGTTCGGCAGCCGCCGCGTAGCGCTCCGCCGCCGGCTGACCGTGCTGGCCGAGAAATCCCTCCGAGCCAAGATGCTCCAGCAGAAGAAAGCCCTGGTCCAGATCCTGCGCGTGGATTTCCGGGGCGCTGACGCCACCGGCCCGCAATGCCCGATCGACGGCGACGAAGGCCGCGACCGATTGCGCGGTGCGGGCGATCACCGCATAGGGCTTGCCGTCGCGGACCGGCGGCCCGAGCACTAGCCGCGGCGAGTTCATCAGCACGCGCGGCGGCAGGCCGGCCAGCGAGACGATCTCATAGGAGCGGGCCGAGGCGTCGCCGATAAAATAGCGTCTTTGCGCTTCACCCCAGCCAGCTCTTTCGAGAAACTCGCGCATGGCCAGCGATCGTGCCGCTCGCTCGACGGCAGCGCCTTGTCCCGACAATCTCGCCAGGCGTCCGTCGTCCTGATGGACCAGTTCGATCAGAACCGAAGTCTTTGGCAAATAGGCCTCTGCCCGTTCCGGCCATTCGACCAGGGCAGCGCCTTGCGCCAGCGCCTCGTCGAAACCCAGTTCGTCCAGTTCGGACGCCGAGGACAGGCGATAGAGGTCGAAATGATGGACGGGAACACGCGCCTCATAGCTCTGGACGAGCGTGAAGGTCGGGCTCGGCACGTCGAGACCGGCATCGTCGGTCATTGCCCTGATCAGCGCCCGCGCCAAACTCGACTTGCCGGCGCCGAGATCGCCTTTGAGCGCCAGCACGTCGCCGGGGCGCAGCGACATGGCCAAATCCTCGCCCAGCCTTGCGGTCGCAGCCTCGTCGGCGAGAAAACGCTCCAGCACCACGCCTGTCATCGAGCGCGCTACTCGGCCGCCGCGCGGATGCCGGACGGCGTATCCGGAAAGGCACAAATGACGGTGGTGCCCTTGTCCTTGCCGGTCTCAATGCGGACGCTGCCGCCATGCAGCTCGACAAAGCTCTTGACGATCGACAGACCGAGGCCGGCGCCGCGCCGGCGGCCGCCATTGGTGCGCGGTTCGAAACGCCGGAACACCGAATCGAGCAGGTCGGGCGGCATGCCGGGACCATCGTCGTGAACGGAGAATTCCACGCCTTCGGCAAGCGAGCGACAGGCGAGCGTGATGGTGCTCGCCTCCGGAGCGTAGTTCGCGGCATTGCTCAGCAGATTGTAGAGGATCTGGCGGATGCGGATTTCATCGCCGTGGAACGTCTTTGGCGCGGTGGCCGCGTCGATCTTGAGCCTGATCGAATGCTCTTCCAGCCGGTCGGCAACAAGTTCGGCGGCGGCGGCGATGGTCCGGTCGACGTGAACTTCGGAGATGTCGAGCTCCATGATCCCGGCATCCACGGTTGCCAGGTCGAGGATGTCATTGACGATGGTGAGCAGGACCGCGGAAGACGAGCCGACATGCTCGACATATTCGCGCTGCTTCTGGCTCAATGGCCCGGTCGACGGCAGCGAAAGAAGCTCGGTGAAGCCAATGATGTTGGTCAGCGGCGAGCGCAATTCGTAGGAGACGTGCTGCACGAACTCGTTCTTGAGCTGGTCGGATTTTTCCAGCGCCTCGTTCTTGTCCTTCAGCGCACGCTCGACATTGACGCTGTCGGTGACGTCGACGAAGGTCATCATCACCTGCCCGTTTGGCAGCGGGATCATCGCGTAGCGCAGCACGGTGCCGTTGTTCAGCTCGGTCTGGCCGTGGCGGTCGCGGCGCTCGTCGTCGAAACCGGTGATGGCGGCAACGAACCCGCGCCAGGGGCTGTCGGCGGCGCGCCGGTCGCACAGATCGCGGATCGTGGAGACGTGAATGTTGGGCTTGGCGGCGTCAGCGTCCAGCCCCCAAAGTGCTGCGAATGCCGGGTTCGACAATCTGAGCCTGCCGTCCGGGCCGAACACGGCCACGCCTTCGGCAAGATTGTCGAGCGTCTCGCCCTGAACCCGCACCGCGGTCTGATAGCGGCTTTCAAGGTCCATCTTCTCGGTCAGGTTCTCGAATACCCAGGTCACGCCGCCCTTGGGTTGCGGATTGGCGACGACGCGGATGGTCTTGCCGTCCGGCAGATGCCACCAATGTTCCTGCGACTCGACCGCGCGATAGGCGCCAAGCAGGCTTTCCTTCCAGCGCCGCCATTCGGGTTGCTCGGCGATCTTGCCTTCGCTGCGCAGCCGATCGAGCAACAAGGCGTTGTCGGGAGCGCTGTGCAGGAAGCCGCTGTCGAGACCCCATAGTTTCTGGAACGCCTGGTTGAAAAACCGCAGCTTTTCGTCGGTATCGAAAATCGCCACGGCGGTGTTGAGCTGATCGAGCGTGTCGGCGTGGCTCCGCACGGTCCGCTCATATTCGTTACGGATGGTTTCGATGGCGCTGGTGTCGCAGGCAAGACCCGCCGAGCCGTCGGCGCCGGCGAAGTCGGTCACGGCGAACATGCGGCGGTCGCCTTCGATCACGGTGGAAAGCGCCTGCTCGAAGACGGGATGCGACTTGTGCTGCGCAGCGATTGCTTCGCGCGCCTGGCCACCCAGGAATTCCTTCGCGTCGCGAACTGCAGCTTCGGCGTTTTCCGCCTCGACCGCCTTGGCATAGGCGCGGTTGACCCATTTCAGCCGCCCGTTCGCCGTGCGCAGCCATGCTGGCATGCTGAGTGCGTTGAGAAGGCCGAGCATGGTGTCATAGTCGGCGGCGAGACGCTGGTTCTCGATTTTCAGCCTGGCCTCGCTTCGCTGCGTTTCTGAAAGCGAGACGAAGCGGACGACCACGTGTGCTGCGCTCTTGCGCCCGTGCACTTCGAGCGGCGCACCGGCCTGCGATTCGATGACGAGATCGAACGGCTTCGCCTTTTCCCGCAGCCCCGCCACGGCATTTTCGAGCGCCGCCGCCGAGCGCGGCATCAGCCAACGGCCGAAGGCGAGGAAGGCGGCACGGTCTTCCGGAGCGCCGCTTTCAACGGGCAATGTCCCGACGAGCTCAGGCTTTTTGTTTTCCGAGGCCCATACGACGACACGCTGGCCGCGCAGGTTGAGCAGCGCCTCGGAGCGCTGCAGCGCAGCGTTGACGTCGGCCAGGCGGGCTCTGAGTTCGACATTCTGCGCCGAGGTGCGCGCCCGTTCGCGGATCAGGAAAATGGCCGAGACAAGTGCGGCACCCATGACGCCGACAAACATCGCGAGTTGCATGACCTCGACCGTGCTGACCGACAGCCCGGCTTTGGACGCAGCAGCGGGTCCAGCATGTGCCGAAAGGCCAAGCAGCGGACCGACGAGCGCGGAAGAAGCAAGCAATTTTCCGACGCGGCTGCCAGCGCGCCATAAGAGGCTTCCGCCTCTGGCAGCGGAACCCGTGGTCACCGAATCGTTGTGGCCGCCGGAAACGGCCTGTCCCGCGCAAGGCGGGTAATCCCCCGGCATGTCCTGGTCCTCTTCGCCGCCTGAATGCAAGACCGCCCTGATGCGGGCGTCGGCCCTCGTCCCCGAACCCGCGAATCAGCACCATAGCGCTTGCGCGAATCGGCGTGAAGAATCAATCGACGCAAAAATAAAGCCGGGCGAAAAGTCAATCGCCCGGCCTCAATATCTAGTGGTAATTTCAACTGTGGTTAATAGCGGTAGTGTTCCGGCTTGAACGGTCCCTGCGGGGTCACGCCGATATAGGCGGCCTGTTCGCCGGACAGTTCGGTGAGCCGGGCGCCGAGCTTGTCGAGATGCAGGCGCGCGACCTTTTCATCGAGATGCTTCGGCAGGACATAGACCTGGTTCTGATACTGGCCGGGCTTGGTGTACAGCTCGATCTGGGCCAGCACCTGGTTGGTGAAGGACGCCGACATGACGAAGCTCGGGTGGCCGGTGGCGTTGCCGAGATTGAGCAGGCGACCTTCGGATAAAAGGATCATCCGCTTGCCGTCCGGGAAGGTGATCATGTCGACCTGCGGCTTGATGTTGGTCCACTTCAGGTTGCGCAGCGACGCCACCTGGATCTCGTTGTCGAAGTGGCCGATATTGCCGACGATCACCATGTCCTTCATCGCCCGCATGTGGTCGATGGTGACGACATCCTTGTTGCCGGTGGTGGTGATGATGATGTCGGCGGTCGGGGCGGCATCTTCGAGCGTGACGACTTCAAAGCCGTCCATCGCCGCTTGCAATGCGCAGATCGGATCGACCTCGGTGACCTTGACGCGGGCGCCTGCGCCCTTGAGCGATGCCGAAGAGCCTTTGCCGACGTCGCCATAGCCACAGACGACCGCAACCTTGCCGGCCATCATCGTGTCGGTGCCGCGGCGAATGCCGTCGACCAGCGATTCCTTGCAGCCATATTTGTTGTCGAATTTCGACTTGGTCACGCTATCGTTGACGTTGATGGCCGGGAACGGCAGCAGGCCCTTCTTCTGCAACTGATAGAGCCGGTTGACGCCGGTGGTGGTCTCTTCGGTGACGCCGCGGATCGCTTCCTTCTGCTTGGTGAAGAAACCGGGCGATGCCGCCATCCGCTTCTTGATCTGGGCAAACAGGATTTCTTCCTCCTCGCTGCCCGGATTGGAGAGCACATCCTCGCCGGCTTCGGCACGCGCGCCGATCAGGATGTACATGGTGGCGTCGCCGCCATCGTCGAGGATCATGTTGGAGGTGCCGCCATCGGCCCACTGGAAGATCTTGTCGGTGTAGACCCAGTAGTCCTCGAGCGTCTCGCCCTTGACGGCGAAGACCGGAATGCCGGCCTCGGCGATGGCCGCGGCCGCATGGTCCTGGGTCGAGAAGATGTTGCAGGAGGCCCAGCGGATATCGGCGCCGAGCGCCTTCAGCGTTTCGATCAGCACCGCCGTCTGGATGGTCATGTGCAGCGAACCGGTGATGCGCGCGCCCTTGAGCGGCTGCGCCTTGCCGAATTCTTCGCGGCAGGCCATCAGGCCCGGCATTTCGGTCTCAGCGATCTCGATCTCCTTGCGGCCCCAGCCGGCAAGCGAGATGTCGGCGACCACATAGTCATTGCTACCCGTCATGGCAGTGCTCCGATCAAGAATTGTCTTCTGGATGCGCCCGCGCCGGAAGGCGTGTCGAAGGGCGCGAGTTGCCGGCCTGACTAGCAGATCGTCGGTCGGACGACAATGGGATATAAAGAAATCTTTATCCGTGCATGTCTTCGGAGGCGCACCGGGCGAAACCGGAATCGATTTTCGGAAGCATGATGCGCGAAGGACGCGCGGTGCTCTGGGCGTCAGGACTCCTCGCCGAAGCGGGAGGCGACCAGTTGCTCCAGTGCGTCGATCACCTGCTCAGCCTCCGGGCCGCTGGCGGTAACGCGGATCGTATAGCCGGGGCTCGCCGCCAGCATCATGAGGCCCATGATCGAGGTGCCGCCAACCGTGACGCCGTCCTTCTCGACCTGGACGGAGGCGTCGAAGCCGCTGGCGACCTGAACGAACTTCGCCGAGGCGCGGGCATGCAGGCCACGCTGGTTGACGATTGGAAATTCCCGGACGATGTCACCCTTCTTGGCCGACAGCGCGTTCATTTGCTGCTCAGCAGCTGGCTGGCGACATTGATGTATTTGCGGCCGGCCGCCTGCGCCTCGTCCAGCGCTACGCTCATATTGTCGCCCTTGCGAATGCTGGACAGCTTGATCAGCATCGGCAGGTTCATGCCGGCAATGACTTCGGTACGACCGGATTCCATCACCGAAATGGCGAGATTGGAGGGCGTGCCGCCGAACATATCGGTCAAAACGATGACGCCTGCCCCGGTGTCGACACGGGCAACGGCATCGACGATGTCGCTGCGGCGCTGCTCCATATCGTCATCAGCGCCGATCGCCACGGTCTCGAAACTGTCTTGTGGCCCGACGACATGTTCCACGGCATGGCGGAATTCGGCGGCCAGTTGACCGTGCGTTACAAGCACGAGTCCGATCATTCTTTGGTGGCTCCCGTCATCGCCGCTTCATAGGCGTTTCATGCTCGCCGGCCATGCAGGCGGCGGGAGCGCTATCTTGTCGACGCGAGGCGCGTTGACAAGCCCAAAATTGCACCGGCGCAGGCCATTTTGACGCATTGCAGCAAAAATTTGAAATTGGATTATACGAAAGGCGCAATCAACAGCCGCGCCATCACGGCCGGCAAGGCCGCCGGAACATTGCGTTCGGCAAGATCTATGCGCGGCACCGGACAGCCCGCAATGGGCTCGCTGACATCTTCCTGGAAGCGGGCCACCTCGCTTGCCGGCACCAGCCGGACGCGAAGGTCGATCACGCCGCCGGGCTCGAATGACAATGGCCGCGGACCGAATCCGGGCACCTCGGCGAGGCCGGCGATGGGGCTGGGCACCCGGCAGACCAGCCGCCCCGCGTGATCGGCGGCGAGGAGCCTGTCGTCACCGATCAGCCGCGAAAACAATCCATGCCGGCGACAATGATCGACGAGGGCGAGAGCCAGCGTCGTCTTACCCGAGCCGGACGGTCCCGTGATAAGGACACCACGCTCGCCGATCAGGATCGCCGTGCCGTGAATGTTCTCAGCCTGCACAGTCGGATCAGGCATGATCTTGTCCGAAACCCGGTCCCCACTTTTCGCTGCCGCGGACCCTTTTTTCGGGATCATGCTTTTTGGTTTACGCATGATCTTGTTCCGAAAACCGGTACCCACTTTTTGGATCATGCGTCAGCCTTCGGCCGGCAGTGTCACGACGAAGCGCGCGCCCTTGATCTCGCCGGGTTTGGTGCCCGGGATGTTCTCGGCGGTCAGCGTGCCGCCATGGGCTTCGACGATCTGCCTGCTGATCGACAGGCCGAGGCCTGAATTCTGGCCGAACGCCTCGCTGGCCGGCCGGTCGGTGTAGAAGCGTTCGAAGATGCGGTCGATGTTGTCGGCCCTTATACCGGGACCATTGTCGTCGACGGTGATGATGTTGACCTTGCCGGCGCGCGCCAGAGATATGGCAATGTGGCCGCGCTCTTCAGGAACGAAGGAGCGGGCATTCTCGATCAGATTGGTGATGACCTGGCCGATCCTCAGATCATGACCGGCGACGAAGTAGCCTTTGACGCCCTGCGGCAGCTTGGCGACCTTGAATTCGATCTCGACCGTCTTCTTGTTGCGCGTCGCCGTGCGCGAAACGTCGACCAGATCCGTGATGAATTTCTTGAGATCCACGGTTCCTGCGTCTTCCCGCGCGAGCTCGGCGTCAAGACGGGAGGCGTCGGAAATGTCGGTGATGAGACGGTCCAGCCGCCTGACGTCGTGCTGGATGATCTCCATCAGCCGGCCGCGCGACGTGTCGTTCTTGGCCAGCGGCAGGGTCTCCACCGCGCTGCGCAGCGAGGTCAGCGGGTTCTTCAATTCGTGCGAGACATCAGCCGCGAAACTTTCGATCGCCTCGATGCGGGCGTAGAGCGCATTGGTCATGTCGCGCACGGCGATCGACAGATTGCCGATCTCGTCCTGCCGGTCGGAGAAGTCCGGGATTTCCTCGCGATTCTTGACGCCGCGCCGCACCCTGACCGCCGCCGCCGACAGCCGGCGCAGCGGGTTGGCGATGGTCGAGGCGAGCAGCATCGACAGGATGGCGGTAACAAGGGCGGCGATGCCGAAGACGCGCAGGATCGCCTTGCGCTCGGCCGCGACGATCTTGTCGATGTCGCCGCCTTCCGTCGACAGCATCAGCACGCCGAGGACGGCGCGGAAGCGCTGGATCGGCACGGCGACCGAAACAATCTGCTCGCCCTGTTCGGAGATCCGCACGATGGTCGACGGGCTGCCGGTAAGCGCCTTGACCACCTCCGGAAATGCAGCGCCATTGCCGCCCGGCTGTTCATGGTAGACCGGCAGCGCGGTGTTGCGGAAGAAGTCGAAGACGAATTTCTGGATACGTTCCAGAAGGTCGGGCTCTTCCTTGTCGGTCGGCGGCAGATCGTAGCGAAGGATCTGGCCGCGCGAATAGAGATGGCGGGAATCGAGCAGCAGATTGGCGTCGCGGTCATAGATGCGGGCGCGCGTCCGTGTCGGCGAAATCAACCGCCTGAGCACCGGCGCGACGCGCTCCGGATTGATCGGAAAATCCAGATTGTCGAGCTGATCGGAGCCGGGGCCCAGGCTTTCGCCGGCCTGCAGTTCCAGCAGCTTTTCCGGATCGATGCTGATCGAATCGGTCTCGACCGTCGCCGATGCCGCGATCGCGCCGGCGATGATCTCGCCCTGGGTCATCAGGCTTTCGACGCGGGCATCGATCAGCCCGTCGCGAAACGTGTTGAGGTAGAGAATGCCGGTGACCAGGACGGCCAGGCCGGCGAGGTTGAGGAAGAGAATGCGTCGCGTCAGGCTGGAAAAGATGTGGTGGCCGAGGAAGCGGCGCATCGGCACCGTGATTCTCGACAGGAATGCCGGCAGAATCCGCGACGGGCGCCGGGCGCCCGTCCGTCTCACTCGCTCTACGTCCACTGCCATCGAATAGCAGCCCCCGCTCAGTTTTTAGTTTTGAGCATGTCGTTGTCCCAAAACCGGGACCACTTTTGGGCGACATGCATTAAGTTTTGAGCATGTCGTTGTCCCAAAACCGGGACCACTTTTGGGCGACATGCATCAATTCATGCTTCGCGGAACCGATATCCGACTCCGTAAAGGGTTTCGATCATCTCGAAGTCATCATCGACGGCCTTGAACTTCTTGCGAAGCCGCTTGATGTGACTGTCAATGGTGCGGTCATCGACATAGACCTGCTCATCATAGGCCGAATCCATCAGCGCATCACGGCTTTTTACCACACCGGGGCGCTGGGCCAGAGAATGCAGGATCAGGAATTCGGTGACGGTAAGCGTCACCGGCTCGCCTTTCCAGGTGCAGGTGTGACGCTCCTGGTCCATGACAAGCTGGCCGCGCTCGAGCGAACGGGCCTGCTGGTTGGGCGTCTTGGCCGATGCCTCGCGGGCGCTGGCACGGCGCAGCACGGCGCGAACCCGCTCGACCAGAAGACGCTGCGAGAAGGGTTTACGGATGAAGTCGTCGGCGCCCATCTTGAGGCCGAAAAGCTCATCGATCTCGTCATCCTTGGACGTCAGGAAGATCACCGGCAGGTCGGATTTCTGGCGCATCCGGCGCAGAAGCTCCATGCCGTCCATGCGCGGCATCTTGATGTCGAGGATGGCGAGGTTCGGCGGGCGCGCCGCCAGGCCTTCCAGCGCCGACGCCCCATCCGTGTAGGTTTCGACGCGATACCCCTCCGATTCGAGGGCGATCGACACCGAAGTCAGAATGTTGCGGTCGTCGTCGACAAGCGCGATTGTTGCCATTTCAAGTGGCTCCCTCATGAGCTGTCCCTTCTTTGGTCGAGAAGGGGCTTTTGCAGGACAAATTAGGTACAAAATGTGGCACAGGCTTCGTCCGCTGTCACGAGCGGCATGCCGGCGGCCACGATTTCACCTCAACGTGGATTGGACTGTTAAAGACCGCCAATCCTTTGGGCAACCGCCTGATTTTTTGCACATATAAACGATTTAAACAACTTTCAAAATATTTAAATCGATTAATTATTTGATATCATTTGGCTTTTCTGGTTCTCACCGTTACAGTCTCCTTGGTGGGGCTCCGGAAATTCGCCGGCCAGGATGCTGCAAATCGAAGAAGGAACCCCTCATGTCGGAAGCCGGCAAACGCAATCCCGCATGGGCGATCGATCGGATCGGCCTAAAGACCACGGGCGCGGTGCGCTATAATTTCGGGGAGGCCGTCCTTTACGAGGAAGCGGTCCGCCGCGGCGAGGCCCGGCTCACGGCGCATGGCGCGCTGGTCGCCGAGACCGGGCAGCACACCGGCCGCTCGCCCAAGGACAAATTCGTCGTGCGCGACGAGACCACCGGGCCGCATGTATGGTGGGACAACAACAAGGCGATTTCGCCAGCCCAGTTCGACACGCTGCTCGCCGATTTTCGCGCCCATGCGGCGGACAAGGATCTTTACGTGCAGGATCTGGTCGGCGGCGCCGACGAGGACTTGAAGCTGACGACCAGGGTCGTCACGGAGCTTGCCTGGCACTCCTTGTTCATCCGCAATCTGCTCATTCGCCCGGAAGCCGCCGAGCTCGAGCATTTCGTGCCTGACATGACGATCATCGACCTGCCGTCGTTCCGCGCCGATCCTGTCCGCCACGGCACCCGCACCGAAACGGTGATCGCCGTCGATCTCTCTCGCATGATCGTGCTGATCGGCGGCACCTCCTATGCCGGCGAAATGAAGAAGTCGGTGTTCACCGTACTCAACTATCTGTTGCCGGCGAAGGGCGTGATGCCGATGCATTGCTCGGCCAATGAAGGCACCGGCGGAGATGCGGCGATCTTCTTCGGCCTCTCGGGAACCGGCAAGACGACGCTGTCGGCCGATCCGTCGCGCACGCTGGTCGGCGACGACGAGCACGGCTGGGGTCCGCATGGCATCTTCAATTTCGAAGGCGGCTGCTATGCCAAGACGATAAAGCTTTCGGCCGAAGCCGAGCCGGAGATCTTCGCCACCACCCAACGCTTCGGCACGGTGCTGGAGAACGTGGTGCTCGATGCGGGCCGCGTGCCGGATTTCGACGACGGCAGTCTCACTGAAAACACGCGCTGCGCCTATCCGCTCAATTTCATCCCCAACGCCAGCAAGACAGGCCGCGCCGGTCACCCGAAAAACATTATCATGCTGACCGCCGACGCATTCGGCGTGATGCCGCCGATCGCCCGGCTGACTCCGGCGCAGGCGATGTATCATTTCCTCTCCGGCTATACCGCCAAGGTGGCTGGGACAGAAAAGGGCGTCACCGAACCCGAAGCGACGTTTTCGACCTGTTTCGGCGCACCGTTCATGCCGCGCCATCCGTCGGAATACGGCAATCTGCTGCGCGAGCTGATCGCCCATCACGGTGTCGATTGCTGGCTGGTCAACACCGGCTGGACCGGCGGCGCCTATGGCACCGGCAAGCGGATGCCGATCAAGGCGACGCGGGCGCTGCTTGCCGCGGCGCTCGACGGCTCGCTGAAAGGGGCCGATTTCCGCACCGACGCTAATTTTGGTTTCGATGTGCCGGTGGCGGTTGCGGGCGTCGACCGCGCCATTCTCGATCCGAGATCGACCTGGGCCGATACCTCAGCCTATGACCTGCAGGCGGCGAGGCTGGTCGGCATGTTTGCCATCAATTTCGAAAAATTCGAAGCTCATGTCGACGCCATCGTGCTCGGCGCCGCCCCACGCATGCGCGAAGCCGCGGAATAATCGCCGGCTGGATATCTGCATCTCAAGGCCCGACCCCGGGGAACGGCCTTTTCTTTTTTCGTCCGCCGCGCCATGACTGCAGCATGAGCGCCGACGACAAGATCATCATCGCCGACGATGCGGTGATCCATCCGGATGACCTGCACGAGGACTTCATCCGCTCGTCCGGCCCTGGCGGCCAGAACGTCAACAAGGTGGCGACAGCGGTGCAATTGCGCTTCGATGCGGCGAATGCGCCGGGCCTGTCGGAGCGCGTCCGCGCGCGAACCATAAAGCTGGCTGGCCAGCGCGCCACCAAGGACGGCGTCATCGTCATCGAGGCCGGAAGCTTCCGCACGCAAGAGCAGAACCGGGCGGACGCCCGGGCGCGGCTTGCGGAACTGGTCGCCAAGGCCGCCGAACCGCCGCCACCGCCGCGCAAAAAGACGAGGCCGTCGAAAGGCGCGGTCGAAAGGCGGCTGAAGACCAAGGCTGGACGCGGCACAATCAAGAAGCTGCGCGGTCGGGTGGACGACGATTAGAGCGACGCGCGTCACAAGTGCGCTCTGACATTTTTGTAACTACCCATCGTGCGAGCGATTCCGGTTTTCGCACCGATCGGTAGGCGCGACATCAATTGCCCGGCTTCCAATTCAAGGTTGTAGGTGGCAAGTTCGGTATCGCCACAGCAAGGAGACCGCAGATGGGCATGTTTGATTTCGTCAAGGGCGTCGGCAAGAAGCTCGGCTTCGGCGACGATGAGCCGGAGCCGACCGCCGATACGCTGAAGAAAGAACTCGATTCGCACGCGCTCGGCACCGACAATGTGGAAGTCGACGTCAAAGGCGATACGGCTGTCCTGAAAGGCGTGGTCAAGGATCAGTCAATCTTCGAAAAGGCCGTCATCGCCGTCGGCAACACGCTCGGCGTGTCCAAGGTGCAGGCGGACGAATTGCAGGTCGCCGCACCCGAGGCCGGCACCCCCGCTGCCCCGGCCAAGGAACCGACCTTCTATACGGTCAAGAAAGGCGACAACCTCTGGAAGATCGCCGAAAAGAGCTACGGCAAGGGCAAGGGTGCGAAGAACACGATCATTTTCGAGGCCAACAAGCCGATACTGACCCACCCGGACAAGATCTATCCGGGGCAGGTCCTGCGTATCCCGGATCTCGATCAGGCCTGACCAGATCGGGCCAGATCGGCAACAGCAATCGACAATGGCGGCTTTCGGGTCGCCGTTTTCATTTGACAGTGGCATTCTGGTTCTTCCAGACCAACGGATCAAGCGACCATGCTCGTCCTGCCCAAAGGCGTCCGCCACATGCCCGGCTATCTGTCCCGCGCGGTGCAGGAAGCGCTGGTCGAGGACGTGAGGCAGGTCGTGCAGGAAGCGCCGCTGTTCGTGCCGGCGATGCCGCGCACCGGCAAGGAGATGAGCGTGCGCATGACCAATTGCGGCTCGCTCGGCTGGGTCACCGACAAGGAGCTCGGCTATCGCTACCAGCCGAAGCACCCGGTGACCGGAACGCCCTGGCCGCCGATCCCCGACATACTGCTGCAGCTGTGGCGGGACGTGTCAGCATATCCGCATCCGCCGGAGGCCTGCCTGGTCAATTTCTATTCGCCGGACGCGAAGATGGGCCTTCATCAAGACCGCGACGAGATCGATTTCTCCGCGCCGGTCGTTTCCGTTTCCCTGGGCGACGATTGCCTGTTCAGGGTCGGCCAGAGCACGCGCGAAGGCGGCACCAAATCGTTCAGGCTGAAAAGCGGCGACGTCGTCGTGCTTGGTGGCGAAGGCCGCCTCTGTTTTCACGGCGTCGACCGCATTTATCCGTCGACCTCGGCGTTGCTTAGGAATGGCGGGCGGATCAATCTGACGCTGCGGCGGGTGACCTATCCCGGCTAGAGCCGTATCGCCGTCTATCTCTTTGTTTAAGCACCGGATTTTTGCAAAACCGGCACCCGCTCTGGGTCACGGTCCAGGCCTGACGCTGCCGGAAAAGATCCAGCGTTCGAGAACGACAAAGTTGACCACTGGAATGAGAATGCAAGTGAGCAGTATCGGAGCTGCGACCGGCAGGCCGAACTGCCCGACGAGGAGCAGCGGAAGAAGATAGGCGATGGCAAGGCCGAATCCGGTCAGCACGGCGAAACGCGGCGCTTCGAATTGATGCGAGCCGGCCGACATGAACGTGAAGAACTTGTGGCCGAGATAGGAGAATATTGCCGCGACCGCATAGGCGGCGACGGAGGCTGTGGCCGGCGGCAGGTATGTTGACCCGGCACTGGCGAAGAGGCTGGCACAAAGCGCGTAGAGCACTGTGGCCGCAAGCCCCACCGAGGCGAATTTGAGAAGCCGGCGCGGAGCAAGTGTTCCGCGCCAGGCGGAAATGTCGGGCCGGCGCAATGCAGGCATATTGATCACCGGCTGCTCCCGACAAATGCTCTGGAATTGGCAATCGAACGATAGCGGGCACTGCCTAAAGCGCCGTTAACCGCTTCGTTACAGCTTCCTGAGCGCCACTTCCTCGACCAGATGATTGGCGCCCTTGCGCAGGATGAGATCGGCGCGGGCTCGCGTCGGCAGGATGTTCTCGCGCAAATTCTTCAGATTGATGTTGGTCCACAGGCCCTCGGCGATGGCGCGGGCCGCTGCCTGCGAAAGTTGCGAATAGCGGTGGAAGAAGGAGTCCGGATTGCGGAAGGCGGTCTCGCGCAGCCGCATGAAGCGGGCGATGTACCATTGATGGATCAGCTCCTCTTCGGCATCGATATAGATGGCGAAGTCGAAGAAATCCGACAGGAAAGGCACGATCTTGCCGTCCTTCGGCAGCTTGCCCGGCTGCAGCACGTTGATGCCTTCGAAGATCAATATATCCGGCCGGTCGATAGTCTGGAACTCGCCGGGAACGACGTCGTAGGTCAGGTGCGAATAAACAGGCGCGCGGACATTGCGCTGCGCCGATTTGATGCCCGACAGGAAACGCAGCAATGCGCCGACATCGTAGCTGTCGGGAAAGCCCTTGCGCTCCATCAGATTGTTGCGGCGCAGGATTTCGTTGGGAAGCAGGAAGCCGTCAGTGGTGATCAGATCGACCTTGGGGCTCGACGGCCAGCGCGCCAGCAATTCCTTGAGCACGCGAGCCGTGGTCGATTTGCCGACCGCGACAGAGCCGGCAATGCCGATGATGAAGGGCGTTTTGACGACATCCATCGCGTTGAAGAAGGCCTGGCGCTGCCTGAACAGAAGCTGGCTCGCCTCGACATGGGCCGACAAAAGCCGCGACAGCGAAAGATAGATGCGCTTGACCTCTTCGAGGTCGACCGGGTCGTTGAGCGAACGCAGGCGACGGACCTCGTCCTCGCCGAGCGTCATCGGCGTGTCGGCGCGGAACTGCGACCATTGCTCCGCTGAGAAAAAACGAAAGGGCGAATATTTCTCGGTGGGGGCGAGCTGGTCCATCGAGTTTCCTACCCTCCGCAGCGATCAGCCCCGGTCCTGCCGAGACGCCTTTTCGGCGATGCCCGAACGACCGGTGCGGCGTTCGAGTTCGGTCAGGACATCGGCAAGCGGAATGCCGGCGACGCCCAGAACGACAAGCCAATGATAGATGAGATCGGCGCTTTCCGAAACGAGAGCCTGTCTGTCACCGCCAACGGCCGCGATCACCGTTTCGACCGCCTCTTCGCCGAGCTTCTGCGCCGCCTTGTCGATGCCGCGCGCGAACAGCTTTGCCGTCCACGAATCCGGATCGCCGGAATGCGCGCGTTCCCTGATGATTGTCTCCAGCTCGGAGAGCGAAAACTCAACCATAGCGCCATCTATCTGCTTGTTTAAGCATGATCTTTCCCGACAACCGGCTCCCACTTTGCTTTAGAGCCGATCACCTAGGGTGTCCAGCCGCATCGGCAGGCCGGCGCGGGCCATATGCGCCTTGGCTTCGGCAATGCTGTAGGTGCCGAAATGGAAGATCGATGCCGCCAGCACCGCGCCGGCATGGCCGTCGCGAATGCCCTCGACCATGTGATCGAGCGTGCCGACGCCGCCGGAGGCGATGACCGGCGCACGCACGGCGTCGGCTACCGCGCGGGTGAGCGCGATGTCGTAGCCGGCCTTGGTGCCATCGCGATCCATCGACGTCAGCAGGATCTCGCCGGCGCCGCGATCGACCATCTGCTGAGCGAATTCGACCGCGTCGATGCCGGTCTTCTCGCGGCCGCCATGGGTGAAAATCTCCCAGCGGGCGGCCTCGCCTTCGGCCGACACTTTCTTGGCGTCGATGGCGACGACGATGCACTGATTGCCGAACTTATCGGCCGCCTCGGCGACGAAATCGGGATTCTTCACCGCCGCCGTGTTGATCGACACCTTGTCGGCGCCGGCCAAAAGCAGCTTTCTTATGTCGGCGACCTGTCGTACGCCGCCGCCGACGGTCAGCGGCATAAAACATTGTTCGGCGGTGCGGGCGACGATGTCGAAGATGGTTTCGCGATTTTCGGACGAGGCGGTGATGTCGAGGAAGCAGAGCTCGTCAGCGCCGGCGGCGTCATAGGCCTTGGCCGCCTCGACCGGATCGCCGGCATCGACCAGGTCGACGAAGTTGACGCCCTTGACGACGCGGCCGTTCTTGACGTCGAGACAGGGGATGACACGGGCTTTCAGCATCAGATCCTCCCAAGCGCGGCAAGAAAATCGCCAAGCAATTGCCCGACGACAGGCGGAACCTCGCCCTTGGCGTCAAAGGCAGGATCGTAGGCAGACAGGGTGACGCCGACTATCGGGATCGACTTGGCCAGCCCGCAAAAGAGTTGCCGCAGTTCCTCCGGATTTGGACCTCCCGGCCGTGCATAGCGGTTCACCTGCAGCACATCCGGATCGTGAACGTCCAGATCCAGATGCAAATGGACTTGGGCCGCGCCGGCCGCCTTGAGCCTTCCGACATTGCCGAGTGCATCGGTCCATTGGGCGCGAATAATCGGCAACGTCTCTAGAAGCCGCCTTTCATCGGGATCGAGGTCGCGCGCATCGACCAGCATGCACCGCGACGGGTCGATCGCCTGGAAGCCGGGAATCGCTGACGTCATCGGGCGCCAGCAGAGCCCCAGCGTCGTCGCCAGCGCCATGCCGTCGAGAAAGCCGTAGGCGGACGTCTCGGGCGTGTTGAGATCGCCATGCTGATCGATCCAGATGATCGAATCCGCGGTATCGCCAGCCACCGCACCGGCGGCGGTCAGGCAATTTCCGGCGAGCACGATGGGAAAACGCTCATCGTCGCGCGCCATGTCGACCTTGGTGGCGACTGCCCGACAGACCGCGAAACCTGTCGCGATTTCGCGCTTCTGGGCATCGCCGACCTCGCCGATGTCCTCGACGATGACATCATGGCCGCGCAAGGCAAGTTCATCGACAAGCCCGCCGGCAATGATGGCGTCAGGGCCCTGGCCAAAGCCGGCGTGGTAAAGGCCGCTGTCATAAGGTGCGAGGATAATCGAGAGTTTCATCGCGCCCTCGCCTTCTCCGATCCTGCCGCCAGGATGGCCAGTGCCTCGGCCGGATCGATACGCCCGTCATATAGCGCGCGGCCGGAGATGGCGCCTTCGAGTTTTTGCGCATCGGGCATGGTCATGCGCACGATGTCGGCGATCGAGGCGAGCCCCCCGGAGGCTATGACCGGGATCGAAACCGCTTCGGCGAGATCGATGGTGGCATCCCAGTTTATGCCGGTCAGCACACCGTCGCGGTCGATGTCGGTGTAGATGATGGCGGCGACGCCGGCGCCCTCGAACTTCCTCGCCAGTTCGATGACGCCGAGGCTCGAGGCCTCGGCCCAGCCCTCGACCGCTACCTTGCCGCCCTTGGCGTCGATGCCGACGGCGATCCTGCCCGGGAACGCCTTGCAGGCCTGCCTGACCAGATCCGGATCGCGCACCGCCACCGTGCCGAGAATGATGCGGGCCAGCCCGCGATCGAGCCAGTCCTCGACCTGCGCCAGGGTGCGGATGCCGCCGCCGAGCTGCACCGGGGTTTTTGTCGCTTTGAGGATGGCGCCGACCGCCGCGCTGTTGACGCTCTGGCCCTTGAAGGCGCCGTTGAGGTCGACGACATGCAGCCATTCAAAGCCCTGTTGCTCGAAAGCCCTGGCCTGGGCGGCCGGGTCGTCATTGTAAATCGTCGCGGTCGCCATATCGCCGTGCTTCAGGCGCACGCACTTGCCGTCCTTGAGGTCGATGGCCGGGAACAGGATCACCGTTCAGGCGCCTTCAACAATGACGAAGTGACCGGTCGAGGCGGCAAGCCTGTACTTCAATGCCTCCCGGTATTCAGGCGACTCGTAGCATTCTATCGCCCTGTCGTAGGACTCGAACTCCACCAGGACGTGGCGGTTGCCTGTCGCCCCTTCCGGGTTCGCGTAACGCCCCGCACGCACGGGAAACTTCGCACCATATTTCGCAAACGCCGCCGCGTTCGCCTCGATATATTGCTTGTAGCCCTCGGGATCGCGGACATCGATCATCGCCATCCAGTAGCCTTTCTTGCTCATTATCCTAGGGCCTCCAGCGCAGGAAATTGGTGATCAGCGCCAGGCCAAGCGCCTGGCTCTTTTCGGGATGGAACTGCGTGCCGGCGAGATTGTCGCTGCTAACAGCGGCCGTCACCGGACCACCGTAATCGGCAATCGCCAGCACGTCCTCCGGCTTCTGCGCGTAGAGATGATAGGAATGGACGAAATAGGCGTGCAATCCCTTGGCGCCGGTCGGAATGCCGGAAAACAGCGGGTGCTTGCGCGTGAGCTCGATCGTGTTCCAGCCGATCTGCGGTATCTTTAGCGCCGAATCGGCCGGGGTGATCTCCTTGACGTCGCCGGCGACCCAGCCAAAACCTTCTGTAACAGTCTTTTCCAGGCCCCGCTCCGACATCAGCTGCATGCCGACGCAGATGCCGAGGAACGGCCGCCCCTTGACGGTCGCGACCTCCTCGACCGCTTCCCACATGCCGGCCACAGCGCGCAGCCCGGCCGCGCAATCGGCATAGGCGCCGACGCCGGGCAGGACGACGCGGTCGGCGGTCCTAACACGCTCGGCGTCGGCGGTCAGGTCGATCGCGGCGGCTATACCGGCTTCATGCGCGGCGCGCTCGAAGGCTTTGGTGGCCGAGCGCAGGTTGCCCGAGCCGTAGTCGATGATCGCGACCCGCATATCAGGGTCTTCCCGGAGCGTGGTTCAGCCCCAGCGCGATGCCCATCTGCGCTGGCCGGGCATGGGCTGGATCCGGGATGATGCGTTGCGCGGGCGCTTGCTCATCCGAATGCGTTTCGGTTTCCAGCACATAGCGCGTATCGGCATCGTCGATCCTGTCGGCCGCGACGACGCCCCATTCATGCCAACCACGACGGCGCAACGCGGCAATCCGCAAGGCCTGACCTTCCAGACCGACATAGAGCGATACGAGCAGCGACAGCAGCGGGCCGGCGAGCCCAAGGTTCAATCCTTCGGCAAGCATCGAAAGGAGAGCCATGGCGACAAACGCCAGTGCTGCCTCGATCCACAACCGGTGCCAGAGCAGCCACAGCGGCGGCACGAGGAAGCCGAGCCAGGAAAACCCATCACGGACAAAGGCCGTTGTGTCAGGCTTTTCGCCGCGGCCCGGCGGTTCCATCACGACGTAGATCGCCATCGCCTATCCCTTCAGAGATCCCTTGGTGGAAGGAACCGCGTCCGGCTGGCGCGGGTCGCTTTCAAGCGCGATGCGCAGCGCACGCGCCACCGCCTTGAAGCAGGTCTCGGCGATGTGGTGATTGTTGGCGCCGTAGTGGTTGGTGACATGCAGCGTGATGCCGGCATTCTGCGCCAGGGCCTGGAAGAATTCGCGCACCAGTTCGGTGTCGAACGTGCCGATCTTCGGTGACGAGAACGCAACGTTCCAGACAAGGAAAGGACGGCCGGAGACGTCGATCGCCGCGCGCGTCAGCGTCTCGTCCATGGCGAGATCGACCGAGGCATAGCGCATGATGCCGCGCCGCTCGCCCAGCGCCTTGGCAAGCGCCTGGCCGAGCGCGATGCCGGTGTCCTCGACCGTGTGGTGGTCGTCTATGTGCAGATCGCCCTTGGCCTTGACCGTCATGTCGATCAGCGAATGGCGCGACAACTGGTCCAGCATGTGATCGAAGAAGCCGACGCCCGTCGAAATGTCGGATTTTCCCGAGCCGTCGACCTGGACCGACACGGAGATGTCGGTTTCCCCAGTCTTGCGGCTGGCGTTGGCGGAACGGGGCGGCATGACCTCATCCTTGTCCAGAGTTCAGGCGTTCCAAGCGTCCACATGCTTGAAAACGAGAGCCTTCTAGCAGCATGATCCGGCGATTGCCAGTTGCCATGCCAAGGGATATCGAGCCTGGCGGATGGCCGGTTGGCAATCATCGGACCTATGCATACATATGGTCGATCAAGTCACTCGTAACGCGCCAATCGCCTTTTCGGGACCGGTGCTGATCGGAGCAGAATATGTCGAATGAACTGACCATGCACGCCACGACGATCTTGACCGTGCGCAGGGGCGGCAAGGTGGTGATCGCCGGTGATGGCCAGGTCAGCCTTGGCCAGACGATCATGAAAGGCAACGCCAAGAAGGTGCGCCGCATTGGCAAAAGCGGCAATGTCATTGCCGGTTTCGCCGGCGCCACCGCTGATGCCTTCACGCTTCTGGAGCGGCTCGAGGCTAAGCTCGAACAATATCCGGAGCAATTGACGCGGGCCTGCGTCGAACTCGCCAAGGACTGGCGCACGGACCGCTATCTGCGCCGGCTGGAAGCGATGATGCTGGTTGCCGACAAGTCGGTCTCACTGGCGCTGACCGGCACCGGCGACGTGCTCGAACCCGAACATGGCGTGATGGCGATCGGTTCGGGCGGCAACTACGCGCTGGCCGCGGCGCGCGCGCTGATGGACTCCGACAAGGATGCCGAAGAAATCGCCCGCAAGGCGATGCAGATCGCATCCGACATTTGCGTCTACACCAACAACAACTTTGTCATCGAAACCCTCGATGCCGGCTGAGCCGGTCGCTGGCCATGATCCCGAAAAGTGGAAACCGGTTTTTGCTTCGCTGACCTTCGGTTCGGAGAAGATCATGGCCAAACAAGAAAATAGATATGACTTTCGGCCGGTGACGGAGGCGGACCTGCCAATGATCGCGGCATGGCTGGCCGAGCCGCATGTCGCGGAGTGGTGGGACGATCCCGAGACGGAGATCGCCCAGATCCGCGAACACATCGACAGCATTTCCGTTGAGCCGCTGATCATCGAGCTCGACGGCGAGCCGATCGGTTACATGCAGAGCTACGACCCGCATCTGGAGGACGGCCATCCCTACAGCGACCAGCCGTTCGGTACGCTCGGCATCGATCTGTCGATCGGCAGGCCTGAGCTTATCGGACGCGGCCACGGCTCGGCGATTGTCCGGCAGTTCGTGGAACAGCTGTTCGCGGAAGGGGTGCCGCGTGTCATCATCGACCCGGATCCATCCAACGGACGAGCGATCCGTGCCTATGAAAAGGCCGGTTTCAGAGCTATCGATCGAAGGCAATCGGAATATGGCGACGCCGTACTGATGGCAATCGATGCCGAAGAGGGCGATGTAAAAGAGGGTGACGCCGAATAGGGCGACGCCGAAGAGGGGCAGTAACAACATGAGCACAACCGGCGCCGACAAGACCGTCTCGGCCTATGAAGACAGTTGGCGGATGGGGCTTCTGCTCGTCCTCGGCCTGATCATATTCCAGGCCGGAGCCCTTTACGGCATGGGCCGAACGCCGATCTGCACATGCGGCTATGTCAAGCTGTGGCACGGCATCGTGCAGAGTTCGGAGAATTCCCAGCATATTTCCGACTGGTACACATTCTCGCACCTCATCCACGGCTTCCTGTTCTATGCGCTGGCCTGGTTTCTGTTCCCGCGCTCGCCGATCGGGCTCAGGCTGGCATTTGCGGTCGTCATAGAGGGCGGCTGGGAACTTCTCGAGAACAGCCCTTTGATCATCGAGCGCTACCGCGCCGGCACGATCTCGCTCGACTATTACGGCGACAGCATCATCAATTCGGTGGCGGACACGCTGGCGATGGTGCTGGGATTTGTGATGGCGCGCAGGCTTCCTATATGGGTGATCGTGACCCTGTCCGTCATCTTCGAATTCGGTGTTGGCTACATCATCCGGGACAATCTGACACTCAACGTGATCATGCTGCTGCATCCGTTCGAGTCCATCCGGCAGTGGCAAAGTGGAATTTAGGAATATGAGCACATTTTCGCCCCGCGAGATCGTTTCGGAACTCGATCGCTTCATCATCGGCCAGAAGGACGCCAAGCGCGCCGTGGCCATCGCCTTGCGCAACCGCTGGCGCCGCCAGCAGCTCGAAGGCCAGATGCGTGAAGAGGTGATGCCGAAGAACATCCTGATGATCGGCCCGACCGGCGTCGGCAAGACCGAGATCTCGCGCCGCCTGGCACGCCTTGCCGGTGCGCCGTTCGTCAAGGTCGAGGCGACCAAATTCACCGAGGTCGGCTATGTCGGCCGCGACGTCGAGCAGATCATCCGCGACCTGGTCGAGATCGCTATCGGGTTGGTGCGCGAGAAAATGCGCGAGGATGTCAAGGCGCGGGCCCATATCAATGCCGAGGAACGTGTGCTGGAAGCGCTCGTCGGCAAGACGGCGAGCCCGGCCACGCGCGACAGTTTCCGCAAGAAGCTGCGCGACGGCGAGCTCGACGACAAGGAGATCGAGATCGAGGTGAGCGATACCGGCACTGGCGGCATGCCCGGCTTCGAGATCCCGGGCATGCCGGGCGCCAATATCGGCGTGTTGAACATCAACGACATGCTGTCGAAAGCGATGGGCGGCCAGAAGACCAAGACGCGCAAGACGACGGTGAAGGAATCCTACGCAGTGCTGGTCGGCGACGAGTCCGACAAGCTGCTCGACCAGGACGAGGTGGTGCGCAGGGCGCTCGAATCGACCGAAAACGACGGCATCGTCTTCCTCGACGAGATTGACAAGATCGCCTCGCGCGAAGGCGGCATGGGTGCCGGTGTTTCCCGCGAAGGCGTGCAGCGCGACTTGCTGCCGCTTGTCGAAGGCACTACGGTCGCGACCAAATACGGGCCGGTGAAGACGGACCACATCCTGTTCATCGCATCGGGTGCGTTCCACGTTGCCAAGCCGTCCGACCTGCTGCCCGAACTGCAGGGCCGTCTGCCGATCCGCGTCGAGCTGCGTGCGCTGGAGAAGGACGATTTCGTCCGCATCCTGACCGAGACCGAGGCCAGCCTGATCAAGCAGTACATCGCGCTGATGAAGACCGAGGGCGTCGATCTCGTTTTCACCGACGACGCCATCGATTCGCTGGCCGGCATCGCCGTCGATCTCAACGCCAGCGTCGAGAACATCGGCGCCAGGCGGCTTCAGACGGTGATGGAGCGGGTGCTGGACGAGATCTCCTATGACGCGCCGGACCGCCATGGCACGGCGGTGACCATCGACGCCGCCTATGTGCAAAAGCATGTCGGCGACCTGTCCAGAAACACGGATTTGTCGCGTTTCATCCTGTAGCAGGCGATCCATCCTACAAGAAATGGGCCGGGCGAGCCGGCAAGTTCTGAAACGTGTGGCCAAATGGAAGCATCCGGCCAGCTTTTGTCTTGCCAGGCGCAAGGGCTCTCGACTCCCCATCCAGCTTTACCTAGTTTGCCCGGCAACTACAGCGCCGCGCATCAGTTGGGCGTGCAAGGGGCGTTATTCAGTTGGTTTTGCGCATGACCCCGAAAATCGATTCCGGGGGTTATGCGCTGTTGCAGGCGGCGCGCATGAAAAAACTGATCCTCGTCATTCTCGGGCTGACGCTGGCGACAGCCATGTTCGCCGCCGAAGCGGCGACGATGGTGCCGCCGGGCAACAGTCATGCCGAGCAGCCCAACATACCGGGCGCCTCAAACCGGCGCACCCAGGCCACCAACACCACCTTCCAGGCAAAATACAGCAAGGTCTATGCGCTGCTGCAGCACGACGCCGGTCTTCGCGGCAAGATCAGCCAAGCGGCGGCGACCTATGGCATCGACCCGATGCATATCGTCGGCGCCATCGTCGGCGAGCACACCTACAATGTCGACGCCTATGACCGGCTGCAGACCTACTACGTCAAGGCGATCTCCTATCTGTCGAGCAAGCTGTCCTTCGCCTATGAAGGCGAGGACATCACCGATTTCGTGCAGCGGCCGCAATTCCAGGAATGCGCCGGCAAAACGGATAGTTACACGCTCTGGGAATGCCGCGAGCAGGTGTGGAACCAGTCCTTTCGCGGCAAGACTGTCGGCGGCGAGATCTTCCCCGACGACCGCTTCGGCGCCACCTTCTTCCAGCCCTATTATGCCGGCCAAACCTTCGGCCTTGGTCAGCTCAATCCGCTGACCGCGTTGCAGATGAGCGATCTCGTGCACCAGGTTTCCGGCCTGCCGAAGCTCGACGTCGGCGATCCGAACGCGGTCTACAAAACCATCATGGATCCGGACCTGACACTGGATTATGTCGCAGCGACGATCCGGAAATCGATCGATGCCTACCAGAGCATTGCCGGCTTCGACATATCGGGCAATCCCGGCATCACATCGACACTCTACAATGTCGGCAATCCGGAACAGCGCGCCCATGCGCTGAAGGCCGAGAACGACAGGCGCCGCGACGCGGGCGAACCGGAGAAGCTGCCCGAGGAAAATTACTATGGCTGGCTGGTCAACGACAAATTGCCGGAGCTGAAGGCGTTGTTTTAGTGGTGAAATCCGACTCTTGGTGCCTGACGACCACAGCCGCCCTGGGGTTGAGCTGCTGTTGGCGAGAGCCGATACGAGAGCGCAAATGCAAGTGGACGACGCACTCGGCCAAAGAGCCTATTGCCCTTGATGCAATCCCTTGCATCCGCGCACCCCAGGCGCGTGGCGATGGCTGGGATCGTCAGGCTCGGGTCAAGGAGCAGGCGTTTGCTTCGCGCATTCGGAATTCGAGCACATAGCGGGCCGGCGATATCCCGAGGACAAGTGAAAAACGTTCTGCGAAGGTGGACCGCGACATGGCCGCAGTTCTCGCCAGTCGGGCCAGAGACCAGCTTTCCCCCGGCCTCGTATGGATGCCGAGCAGGGCGGGGCCAAGTCCTCGATCGCGCAGCGCAGCGAGCCAGCCTCGGCGATGGTCATCGCTATCCCCAGCCCAATCGCGAACAATGATGCTGATGGCTGCATCGGCCACACGGGCCATTATCGTGGCCGAGCCTACGCTTTCTTCCGTCATCTCCGCCGCCATTACCTCCAGCAGCATGCCGAGTGACCGGGTACGGTTCGGTCCCTCGCGAAGCACAAGTTTTGCGGGCATGGACCCAATCAGTCGATCGGCCAGCGGTTCCTCGAAATCCACGGTGCAGCAGAAAATGAGGGATCGGGCACCCCGCCGCCGGTGTTGAGGGAATAGCTTGTGTCGGATATCTGTCTTGGGCCCAGGAGCGCGAGATCGGTCACCGCACCGTCAGGGTCGTCGGCGATGACATGTTTGGTGCCATGCGGAAGGAGCACGACGTCGCCCTTGTCCAGCCGCTCCGGTTCAGACCCCTCGACTAGCACCCAACAGGTGCCTTCGGCCACGAAATGGAAGCGAATTCCTTTTTGGAATTGCAGGCCGATGCCCCAAGGCCGCGTTACCTCGGCCCGGCAGTAACTCGCCTCCGCTGGCCTGAGGTCACGCAGGAATTGTCCGAGAAGATGGACAGGATCGGCAGAATTGGATGATCGAGCATACATCTCGGACGCAATATCATTGTTCGTCCGGCATTCCACAATAGGCTTCTTCCCTGCTACCAATAGTTTCGTGGCAACGTGGCAACATTGAGGGAGATGTCGGTGCTTTTTCCAAAGCTCGTGGCGGCGATAGCCGCAGTTATTATCCTGCCGTCTCAGACTTACGCGCTGGAGAATACATACCTGCCCGTTGAGAAGGTGCCGTATTATGAGGAAATGCCTGGCCAGCCCCACCGACTGGGTCCCTTATGGGGCAAGCGCGATGTGGGTCCGGCCGGAACGCTGCTGAAAGTCCCCGGGGGATGGCAAGCACCCATACATGCACATACGGCAGACTATCAGGGCGTTGTCATCGAGGGCACCTGGAGCCACTGGGTGCCCGAAACGGGCGAGGGCAAAGGCATCGAACTGCGGCCCGGATCATATTGGACCCAGAAGGCAGACCAGATGCATGCCGATGCCTGCATGTCCGAAAAGCAGTGCGTGATCCTTCTTATCAACACCGAGCCTTATTCCACTCTTTTCAAGAGCCGGTAGCTGGACATCAACAATGCAGTGGGACCTGGACGGGCAGAGGCCTAATGGCGACCAAGCGTCGGGTTGTCACCACTAGAACGACAAGCGTTCCGCCAGTTCCGGAACCCGCACCGGCTCATGCCGCCAGCAGCGACTTCAGCTTGATCGTTTGCGAACCGAGCGCCTCAGGCGCCGGCTTTGCCCTTCTTGCGATCAGCATCTCGGCCAGCCTTATGTCGCGGGCGACCGCGTTGCCCGGGCCGATGCCGCTCGCTGCGACGAGCCTGCCGTCCTGCGCCAAATGGAACAGGATGAAGGCGCCGTCGTCGAGATCGCGACGCACGACCTTGCTGCCCTCGTCCGAGAGCCCAGATATCTGCAAGGTCAAGCCGTACTGATCCGACCAGAACCATGGCACCGCCGCGTGGGCCTCACCGGCGCCGAGCATGTTCCTGGCCGCAAGCGCGCCCTGCTCCTGCGCGTTGCGCCAGGCTTCCAGCCGCACGCGCCGGCCGCCATAGACGGCAACCGGAAACGAGCAGCAATCGCCGGCGGCGAAGATGTCCGGATCGCTGGTGCGAAGCGCGGCATCGACAGCTATGCCGTTATCGATCGTCAGCCCCGCCTCCGCGGCAAGTCCGGTCACCGGCACGGCGCCGATGCCTATCACCGCCAGATCGGCGACGATGTCCTGCCCGCCGGCAAGCGCGATGCGCACCTGGGCGCCGTCGTCGGCGATCGCAGCGATCCCGTCGCCGCACAGGATTTTGACGCCTTCGGCTTCATGCGCCTCGTGGATGATTTTGGCGATCTCGGCCGGCACGCCGCGAGTCAGGATGCGCGGCTGCGCCTCAATGATAGTGACCGTGGCCCCCAGCCTGCGTGCCGCGGCGGCAAGCTCGAGGCCAATGAAGCCGCCGCCAACGATGGCAATGCGGTTTCCGGCGCTGAGATGAGCGCGAATGGCCAGCGCGTCGTTGAAGGTCCGGAGATAGACACAGCGCGCGCCAAGCCCCGGCATCGGCAACTTGCGCGGCACCGATCCGGTTGCCAGCAAGAGCTTGTCGTATGGCAGGATCGAGCCGTCCGACAGGCGCACGCCATGCGCCGCGCGGTCGATCGCGACCGCCTGAACCGAATGGATATGCCGGATCGATCTCTCGGCCAGGATCTCATCGCTGGCGATCGCTTTGATCACGGGCACATCGCTGGCCATCGCGTCTTTCGACAGCGGCGGCCGCTCATAGGGCAGATGCGGTTCGTCCCCGACAAGCGTCACCGGCCCGTCATAGAAGAGATCGCGCAGCGCCAAGGCAGCCCGCCCGCCGCATTCGCCGGCACCGATGATCACCATCCCCTTCGTCATCACCGTCACCCGATCTGAATGAGGATTTTGCCGGCGTCGAGCTTGACCGGATATGTCCTGAGATTGACGCAGACCGGAGCGCCCCTGGCCGCCCCGGTCTTGTAGCTGAAACGGCCATTGTGCTTCGGGCATTCGATGATGTCGTCCATCACCAGCCCGTCGGCCAGATGCACCTTCTCATGCGTGCAAAGACCGTCCGTTGCGAAATATTCGTCGTCGGGGCTGCGATAGATGGCGAAGGTGCGGCCGCCATGGTCGAACCGCATCACGTCCTCTTCGTCGATGTCTTCGGCGTCACAGGCCTCGACCCAGTCGCTCATTGGTCCTCCCGGCAGAATTTTGCTTGGTCAACTTGCCCGGTACGGGCGCATCTCATTCCGCTGCTGCCGCGACAGCATCGTTATCGTTGTGGAATTCCTCACGATAGGGCTTCGCGGTCGGCGGCAGCGCGCGCTTGAGGAAATAGTCCCCATTCCGCAGCTGGCGCAGAAAGGCAGGTATCATCTCGCGATAGCCGGCCAGGATCGACGGCGTCGGCGCCGGCAGATCGTGCTTGATCAGCTCATGCAGCCTCGGCAGCGCATGATAAGGCACCATCGGAAACATGTGATGCTCGACATGGTAGTTCATGTTCCAGTAGATGAAGCGGCTGATCGGGTTCATGTAGACGGTGCGGCTGTTGAGGCGGTGGTCGATGACATTTTCGGCGAGGCCGCCATGCTGCAGCAGGCCAGTCATGACGTGATGCCAGGCGCCGTAAAGCCGGGGCAGCCCGACCAGCATCAAGGGCAGGAACGAGCCGCTATAAAGTGCCAGCGCGATGGTCGCGGCATAGACCGCGGTCCAGATGCGGGCAATGCGGATCGCCTTCGGCTGCTCCTGCTCGGGAATGAAGGTCTTTTCCGCCGGGCTGATGATGCCGGCCGCATTGCGAACCATGTCGCTCATGGCATGCCAGGCATCGACAATGCCGAAGAAATTGAGCACGACGCGCAACAGGTCCGGTGGGCGCATCACCGCGATTTCCGGATCGCGGCCGACGATGATCGTATCGGTGTGATGCCGCGTATGGCTCCAGCGCCAGGTCACCGGATTGCGCATGATCATGAAGCAGGCGATCTGATAGATCGCATCATTCATCCACTGCGTCCTGAACGCGGTGCCGTGACCGCATTCGTGCCAGCGTGAATCGGTGGAAGAGCCGTAGAGAACGCCATAGACGAAGAAGAACGGCACGCACCACCACGTGCCCCAGAACCAGGCACCGCCCGCTCCGCTCAGGATCAGGGCGCCGAGCCAGATGATGGTATCGCGGATCGCCGGCCCGTCGGAGCGCTGCATCAGCGCCTTCATCTGCTTGCGGGGCACGTCGGTGTGATACCACTCGGCCGCCGCCAGCCCGGTCTCGACGGCAAGCTTCGCGTCGCGGCCGAGCAGGCTGTAGTCGCGCCCGGACGGTGCTGCGTCCATCGTTGCGTCCATGGGAGTGCCTCCACCAGCGCCCTGCGATCCGCCCCGGCCAATGACCGGGCCGCGGTCGCAAGCATCGTAGGCTAGAAATAGCGCCAAGCCATGATAGGCTCAATATCACAAAGATAGTTTCTATCATTTCCCATCAGAATGATGTAGACTGCTTTGGCAAGCGAAGAGACAGCCATGGCAAAACGGCCGACCATTACCGATCTGGCGCGCGCCTCCGGCGTCAGCGTCGCCACCGTCGACCGGGTGCTGAACAATCGCCTGCCGGTGCGTGAGGAAACCGCGCGCCGTGTCTATGAGGCCGCGACCGATATCGGCTATCACGCCGCCGGACTGATCAAGCAGCGGATGCGCCAGGAACTGCCGGAGTACCGGCTCGGTTTCCTGCTGCTGAGGGGCAATGATGTTTTCTACAGCGATTTCGCGCGGGAGCTCGAACTGGCGGTGTCGCAATCGCAGCGCTTCCGAGGCGTCGCAACCATCGACTTCGCCAGTTCGCTGGCGCCCGACGAGATCGCTGCCCAGATGCGCAAGCTGGCGGCGAAATCCAGGGCCGTCGCCCTTGTCGGTCCGGACCATCCGACGCTGACGGCAGCCGTCGAGACCCTGAAGGCAAGGGGGCAACCCGTCTTCTCCCTGCTATCCGACTTTGCCGCCGGCATCCGCGAAGGCTATGTCGGCCTCGACAACCGCAAGGTCGGCCGCACCGCGGCTTGGATGATCGCCAGGGCGGCGAGGAAACCCGGCAAGGTCGCCCTTTTTGTCGGCAGCCATCGCTTCCATGGCCATGAGCTACGCGAGATCGGCTTCAGATCATTCTTCCGCGAGCATGCGCCGGAATTCACGGTGCTGGAGACGCTGGTCAATCTGGAGGCCAACCAGGTGACCCATGATGCGATGATCGATCTTCTGGCGCGGTACCCGGATCTTGCCGGCTGCTACGTCGCCGGCGGCGGCATGGAAGGCGCGGTCTCGGCGCTCAGGGCAGCGAGGCCCGTAAATATGCCGGTGGTCGTCTGCAACGAGATCAACGCCGAATCGCGCGCGGCGCTCGCCGACAACATCCTGACCATGGTGATTTCGACGCCGCTGGCAGCACTATGTCGCGAGCTTGTCGGGCTGATGGCGCATGCCATCGAGGCAGGCGCTGCCAATGCGCCGGGCCAGACCTTCCTGCCCTTCGATATCTATCTACCGGAAAACATCTAGGTTCGGGCAAAACGTCTGGGCTCAGACAGGGATCCAGGTTCAGATCGGGCACCACGATGCGTCGGCAATGATGTGAACCATCAAGCAGATGGATTCTTGCAGAAGATTTGCCGGCCCTCAGCCGCGTTATCCGAAAATCCGGCATCAGCTTTCGGAATCTCCTTGACGCCCGCACGCAGAATGGAATAAATATTTCACCAACTAGGCATTTTGGTTCTTTCGTTCCGGAACGTATGTTTCAGGCAGAGGAATTGGCGTTCCGGTCAACGCGGAAATCGCCATCGGGAACGGAGATGGCAATCGGGAGAGGTTCCCTGGGAGATCGGGGATTCCGGGTAGATCGGTGCAGCCGGACACCAATTCTGTGGAGGAGAGATAAAATGAAGAAACTGCTTTTGGGCGTCGTGTTTTCGGCGCTGATGAGTTCGTCCGCCCTCGCTGCCAAGGTCGGCGTGTCGATGGCCAAGTTCGACGACAATTTTCTCACCGTGCTGCGCAACGGCATGATCGAGCAGGCCAAGGGCATGGAGGGTGTGGAACTGCAGGTCGAGGACGCGCAGAACGACGTCGCCAAGCAGCTCGACCAGATCAAGAACTTCGTCGCCTCGGGCGTCGACGCGATCATCGTCAATCCGGTCGACACCTCGGCCACCCAGGCGATGTCGGACGCCGCGGCTGCGGCCAAGGTTCCGTTGGTCTACGTCAACCGTGAGCCGGTCAATGTCGACACGCTGCCGGACAACCAGGCTTTCGTCGCCTCGAACGAGGTTGAGTCAGGCACTCTCGAGACCCAGGAAGTCTGCCGCCTGTTCAAGGAAGCCGGCAAGACCGAGGCCAATGTCTACGTGATCATGGGCGAGCTGTCGAACCAGGCCGCGGTGCAGCGCACCAAGGACATTGACGATGTGATCGCCACACCGGAATGCAGCTTCATCAAGATCATCGACAAGCAGACGTCGAACTGGAACCGTGACGAGGCTCAGAATCTGATGACCAACTGGCTGTCGACCGGCACGCCGTTCGATGGCGTGATCGCCAACAATGACGAAAGCGCCATCGGTGCCATCCAGGCCATGAAGGCTGCCAACATCGACATGAAGTCGGTTGTCGTCGGCGGCGTGGACGCCACTCAGGACGCGCTTGCCGCGATGCAGGCGGGCGATCTCGACGCGACCGTGTTCCAGGATGCGGCCGGTCAAGGTGCCGGGGCGCTGGACGCGGCGCTCAAGCTTTCCAAGGGCGAGGCGGTTGAACAGAAGGTCTACATCCCCTTCCAGCTGGTCACGCCGGCAAACATCGACAAGTTCCTGCAGAAGAACTGAGGCAGAGGACCGTTTTTCGATAGGGAGCGGCGCGTCAGAGCATCGGACCGGTTTTTAGGAAATCCGATGTTCGAAACAAGAGCATCGGGAAATCCGATGCTCAAAACAAAGGGACGGCGCCGCTCCTTTTTCTCTCATCGCCGTAGACAGGCGGGAGGGCGACTGCTGACGGAGGAAGCAAGATTTGGCACAGACAACCCATGGCGTCGGCGGACTGAGCTATGATGCGAAGAAGCGCACATGGCCTGCCGAATTCAACGTTTTCCTGGCGCTCATCATCCTGGTCGGCGCCTTCGAGCTGATCGGCCGCGTCTTTCTTGGCGACAGCTTCCTGTTCAACACCCGCGCCAACGTCGATACGATCTTCAACGAAGCGCGCCTGCAGATCATCATCCTGCAGGTGTCGATCGTCGGCATCATCGCCATCGGCGTGACGCAGGTGATCATTTCCGGCGGCATCGACCTTTCTTCGGGTTCGATCGTCGGCGCCACGGCGATGATTGCCATGAGTTTCGCCCAGGTGGCGACGGTCAACGGCAACCCTAACCCCAAGGCGATGTTCATCGAGCAGGGCTGGACTGACCTGCCGGTGATCGTGCCGGTGCTCGTCGCGATCGGCTGCGGCCTGCTGGCGGGCTTGATCAACGGCTCGCTGATCGCCTACACGCGCATTCCGCCGTTCATCGCCACGCTCGGCATGATGGTCACCGCGCGCGGCGTCGCCAAATGGTGGTCCAAGGGGCAGCCGATCTCGTTTCCCACCGAAAGTTTCGCCGCAATCGGCAAGGGGCTGATGCCGGTCATCATCTTCATATCGCTGGCGATTCTGTTCCAGCTGATCCTGTCATACACCAGGTACGGCAAGCACTGTTATGCCATCGGCTCCAACGAGGACGCCGCCCGCATGTCCGGCATAAATGTCCAGAACCACAAGATCCTCGTCTTCGTCATTGCCGGCATCCTCGCCTCGCTCGCCGCCGTGGTGCTGAGTTCCAAGAACCTCACCGCTCAGGCCGGCATGGGCGTAATGTACGAACTGGACGCGATCGCCATGGCAGTCATCGGCGGCGTCTCGCTGTCGGGCGGCCGCGGCTCGATCATCGGTACGGTGATCGGTGCGCTGATCTTCGGCGTCATCATCTCCGGCTTCACCTTCCTGCGCCTCGACGCCTACTACCAGGAGATGGTCAAGGGCGTGATCATCATCGGCGCAGTCGTTCTCGACCAGTGGCGCCAGCGCCTGCGGGCAATGAGGGCTTGATCATGTCAGACATTGTCCTGAAGACTGAAAACCTGACCAAATACTACGGCGGCGTGCATGCGCTCGAAAGCGCGAACTTCGAACTGCGCAAGGGCGAGCATGTCGCCATCATGGGTGACAACGGCGCCGGCAAATCGACCTTCGTGCGCCAGATCACCGCCGTCGAGCAGCGCACTAGCGGCAAGGTCTGGTTCGACGGCAAGGAAGTGAACTTCGCCGGCCCGATCGCGGCGCGCGAGGCGGGCATCGAAACGGTGTTCCAGAACCTGGCGCTTGCCGACGATCTCGACGTGCCATCGAACCTGTTTCTCGGCCGCGAAAAGGTGCTTTTCAATCTCGGGCCTTTCTCGATCCTCGATCGCAAGTTCATGCGCAAGGCGACCGAGGCAGCGTTGATCCGCACGGCGGTCAAGATTCCCAACCTTTCCAACACCATCCGCCACATGTCGGGCGGCCAGCGCCAGTGCGTGGCGATCGCCAGAACCGCTACCTTCGCTTCCAAGCTCATCATCATGGACGAGCCGACGGCAGCACTTGGTGTGCAGGAGACGATGCAGGTCGAAAACATCATCCGCACGCTGAAAGCCAATGGCGAGCCGCTGATCCTGATCAGTCACAACATGCGCCAGGTGTTCGACCTGGTCGACCGTATCGTCGTCTTCCGGCGCGGCCGCATCGTCGCCAATCTGCGCAAGCAGGACACCGACGGCAACGACATCGTCTCATACATCACCGGCGCCAAGACCGGGGAGGCAGAACTTGCGGCCTAGAATGGATGCCGAGGTGGCGGGTCATCAGCGCGTCGCCGGTCTGCTACGATCAGAAAACCGCCTGCGCCTCTTTGCCTGACAGGCAGGCGCGGACACACTTGCTTTCGAACCATCCCAAAGGATTCCCATGCCTCTCCGTTTCGCTCTTCTCGGTGCCGGTCGTATCGGCAAGGTCCATGCCCGCGCCGTGGGTTCCAATCCGCAGGCCAGGCTGGTCGCCGTCGCCGATGCCTTCGAGAAAGCGGCGACCGAGCTGGCGTCGGCCTATGGTGCTGAAGTGCGCAGCATCGAGGCCATCGAAAAAGCCGGGGATATCGATGCGGTCATCATCTGCACGCCGACCGATACCCATGCCGATCTGATCGAGCGGTTCGCCAAGGCCGGCAAGGCGATCTTCTGCGAGAAGCCGATCGACCTCGACGCCGGCAGAGTGGAGGAATGCCTGGCCGTGGTCGACAAGGCCGGCGCCACTTTGATGGTCGGCTTCAACCGCCGCTTCGATCCGCATTTCGCCGCCGTGCGCAAGGCGATCGACGACGGCGCCATCGGCACCGTCGAGATGGTGACCATCACATCGCGCGATCCAGGCCCGCCGCCGCTCGACTATATCGGCCGCTCGGGCGGCATCTTCCGCGACATGACCATCCATGATTTCGATATGGCGCGCTTCCTGCTCGGCGAGGAGCCGGTGGCGGTCAGCGCCCATGCCTCGGTGCTGGTCGACAGACAAATCGGCGAGGCCGGCGATTTCGACAGCGTCAGCGTCATCCTCGAAACCGCCTCCGGCAAGCAGTGCATCATCTCCAATTCGCGGCGCGCCACCTACGGCTACGACCAGCGCATCGAGGTGCATGGCTCGAAAGGCATGGTCGCGGCCGAGAACCAGCGGCCGGTGTCGATCGAGCTAGCCAATGAAAAGGGCTATACGCGCCCGCCGCTGCACGACTTCTTCATGACCCGCTATCTCGACGCCTACGCCAACGAGATCGCCGCCTTCATCGCGGCAGCGACGTCAGGCAAGGAGGCGGCGCCGAGCGGCAAGGACGGGCTCGTCGCGCTGAGGTTGGCGGACGCGGCGCTGAAATCGGCTAGGGAAGGCAAGACCATTCGCCTCGACAACACAGTCTGACTATCAAGCACAGGAGCAAGGCGATGAACGGTTCCGCCGGTCGCAATTCCGAAACACGCGCTATCGTCACCGGCGGCGCGCAAGGCATCGGCTTCGCCGTCGCCGAGACGCTGGCCGACGAGGGCTGCCGCGCCCTGGCGCTGGTTGGCCGTTCCAGGGAGAAGGGCGACAAGGCGGTCGCCGCACTTGGGAAAAACGGCGTCGACGCCATCTTCATCAGCGCCGACGTCTCGGTGGTGGCCGACTGCAAGCGGGTCGTCGAAACGGCGATCGCTCATTTCGGCACCGTCAATTCGCTGGTCAACGCTGCCGCCACCTCGGCCCGCGGCTCACTGGTTGAGACCACCGAGGAAACATTCGACCAGATATTTCAGACCAATGTGCGCGGCCCCTTCTTCCTGATGCAGGGTGTGGTGGCACACCTGCTCGACCGCAAGGCGCCCGGCTCAATCGTCAATGTGCTGTCGATGTCGGCGCATTGTGGCCAGTCGTTCCTGGCGCCCTATTCGTCGAGCAAGGGCGCACTGGCGACGCTGACCAAGAATGTCGCCAATGCCTACCGCAGCAATCGCATCCGCTGCAACGCCGTGCTGCCCGGCTGGATGGATACCGAGGGCGAGGCGATCGTGCAGAAGAAATGGCACGACGCGCCGGACGACTGGCTGGAAAAGGCCGAGGCCGCGCAGCCGATGGGCCAATTGGTGAAGCCGGACCAGCTTGCCTGGCTGATCAGCTATATGGTCAGCTCGCAGTCGGGCGTCATGACCGGGTCGCTGGTCGATTACGACCAGAACATTGCAGGGTCGTCGCCGGAGTAGCATCATCAGACGGTGGGTGGTGTCTCAGTTTGAATTTCGGCTGTGGGTGGTTTTCTGCCCTCCGCCTCGCCAATCGGAACGAGCAGGCAGCGCCAGAAGCGGAACTACAAATGCGCAGCCAGGAAGGTCCGGCATCGCCCCCGAGGCGGACCTTCCCAAAATTTGCCCGGAAGCCCGCGCCCTGCCCCATTGATGCCCAATGCGGCTTGTGCAGCTCTGAATAAGTAGCCATTGTGAAGGTGAGGCCATCGGGGGCGCACGTGAAGGCAGACAGTCAAGCTGTTCGTATGAACGGGGCGGATGTCCTCGCTGAAGTGCTTTTGGCGAATGACGTTACGGTATGCTTCGCCAATCCGGGAACATCGGAAATGCATTTCGTCGCGGCGCTGGATCGCAAGCCAGAATTGCGATGCGTGCTCGGTCTCAGCGAGGGCGTCGTCACCGGCGCTGCCGACGGCTACGCGCGAATGACCGGTCACCCCGCCGCAACCTTGCTTCACACAGGACCAGGGCTTGCCAATGGGTTGGCCAATTTGCACAACGCACGCCGCGCCCGCACACCGATGATAAATATCGTGGGTGACCATGCTTCCTATCACCTTCCGCTCGACGCGCCGTTGGCCACGGACATCGAAGGACTGGCAGCGCCGATGTCGAATTGGGTGCGTCGCGTCAACGGTTCCCTGGATGTCGGCCCTACGGCTGAGGCGGCCTATCGTGCCTCGTTGTCGCCGCCAGGAGTTGCAACGATGATTCTGCCTGCCGATGCTGCGTGGGGAGAGGTTGCCGCGCCTTCGCCTTGGCGAAAGATATCGATCGACACACCTCGCTCGCCCGATCCTCAAACGGTGCGAGCGGTGGCAAGAGCCATCCGCGCCAATCCGGGGCGCGTCGCAATCGTTGTCGGCGGAACCGCTGCGCGCGCCGACGCGCTTGCCATCGCAGGCCGGATCGCGACTGCGTGCGACGTTCGGCTCTTCAACGAAGTGTTGGTAGCCCACACTCAGCGTGGCCTCGGGCGAGTCGCTCCGGTGCGCATTCCTTATCCGATCGACTTGGCGCTCGATGTCTTGAAGGACCTCGACCTGTTAGTTCTTGTCGGCGCGCCGGAACCGGTGGCGTTCTTCGCGTATCCAGGAAAGCCCGGTAGGTTGGTTCGGGATGATTGTACAGTCCTGACGCTGACCAAGCACGGCGAGGATTTGAAGGGAGCGCTGGAAGCACTGCATGACGAACTCGGCGTGAAGCGAACGCAGTCCCTGCAACTGATCGCGCCAAAAGGAGACGAAGGCTATCCAGTTGGACAACTGACTGACGATGCGGTTGCGGTTATTGTCGCGCACAAAATTCCCGACAACGCCATCATATGCGAGGAGGCAATAACCTCTGGCCGACGGTTCTTCGCACTCTCCGCCTTCGCGGCTCCACATGACTTCATCTCGCCGACGGGAGGATCCATCGGTGACGGCATCCCTCTGGCAACGGGTGCTGCTGTCGGGTGTCCGGATCGAAAGGTAATCAACCTCCAGGCCGATGGGAGCGCCATGTATACCGTGCAGGGGCTTTGGACCCAGGCCCGCGAGCATCTCGATGTGACGACGATCATCTTCTCAAATCGGACTTACGCAATCCTCCACGCCGAGATGCGTAACGTTGGGGTCGCCTCCATCGGGACAAATGCTCAACGAATGCTCGATCTCGATAATCCCCCAATCGATTGGGTCTCCCTTGCGCGCGGTTTTGGCGTCGAGGCAGCAGTTGCCACCACCTGCGAGACGTTCAGTACGCTGCTTGATGCGGCCTTGTCGCGCCAGGGGCCGTTTCTCATCGAGGCACGATTATGAAAGTGCCTAATTGGCAAAGGCGCTGCGTGTTTTTTCCGGCTCAAATGACAAAAGTTCCACCGCTTTCGAACCTTGCATGGCGACCACATAAAGGTCGCCTTGGGGTCAAGGGCGTGAATTCGGCACGAGCGAACGAACTTCCGCAACGGGTCGTGAGCCGAAATTCAAATAGAGACACTACCGACGCGTGACAAGCGCTCCGGCTTCGGCTATAGGGCTGACATGATCCACCTGACCGCCTCGTTCTGGTATTTTAGCTACGGCAGCTCGCTGGCGGCGGGAGGATTGCGCTCGATCTGAAGATTGCAGCAACAACATCCGATCAGCCGCCAGACCTGGCGGCTTTTTTGTTTCAGCCGGCAGGTCTCCCAACCAGGAGCAGAAAGCCGTGTTGACCACCACCGACGATCTTCGGGTCAAGGAAATAAGGGAATTGAGTACGCCGGACCAGGTGATGCGGGAGATACCGCGCACGCTGACGGCGACGCGCACCGTTGCCGCGGCACGCAACGCCATCCACGCCGTGCTGACCGGCGCCGACGATCGGCTGATCGTCGTCGTCGGCCCCTGTTCGATCCACGACCCGGCCGCTGCCGTAGACTATGCCAGCCATCTGGCGGGGTTGCGCGAGAGCCTGTCGGACCGGCTGGAGATCGTGATGCGCGTGTATTTCGAGAAGCCGCGCACGACGGTCGGCTGGAAGGGCCTGATCAACGATCCCGACCTCGACGGCAGCTTCAACATCGACAAAGGACTGAGACTGGCCCGCAACGTGCTCTCCGCCGTCAACAATCTCGGCCTTCCGGCGGCGACCGAATTCCTCGACATGGCGACCCCGCAATACATTGCCGACCTCGTCGCCTGGGGCGCGATCGGCGCGCGCACGACAGAGAGCCAGATCCATCGCGAACTTGCATCCGGCCTGTCCTGCCCGGTCGGCTTCAAGAATGGCACCGACGGCAATTTGCGGATCGCCGCCGAAGCGGTGAAATCCGCCGCTCAGCCGCATCATTTCATGGCGGTGACGAAGGGCGGGCGCAGCGCCATCGCGACGACCACCGGCAACGAGGACTGCCACGTCATCCTGCGCGGCGGCATCGTGCCGAACTATGACGCGTCGAGCATAGCTGCCGCCTGCGCGGAACTCGGCCGGATCGGCGTAGCGCCACGGCTGATGATCGATGTCAGCCACGCCAACAGCAACAAGAAGCCGGAGAACCAGCCGACGGTGGCGGCTGACGTGGCGGGCCAGGTCGCGGCAGGCGATGAGCGCATCATCGGCGTCATGATCGAGAGCAACCTCGTCGCCGGCCGGCAGGACATCATGCCCGGCAAGCCGATCGTCTACGGCCAGAGCATCACCGATGGCTGCATCGACTGGGCAACCACCGAGACGGTGCTGCACGGCCTTGCCGACGCCGTCGAGCGGCGCCGATCAGCGCGACGCGCTATCATCTCCAGCCGTCCGGGCGCCGCCTGAAGCTTTCACCTTCTCCCCTTGTGGGAGAAGGTGAATCGGCGCGCAGCGCCGAGCCGGATGAGGGGTGCCGGACGGGATGCTGCGTTAAAAAAAGGAATGATTTTAAAGGCTTATAACTTCAAAGGTAGCGATCCGTCCAACACCCCTCATCCGACCGAGCTTCGTTCGGCCACCTTCTCCCACAGGGGGAGAAGGTGAGCCAACGCCGGCGCTACCTCACATCAACCCAGCGCAGTTCCTCGAATGAGCTCGCCATGGCATGCACGGTGCGCTCGATTTCGAGGCCCCCGTCGAAATCGATGATCCGCGCCGGCTTGCCGGCCAGCCGCGTCAAAAGCTCCCGGCATTCGATGATCTTGAGATCGTTGAAGCCAAGCCCGTGGCCGGGTGCCGGCAGGAAGGCGTCGTAGGGCTTGTGATGCGGCGCCACCAGGATGGTGCGATAGCCTTGCTCGGTCGGCCGGTCAGCGGTGAGATAGAGCTGGAACTCGTTCATCCGCTCCTGATCGTACAGGATCGAGCCCTTCGAGCCGAAGATCTGGATGGCGATCCGGCCCTTGCGGCCCCAGGCCGAACGGTTGACCAGCAGCGTGCCGGCAATGCCGTTTTCGAGATGCATCAGCACGCTGGCGATGTCGTAGGTCTCAACCGCCCGGCGCCCGCCCGACGCGACGCGGCGATCGGCATAGGGTTTTGCCATGTCGCACATGACGCGGGCGACGCGGCCGAACAGCACGGCGACCAGCGACAGCGGATGCACGGCGAAATCGTCGAGCGCACCGTAACCGGACGCCGCCTCGTGCTTCCAGAAGAACTGCGCCTCCGGGTCGGCCATGAAATCCTCGTCCATCTCGATGCGCAGATGGTTGACCTCGCCGATGATCTTCTCGTCGAGCAGCGCACCGATATGGCGGATGGCCGGGTTCTGGATGTAGTTGTAGCCGAGCGCCGCCACCTTGCCGGACTTTTGGGCCGCCGCCGCCATGGCTTGCGCCTCGGCAAAGCTCGGCGCCATCGGCTTTTCGCACCACAAATGCTTGCCGGCTTCGAGGATGGCGATGGCCATCTCCGGGTGGAACTGGTTGGGCGTGGTCAGCGAGACGATATCGACATCCGGATCATCGACGACAGCGCGCCAATCGCCGGAGCCCTTGGCGAAGCCGAATTCGGTGGCACGGCGTTTGGCAAGGTCCTCTGTGACCTCGCCGAGATGGACCAGCCTTGGCTTGGCCACGTCGGGAAAGACGGTGCCGACCGTGTTCCAGGCGATGGCGTGACACTTGCCCATGAAGCCTGTGCCGATAAGACCGACTCCGACCATTTCCCTTGTCTCCGCTGCCAGGACGATTTTGTGTGGATGAATTAGTCCATTTTATCCAGAAATGGAACGCATGCCTCATTTTTTATGGCCTTCTTGCACAGGCTCGCTATGATGGGGCACACACGGCATCGATTGATGGCTTAGGCGGAGCGACGATGGACGAACGGGTGCCCCGCGATTTCGAAACGCTGCGTTCGACGATCCTGGAACGGCGCCATAGCCTGCCCAAGCGCATCGCGCAGATCGCCGCCTATGCGCTCGACAATCCTGACGATATTGCCTTCGGCACCGCCGCCAGCATCGCTGCCTCCGCGGGCGTCCAGCCTTCGACCTTGATCCGCTTCGCCCAGCAGCTCGGCTTCGACGGCTTCACCAGCCTGCAGCTGGTGTTTCGCGAGCGCCTGCGTGAGCGCAATTCGTCTTATGACGAAAGGCTGGCGGCATTGCGCGCCAAGGCCGAGGAAGGCGCCGGTCACCGGGCGATCTTCGACGGCTTTGTCGCCGCGGCCAGCACCTCGCTCAACGATATTTCAGGCAGGTTGAACGAAGACCATTTCGAAGATGCGATCGCCTTGCTGGCCAAAGCGGAGACCATCTATGTGCTGGCCAAGCGTCGCTCCTATCCGGTCGCCTCCTACATCGCCTATGCGCTGGGCAAGCTCAAGATCCGCAACCAGCTGATCGAATCGGCCGCCGGCCTCAACGCCGAGATGATCGGCTTTGCCTCGCCCCGGGATGCCGTCATCGCCATCAGCTTCTCGCCCTATGCCCCGGCGGCCATCGAGGAGGCGCGCGTCATCTCGGAGCAAGGCGTGCCGATCGTGGCGATCACCGACAGCTCGTTCTCGCCGCTCGCCCAGTTCGCCAAGGTCTGGTTCGAGGTCGCGGAGGCCGATTTCGCCGGCTTCCGCTCGCTGTCGGCGACGATGGCGCTGGCCATGGCGCTGACCGTTGCAGTTGGCGAAAAGCGGCGCGATGCCGGCAGGAAGCGCAAGGCCTAGACAACTTTTCTCTTGTTTGACCATGATCTTTTCCGAAAACCGGGCGCCACTTTTTTGCTTCGCTGACCTTCGGTTCGGGATCATGGTCTAGCACTTTTCAGTAAAGGAATGCGCGTTCCATATTGACTATGGATTGGAATTATTATTTCATATTGCCGGCGCCACGCTGCCGCTCGCGCGTGTACCCCAAGACAACAAGGCTGATGGGAGGTTCGAATGGGCGAAGCCGTGGACGCGAAACATGCGCCGCTCGACGTTATCACCATCGGTCGCGCCTCCGTCGATCTCTATGGCCAGCAGATCGGCTCGCGCCTGGAGGACATCACCTCCTTTGCCAAGTCGGTCGGCGGCTGTCCGGCCAACATTTCGGTCGGCACGGCGAGGCTCGGCCTGCGCTCGGCGCTGCTCACCCGCGTCGGCAACGAGCAGATGGGCCGCTTCATCCGCGAGCAGCTGACCCGCGAGGGCGTTTCCGTGGCCGGCCTCAGGACCGACCCGGACCGGCTGACCGCGCTGGTGCTGCTGTCGGTCGAGGACGAAGGCGTCTCGCCGATGATCTTCTACCGCTCCGACTGCGCCGACATGGCGCTTTCGGAAGACGATATCGACGAAGCCTTCATCGCTTCGGCACGTGCGATCGTCGTCACCGGTACGCATTTTTCGCGGCCCAACAGCGATGCCGCGCAGCGCAAGGCGATCCGCACTATCAAGGCCAAGGGCGGCAAGGTGGTGTTCGACATCGACTACCGCCCTAATCTCTGGGGTCTCGCCGGCCATGCCGAAGGCTTCGAGCGCTACGTGAAATCCGACCGGGTCTCCGCCCAGCTGAAGACAGTGCTGCCCGACTGCGACCTGATCGTCGGCACCGAAGAAGAGATCATGATCGCCTCCGGTGCGGATGATTGCCTGAGCGCGTTGAAGACCATCCGCTCGCTGTCCAAGGCCACGATCGTCTTGAAGCGCGGCGCCATGGGCTGCATCGTCTATGATGGGCCGATCAGCGATGATCTCGAAGACGGCATCGTCGGCAAGGGCTTTCCGATCGAGGTCTACAATGTGCTCGGTGCCGGCGATGCCTTCATGTCAGGCTTCCTGCGCGGCTGGCTCGGCGAGGAAAGCCTGGAGACGGCGGCGACCTGGGCCAATGCCTGCGGCGCCTTCGCCGTGTCGCGGCTGCTCTGCGCGCCGGAATACCCGACCTTCGAGGAACTGCAGTTCTTCCTGAAGAACGGCAGCAAGCATCTGGCCTTGCGCAAGGACGAGGCGATCAACCATATCCATTGGGCGACGACGCGCCGGCGCGATATTCCCTCGCTGATGGCGCTGGCCTGCGATCACCGTATCCAGCTTGACGATGTCGCCGCGAAAGCCGGTGCCGATCCGTCGCGTATCCATGATTTCAAGGTGCTGACGGTCAAGGCGGCGGCAAAGGTCGCCGCCGGCCGTGCCGGTTACGGCATGCTGCTCGACGAAAAATACGGCCGCGAGGCGATGTTCGAATTCGCTCGCCATTCCTTCGCCTGGCTTGGCCGGCCAGTCGAATTGCCCGGATCTCGGCCGCTTCGTTTCGAATTCTCGCAGGATATCGGCTCGCAATTGATCGAGTGGCCGGTCGACCATTGCATCAAGTGCCTGTGCTTCTACCACCCCGACGACCCGGAGGCGCTGAAGACCGAGCAGCAGCAAAAGCTCAAAAGCCTGTTCGAGGCCGCGCGGAAAGTGGGGAGAGAACTTCTCATCGAAATCATCGCCGGCAAGCACGGCAAGCTCGACGACACGACGATCCCACGGGCGCTGGAAGAACTCTATGCGCTTGATATCAAGCCCGACTGGTGGAAGCTTGAACCGCAGGCTTCAGCCGGGGCTTGGGCAAAGATCGAAGCGGTGATCCTGAAGAACGATCCGTGGTGCCGCGGGATTGTGCTGCTCGGCCTGGAAGCGCCACATGACGAGCTGGAAGCGGCCTTTGCCGCGACCGCCAAGGCGCCCATCGTCAAGGGCTTCGCCGTCGGCCGCACCATCTTCATCAACGCGGCCGAACAATGGCTTGCCGGCAAGATCTCGGACGACGAGGCGGTGGCCGACATGGCGTCGCGCTTCGAGAGGCTGACCGAGGCATGGCTTGCCGCGCGCGACCGCAAAGCAGCATAAGAAGGCGCGACATAAGGACTGCGGAGGAAAACAACATGACCAAGATAATCCGCCTGACGATGGCGCAGGCGCTGACCCGCTTTCTTGCTCGCCAGATGACCGAGATCGACGGCAAAAAAATGCCGATCTTCGGCGGCGTCTGGGCGATCTTCGGCCATGGCAATGTCGCCGGCGTCGGCGAGGCGCTCTATCAGGTGCGTGACGAATTGCCGACCTTTCGCGCTCACAACGAACAGGCGATGGCGCATGCGGCGATCGCCTACGCCAAGGCCAATTTCCGTCGCCGGTTCATGGCGGCGACGAGTTCGATCGGCCCCGGCGCGCTCAACATGGTGACGGCGGCGGCACTTGCGCATGTAAACAGGTTGCCCGTCCTGTTTCTCCCCGGCGACGTCTTCTCCAATCGTATCCCCGACCCCGTCCTGCAGCAGGCAGAGGATTTTTCCGACGGTACGGCGACGGTCAATGACTGCTTTCGCCCGGTGTCGCGCTATTTCGACCGCATCACCCGGCCGGAGCAGATCATCCCGGCGCTCGGTCGTGCCATGCAGGTGCTGACCGATCCCGCTGAATGCGGACCGGTGACGCTGGCGCTCTGCCAGGACGTGCAGGCCGAGGCCTATGATTACCCCGAGAGCTTCTTTGCCGAACGGGTCTGGATCCAGCGCCGGCCGCGTCCGGACCGCCAAGAATTGGCGGCCGCGGTGGCGGCGCTGAAGGGCGCGAAAAAGCCGTTGGTAATTGCCGGCGGCGGCGTGCTTTATTCGCAGGCATCGGGTGAATTGGCGAAGCTGGTGCAAGACGGCGGTATCCCGGTCTGTGAGACGCAGGGCGGCAAATCCTCGCTGCCGGACGATCATCCGCTCAACATGGCGGCGGTCGGCGTCACCGGCACTTCGGCTGCCAACCGGCTGGCTGAAGAAGCCGACGTCGTGCTTGCCGTCGGCACCAGGTTGCAGGATTTTACCACCGGCTCGTGGGCGCTGTTCAAGAATTCCGGCAAAACCATCATCGGGCTGAACGTTCAGCCTCTCGATGCGGGAAAGCACCAGGCGTTGCCGCTGGTCACTGATGCGGCGGAAGGGCTCGCCGAACTCGGTGCGGCTCTGAAAGGCTGGAAGGCGCCGACTGCCTGGACCGACAATGCGGTCAGGGGCAAGAAGGACTGGCAGGCCGATGCCGACAAGGTGACGGCCTCGACCAATGCCGCCTACCCGTCCGACGCGCAAGTGATCGGCGCCGTGCAGCGCGCCATGGGGTCCGACGTGATATTGCTTCATGCCGCCGGCGGCCTGCCCGGCGAATTGCACAAGCTCTGGCAGGCGGGGATGCCCGGCTCCTACCACGCCGAATATGGCTTCTCGACCATGGGCTACGAGATCGCTGGCGGGCTCGGCGTCAAGATGGCCAAACCCGACGAGGAGGTCGTCGTCATGATCGGCGACGGCTCTTATCTGATGCTCAATTCCGAGATCGCAACGTCTGTGATGCTCGGCCTCAAGCTGACCATCGTGCTGCTCGACAACAGAGGCTATGGCTGCATCAATCGGCTGCAGATGGCGACCGGCGGCGCCAACTTCAACAATCTGCTGAAGGATGCCCGCCACGAGGTTCTGCCCGATATCGACTTCGCCGCGCATGCATCAAGCCTGGGCGCGATCGCTGAAAAAGTTTCGTCGATCGCCGGGCTGGAAACGGCGCTGATGCAAGCGAAGAAAAATACAAGGACAACCGTGCTGGTCATCGACACCGATCCGCTGGTTTCGACCGAAGCCGGTGGAAGCTGGTGGGATGTTGCCGTGCCGGAAGTCTCGGTGCGGCCGCAAGTGAACGCGGCGCGCAAGAAATACGAGGAAGCGCTGAGCGGGCGGCCTTGAGCCCGTCTGTGAAGCTGATCCTAAGGCCTGAACTGGAGTGACGACTTGAGAGCCAAACTGGGCATGTCCCCCATTGCATGGTGGAACGACGATCTTGCGGAACTCAGCGATGACGTGTCGCTGGAGGAATGCCTGGCGCAGTCGCGCTCGGCGGGCTTCACCGGCATGGAAATGGGTCGCCGTTTTCCCAATGATCCGAAAATCATGCTGCCGATCCTGAAAGAGGCCGACGTCACGCTTTGCGGCGGCTGGTTTTCCGGCACGCTGGTCGACGAAGACATGGCCGGGAATAAGGATCGCATCCAGCCGATGATCGATCTATTCAAGGCGGTGAACGCGCCTTGCATCGTCTATGGCGAGGTCGGCCGCTCCATCCAGGGTGACCGCTCGAAGCCGCTCGCCACCAAGCCTAGGCTTTCGGACGACGAGATGAAGGCCTATGCGCAGCGTCTCACGCAGTTCGGCGAATGGTGCGCCGAGCAAGGCATGCCGCTCTCCTATCACCATCATATGGCGGCGGTGGTCGAGACCGAGCCGGAACTCGATGCATTCATGCGCTATTCGGGTGAAGGCATTCCCTTGCTGCTCGATGCGGGCCACCTGGCTTTTGCCGGCGGCGACGTGCTGCGCGCCATCGACAATCATCACCGGCGCATCAACCATGTCCACGTGAAGGACGTGCGCATGGAGGTGATCGAGAAACTCGACCGCCAGAAGCAATCCTTCCTCGATGCCGTGGCACTTGGCGCCTTCACGGTGCCGGGAGATGGCTCGCTGGATTTTGGCGCCATTGTGGAAAGGCTGGCGAACTATGGTTATGAAGGCTGGTTCGTCGTCGAGGCCGAGCAGGACCCAAGAAAGAATCCGCCGCTCAAAATGGCGCAAGTCGGCTACAAGGAGTTGATGCGGGTGATGACGGCCGCAGGCTACACGGTTGAAACACAGGGTTTCCCCAATGCTTGAATGCAGTGTTCCCGACGGGCTGATCCGATGCGAGGGCTGATCTGATGAAGGACTCTGAGCATCCGTTCTTCCGGCCTCTGTGGCGGCGTGTTGCCATCGTCGCGGTCTGCCTGGGCTGGGCGGTGGTCGAGTTTGCCACCGGCGCACCGTTCTGGGGCACGATCGCGCTCGGCTTCGCCGGCTATGCCGTGTGGCAGTTCTTCTATCTCTACAAGCCGGCCGACAGCGGCAAGGATCCGGCCGAGCCGAAGGAATGATCGGAATCCATGGCGCAGAAGTTTTTGGATCGGATACCGCGTGACTGACAGATCGCATGCGTCGGCGATTGGCCGGAACACCCCTCGCTTCGTCATCCTAGGGCGGAGCAAGGAGCGCAGCGACGCGGCGCAGACCCTAGGATCCATGCCATGACTTCGAAGTATTATGACGGTGCAGAATTCTGCCCCGCTGTGCCCTTCGGCCAAGGTTACGGCATGGATCCTAGGGTCTTCGCGACGGAGCTTCGCTCCTGCTTCGCCCTAGGATGACGAAGTTGGAATTCGAGTGTCGAGGATAGGAGACCTCAATGTCGAAACTGCTCGTCAAAGCAGATAAGGGTCATGGCCGCGTCGCCCATGTGACGCCGCAAAACGCCGGCTGGACCTATGTCGGTTTCGATCTGCATCGGCTGCGGCCAGGCGAAACAGCCTCTGGGCAAACAGCGGATCGCGAGGTCTGCCTGGTGTTCGTCACCGGCAAGGGCAAGGCCAGGGCCGGCGGCAAGGATCTCGGCCTGCTCGGCGAACGCATGTCGCCCTTCGAAGGCAAGCCGTGGTCGGTCTATGTGCCGCAAGGCTCTGATTGGTCGGTGACCGCCGACACCGATCTCGAACTCGCCGTCTGCTCGGCGCCAGGGCTTGGCGGTGGCCTGCCGGTCCGCGTCATTGCGCCGAAGGATCTCGGGCAGGAGGTTCGCGGCAAGGGCACCAACACGCGCTATGTCACCAACATCCTGCCGGAAGGCAAGCCGGCCGATTCATTGCTGGTGGTCGAGGTCATTACGCCCGGCGGCCACACATCGAGCTATCCGCCGCACAAGCATGACCAGGACAATCTGCCGGCCGAATCCTATCTTGAGGAGACCTATTACCACCGCCTCAATCCGCCGCAGGGCTTTGCCTTCCAGCGCGTCTACACCGATGCCGACTGGAATGGCGCTCGTTCGCTCGATGAGGCGATGGCGATCGAGGACGGCGATGTCGTGCTGGTGCCCAAGGGCTATCATCCTTGCGCCGCCTGCCATGGCTATGACCTCTACTATCTCAATGTCATGGCCGGGCCGAAGCGGACGTGGAAATTCCACAACGCGCCCGAGCACGAATGGCTGATGAAGGCCTGATCGCGCTGCCCGTCCGGGTCGGCAATCTGGCCCAAGGCGAAAAAATCGTCGGCTAATGACCCGCCTGAACAACTTTGTTATCAGGAGCGATCATCAGCTTCGTCATTTCGTCATGCAAATCGCCTATGGCAGCGGGAGTTGACGAGGACTTTCGATGCGCTACGCTATCTATTTCACCCCCCGGCAGGACGAACCGCTGGCGCGAATCGCCGCCAATTGGCTCGGCCGCGACCCGTTCGGCGCCGCCACGCGGCCGGTCGAGGCCGTGGGCGAACTGTCGGCGGCGGAAGTCGCCTTCCACACCGCTTCGGCACGCCGCTACGGCTTTCATGCGACACTGAAGGCGCCCTTCCGGCTGGCTTCGAACGAAACGGAAGGCGCGCTTCGCGCGGCGCTGGACGATTTCGCCGAGACGACGCCGGTGGTGACGATCCCACGGCTGGTCGTCAGCCAGATCGACGGCTTCTTCGCGCTGGTGCCGGAAGGACCGCTGCCGGCGCTCAACCGCTTCGCCGACGACGTTGTGCGCGACTTCGACCGTTTTCGCGCGCCGCTGAGCGAGGCTGAGATCGAACGGCGCAGCCCTGACTCGCTGAAGCCGGATGAATTCCGCAATCTCTGCCAATGGGGCTACCCCTATGTCTTCGCGACCTTCCGGTTCCATATGACGCTGTCCGGCCGTGTCTCGTCACACGAAAGCCCTCGTCTTCGCGCAGCAATCGACAGCCTGTTTGCGCAGGTCCTGCAACGGCCGATGCCAGTGGACGCACTGACCCTGTTTGTCGAAACCGAACCTGGCGCCCCGTTCATGGTGCTTTCCCATCACGCGCTCGGGCGCCGCCCGGCCAGAAAAACTGCCTGAAATGGCTATTTGTTTTAACCGCATTTGTGCGAGGCCAATTCACCCAATCGGTGATTCCAATTGGCTGCAAAATGCTCCAAGGACTGCCTGAAATGACCGCCGAGACCGTTCTCAACAATGCCCGCGTTGTGCTTGCCGACGAGATCGTCGAAGGGTCGATCGTGCTGCGCGACGGCTTGATTGCCGGGATCGATGCCGGTGCCGGCCGGAGCGGCGAGGACATGGGCGGCGATTTCATCATTCCCGGGCTGGTCGAGCTTCACACCGACCACCTCGAAGGCCATTACGCGCCGCGACCGAAAGTGCGCTGGAACCCGATCGCCGCGGTGCTCGCTCACGACGCGCAAGTGGCGACCGCCGGCATCACCACCGTGCTCGATGCCTTGCGCGTCGGCATGGACGACGACGCCGACATGAATTCGGCCGACATGCGCAAGCTGGCCGATGCGATCGAGGACAGCATCCAGCAGGACCGGCTGCGGGCCGACCATTTCATCCATCTGCGCTGCGAGGTTTCGGCGCCGGATTGCCTCGCAGCCTTCGCGCATTTTGACGGCGATGACAGGATCAAGCTGGCGTCGCTGATGGACCATGCGCCGGGACAGCGCCAGTTCGTCGATTTGGAAACCTATGCCTATTACTACCAGCGCAAGCTGAAGCTGACGGATCGCGAATTCCAGCAATTCTGTGAGAAGCGGATGGCGGAGTCGGCGACGAATTCTGGGCCGAACCGCGCCTTCATCGCTGCTGCCTGCCATCAGCGCGGCATCGTGCTGGCCAGCCATGACGACGCCACGACCGGCCATGTCGACGAGGCGATCGAACAAGGCGTCCGCGTCGCCGAATTCCCGACCACCAAAGAGGCCGCAAAAGCTTCGAAGGCGGCAGGGCTCGGGGTGCTGATGGGCGCCCCGAACGTCATGCGCGGCGCCTCGCATTCGGGCAATGTTTCGGCCCGCACGCTCGCCGGCGAACGCCTGCTCGACATATTGTCGTCCGATTACATTCCCTTCAGCCTGATCCAGTCGGCGTTTTTCCTCGGCGACGTAGTCGACGGCATTTCCCTGCCTCAAGCGGTCGCCATGGTCTCGAAGAACCCGGCCGAGGCAGTCGGCCTCGCCGACCGCGGCGTCATCGAACAGGGCCGGCGCGCCGATGTGGTTCGCGTCCGTCTCGACGACCATGTCCCGGTTGTCCGCACCGTCTGGCGGCAGGGACGCCGGGTCGCATGATGGCGCCGGCGTCGATCGAGCGTGAATTGTCGGCCGCGGCGTTTCCGATCCGCGACGGGGTCTTCGTCGCCGTCGTCGGCCCGAGCGGCGCCGGCAAGGACACGGTGATCGGCTATGCCCGGTCGCTATTTGCCGAAGGGACGCGGCTGGAGTTCGTCCGCCGGGTCATCACCCGGCCGAGCGACACGGCAAGCGAGGATCACGACACGCTTGCCGATGCGGCCTTCGTCGAGGCGGAAGCGGATGGCGCCTTCGCCATCTCCTGGGAGGCGCATGGCTTGCGCTACGGCATCCCGGCTGAAGTCGACCGGTCGGTCGCCAACGGCCGCGTCGCCATCGCCAATGTCTCGCGCGCCATCATCCCGGCGCTGCGTGATCGTTATGCCAATCTGGCTGTAGTCGAGATCACCGCATCGCCGCAAATCCTGGCAGAGCGGCTGGCGATGCGCGGCCGCGAGTCGCGCGGCGAAGTGCTGGCGCGGCTGGCGCGTAGCGCCAATGTGGCGTTGGCCGGACCAGGCGTCACCTCGATCGACAATAGCGGCCCGCGCGAAGCGGCCGGCGAGCGCTTTGCCGACGTGCTGCGCAAGGCGATGGCGTTTTCGGACCGACCCTGACATCGATCGAAGAATGCAGCGGGGCAGAAACTAATCTAATCTAATCTGTAGCGATCCTTCGCGCCCCCTCTGTCCTGCCGACTCAAGGTTCGCGAAGCACTACTCCGCTGCCGCACCAGCCGTGCCCTTGCGGGTTGCCTCCAGCATCAGCCGCCGCTCCCGGTACACGCCCCATTGCTGGTCGACCAATACGCCGATGAGGATTACCCCGCCCATCACCGCGAAATTGAGCGAGGAGGGGATGCCGAGCAGGTTGACGAGGTTTTGGAGTTCCTGCAGCAGGACCGTTCCGAGGATGACGCCGATCAGCGAGCCCTCGCCGCCGCGCAGCGAGAAGCCGCCGAGCACGGCTGCGGCAATGGCGTAGAGTTCGTAGAACTGGCCGTGGCTGGCCGGCGAGATCGAGCGCGTGTACATCGCGAAATAGATCGCCGACAGCGCCGTCAGCACGCCGCAGATGACATAGGCGGCCATGACGACGCGGCCGGTGCGGATGCCGGAATATTTCGCCGCCTCCTCGTTCTTGCCGATGGCGTAGAGGTAGCGGCCGAACACCGAACGGTGCAGCACCACCCACATCACGATGGCGATGACGATCAGCGCGATGAAGCTGTTCGGCACGCCATAGGATCGCCCGGCGGTCAGGAACTCGAGTTCCGGAAAGTTCTGTCCGAAGGCAAAGCCCGCCGTGCCGTCGGCAGTGTAGAACCGCGCGACACCGCGATAGATCAAGAGGCCACACAGCGTCACCACGAAAGGCTGCAATTTGAGCCGCGTGATCAGCCAGCCATGTGCCAGCCCAATGATGCCGCCGAGCACGAGGATCAGCGGCAGCGCGACCGGCCATGCCATGCCTCGCGTGGCGATGAAATCGACGAACAGGACGCCGAGCAGCGCGACCACCGAGCCGACCGACAATTCGATGCCGCCGGTGATGATGACGAAAGCCTGGCCGATCGCCAGTATGCCGAACAGCCCAATCAGGTTCGAGGTGTTGGCGAGGTTGATCGGCAGCAGGAAGCGCGGATTGATGATCGCCACCACCGCTCCCACCACGAGGATCAGGATCAGCAGGCCGAGATCTTTCTTGCTCATCGTCTTCTCCCCAATGCCCGCGAATTATTTCGGCTGCTTGCCGACGGCCAGCAGCAGCACGTTTTCCTGGCTGAACTGTTCCTTGTCGAGAATGCCTGAGATCTGGCCCTCATGCATGACGGCGATGCGATCGGAGACGCCGATCACCTCCTCCATGTCGCTCGAGATCATCAGCACGGCGACGCCGGCATCGGCCAGCGCCCGCATCAGCCCGTAGATCTCGGCCTTGGCGCCGATGTCGATGCCGCGCGTTGGCTCGTCGAGGATCATCACCCTGGGGCTCATGGCCAGCCATTTGGCAAGCACCACCTTTTGCTGGTTGCCGCCGGACAGCGTGCCGGTGCGCGTCGCCACCGAGGGCGCCTTGATCCCGAGATTGCTTTTCTGCTTTTCGGCGGTGACGGCTTCGGCGCGGGCAGAGACCAGGGCTCGCCGGGCATGCGCCGGCAGGTTGGGGAGCGAAATATTCTGGGCAATCGACAGATCGAGCAGGATACCGGTCAGCTTGCGATCCTCGGGGACGAGGAAAATCCCGTTGGCCACAGCGTCGGCGGCCGAACCAAGAACCAGTTCTTTTCCATCAAGCTGGAGCGCACCGCCAAGGCTCTTCTCGATGCCGAAAAGCACGCGCGCCAGTTCGGTCCGGCCGGAGCCGACAAGACCAGCCAAGCCAAGAATTTCGCCATGCCTGACGCCGAGATCGACCGGTCGGTCGGGATAGGCGCTGGTGCGAATGGCTTTGGCCGACAGGGCGACGGTGCCGGGCGGGCGCGCCGATTCTGCCGCCTTCTCCCTCTCCTTCAGCATGCGGCCGATCATCAGTTTGACCATCTGGTCGTGATTGATGGCGTTCTTCGCCAGCGTGCCGGCAAGCATACCGTCCCTCAGCACAACGACGCGATCGGCGACCCGCTCGACCTCGTGAAGACGGTGCGAGATGAAGATGACGCTGATGCCCTCCGCCTTCAGCGCCTTGATGACATCGAGCAGCTTGTCGGTTTCGGCAAGTGGCAGGCTCGACGTCGGCTCGTCGAGGATCACCAACCTTGCCTCGATCGACAGCGCCTTGGCGATTTCGACCATCTGCTGCTGGGCAAGCGATAGCGTCGATACCGGCGTGTCGGCCGAAAAATTGGCGCCCACGCGTTTGAGCAGCGGCGCCGACAGCGCGCGCAGCCTGGCGCGGTCGACAAGCCTAAGCGGACCGGCGCGCAAAGGCTCGCGGCCGAAATAGATGTTGGCGGCAACGTCGAGGTTCTCGAACAGGTTGAGTTCCTGATGAACGAAGGCGATGCCGGAACCGATGCTGGCTTCGACGGTCAGCCCGTCATGGGCGATGCCGTCGACGGTGATCGTGCCGGTGTCGGGGGTGGTCACGCCGCCGAGGATCTTCATCAGCGTCGACTTGCCGGCGCCGTTTTCGCCGACGAGGCCGATGACCTCGCCGGGCCTGACCTCCATCGAAAACCCGTCCAGCGCGACCACGCCGGGATAGGTCTTGCGCACGCCCTCGAGACTGAGGAACGGGGCGGTCGTGGATGCGCCGATGGATGCGTCGGAATAATTCATTCACGCCTGACAGCAGTTGGCGGGGTCGGCCTCCCCGCAGATTGACGAGCCTGATCAAGCCCGTCAATAACAAGCGGAGCCAGTCACGCCAGCGTCGCGCTGCCCCTCACCCTTACGCTCTCCCCGTCAAGGACGCGGAGAAGGATCGCCAGCGTTGCAACCACTGCCCTTCTCCCGGTTCTTCACGGGGAGAAGGCGCCGGCAGGCGGATGAGAGGAAGCGCCGACGACGCTCAGTTGCCGGACATCGCCTTCAGATTGGCGGCATAGGCGTCGACATCGTCCTTGCCGATGATCTTGGTCGGCACGATGATCAATCCGTCGGCGGGAACACCCGACTTGTCGCCCTTGAGATAGGCGGCCATCAGCTTCATGCCTTGATAGGCCCACTCGAAGGGCTGCTGGACCACCGTGGCGGCAACGGTGCCTTCCTTGACGCCGCCCAGCGTGATCGGATCGTCGTCGAAGCCGACGACCGTGATCTGACCGAGCTTGCCGGCGTCGCGCAGCGCTTCATAGATACGCGGCGTGTTGTAGGAATAGAAGCCAACCATGCAGGTGACGTCGGGGCTGGCGACCAGCGCGTCCTCGACGTTCTTCTTGGCGCGGGCCTGGTCGATGTCGTCGCCACGAACGTCGATGAGCTCGATCTTGGTGCCGGCGAGCCCTTCCTTCATGCCTTCGATGCGCTCCTTGGCATTATCGGCGCCGAGCAGGCCGACGAAGCCGAGGCATTTGCCGCCGTCGGGCATCGCCTTCTTGGCGATCTCGGCCGCCTGCTTGCCGGCATCGATGTTGGACGAGCCGATATAGGCGACCCGCTTGGTCTGCGGCGCGTCGCTGTCGGTGGTGAACAGTGCCGTCTCCGAGGCGATCTTGTTGAGCCCGTCGGTAGACGTCTTGGGATCGACGGCCGAAACCATGATCGCCTTGACGCCGGCCGTCACCAGATCGTCCATCAGCCGCTGCTGGATGGCGACCGATGACTGCTCCGGATATTTGAGCTCGAGATTGTAGTCGGGCAGTTCGGCCTGGGCCTTCTTGACGCCGGCTTCGGCCGCCTTCCAGAAATCGGAAGCGCCGTTGACGACGAAGGCCAGCGTCGGTTTATCCTGGGCACGGGCCATCGCCGTGATGGACAGGCCGAGAGCCAAGGCCGCGGCAGCGACGGACGCATTTCGTATCGCAGATTTCATGTTCAACCTCCCATTTGATTCAGTCATTTTCGCTGATCTGAACTTGTCGAATGCGGCTGGACGCCTCCTCCTCAAGGGGGGGGCTGGCAGCGAAAGAACGGCGCCATTCCAGCCGCGATTTTGGACTTTAGAGACTCATTGGCTGTTCGTATAGTCGGATTTGTCTGACATTTCCGTAATTGCGTGGCGTTGCTTTGCCGGCCCAAGAACCGCGGATGCCGCGCCACGCGCCTGCTTCCCGTCATGGCCCGTTCAGTCCCGAGCCGGGCATGACGAATTGACAATAGAACGCTCACGCCTATTAGTAAATAGTATTAGTCTCTGGTTGGAAACCTGGTGCCGCTGGCGAATGGTCTGCCTGCCGTGTGGTGAGAAAGGGAGGCTTCCGAAGCCATCTAACGGCCCTGAAATCGGATCACATTCCCAGAAATCGATCTTCCAGAAACCGCGTATCGCTCTCTCCGCGCTGCTAGCCATTCGGCTGCCAGGATGGTAATAATGATTAATCGAGTGCCTGTTTTATAAACGCGAAGCGTCGTCGGGTGCCCTACCGTCTTTAATGACGTCCGGGACGACCTCTGGTTAGCCAAGCCGGGAATTTGGAACACAATGCCATGAGCGAACCGACGGATCTGCGCGATCCTGCCCTTGAAGCCTCCCGGCGCCGAAAGCCATCGGCTAAGAATCCCAAGAGTCGCGTCACCATGACCGATATCGCCAGGGCCGCCGGCTGCTCGCAGGCAACGGTTTCGTTCGTCCTCAACAACACGCCGGGCATAAGGCTCTCGCAGCAGACCCGCGAACGGGTGATCGAGTCCGCGCGGGGTCTCGGCTATGCGCCACCAGCCTTCTCTGCTCTTCGCAGCCCTATCGCCTCGTTCGAGGGGCTGGACGGGGTGATCGGCTTCGCGGTCGATCAACTGGCGACCAGTCCCGAAGCGGTCGTCGCCATAGAAGGGGCGCGCCAAGCCTCGTGGAATGCCGGGAACGTCGTGCTGGTCGCTCAGACTTTGGGTGATTCCGTCATGGAGCCGCGCGCGATTGCGGCACTGACCAAGCGAGGCATTTCGGCGCTGATCTACATGACCATCTTCACGCGCGAGATCGCCGCGCCCGACTATCTCTACGACCTCGATATCCCGGTCATCCTGCTCAATTGCTATACCGCCGACTACGCCTTCCCCGCCGTGGTGCCGAGCGAAATCGCCGGCGGGCAGAGCTCCACCCGCCACCTGATCAGCCATGGCCACCGCCGCATCGCCACCATCACCGGCGAGCCGTGGATGCAGGCGGCGCAGGATCGGTTGAAGGGCTACCGCCGGGCGCTGGCGACGGCCGACATCCCGTTCGATGCGGAGCTGGTGGTCGAGGGCGACTGGTCGGCGAGCGCCGGCTACGCCGCGACCGTCAAGCTTCTGGCGCTCAAGGACCGCCCAACCGCCATCTTCTGCCAGAACGACCGCACCGCGATCGGCTGCTACGAAGCGCTGAAAGAAGCCGGCCTGCACATCCCTGGGGATATTTCGGTGATCGGCTATGACGACGAGGAAATCGCCCGGCATCTGTTCCCGCCTTTGACGACGTCGATCCTGCCGCATATGGCGATGGGGCAATGGGCGATCGAGCAATTGGAAGTCCCTGCACCGCCCGGCCGCGGCCGCTACCCCATTACCAAGCTTGAATGCCCGCTGGTCGAGCGGGAATCGGTCAGTGCTGTGGCGCCTGGGCGCACACACGGACTGACAGCCCGCTGAGCACCTCCAGACTTCCATCAATGCATAAGCCGTACTGATGCCCGCTCCAAGCCGGACAAGCGCCCCCGCAAAGGATCGGGATTCTTGTATCCCGAGTTCTGCGGATTGACATACGGTTTGCTGCAGTCTGGTTGTGGCGAAATCCTGGATCCAAGGGTAAATTTGATCTGGTTCGCCGTTCCGCGCCGGCCTTCGAGCCCGATTTCCTCGCTGACCCGGATCGGCAACCCGCCAGGAGTTGTACTGCCATGAAGCTCCAGCATCGCCACGGCCCGCCGCGCGATTTCGTCGGTTACGGCCGGCGGCCGCCGCAGATCATCTGGCCGGATGGACGTCTGATCGCAGTCAATCTCGTGGTCTGCTACGAGGAAGGGTCGGAATATTCGCTGTTTGAGGGCGACGACCATAGCGATGGCTGGGGCGAATATCCGTTGTCGGCGCCGGCCGGCATCCGCGATCTCGGCACCGAAACGCATTTCGAGTATGGCAGCCGCGTCGGCATCTGGCGCATCGCCAGACTGCTCGAGCGACACGGTGTCCACGCCACGATTTCGAGCTGTGCCGAGGCGCTGCGGCGCAACCCGGAGGTGACGGCATGGCTGCGCCAATCGGGTCACGATCTGCTCGGCCATGGCCTGCGCTGGACCGAACAATGGACCCTGAGCCGTGACGAGGAGCGCGGCCATCTGCAGCGCGCCGTCGCGCTGTTCATCGAACTGCTCGGCGAGCGGCCGATCGGCTGGAACAGCCGTTCCTTTCCCAGCGTCAACACGCGCGACATCCTGATCGAGGAAGGCGGCTTCCTGTATGATTCGGATCCGTGCAATGACGACCTGCCCTATTTCGTGCCGGCACAGAACGCGCGCCTTCTGATCATTCCCTATTCCAAGACCTTGAACGACAGCCGCTATCTGGTAAGCCCCGGCTATGTGACGCCCAAGGACTTCGTCGACAACATCGAAGCCTATCTGGACTTCCTGATCAGGGAAGCCAGGGAAGAAGGTGGGCGCATGATGACGATAGCCGTCCATGCGCGGTGGACCGGCCAGCCCAACCGGGCCGCGGCATTGGAAGGCATAATCGAGACGGTGCTGTCCAGACCGGAGGCCGTCTTCATGCGCCGCAACGATATCGCCCGGTATTGGCTGTCCCTGTTTCCGGCCGAGGGCGAAGCACCATGAGCCAACGTCCAACTCGCATGGTGAACGGCATCCTCAAGCATCGGTGCGGGAAGGGAATTGCTCACCCCAACGGCATAACGCCTCTGCTCCAGCATTGAGCGCCGCTCCGCTTTCCGTCAACGAATAGACGACCTTAGTCGGCGATCCCGGATAGACTTCTCGGTTCACAAGCCCGTCAGCCTCCAGTTCGCGTAATTGCTGCGTTAGCATCTTTTCACTGATCGCCGGAATCGACTGCCTCAACCGGCCGAACCTGCGAGATGCCGTTCCAAGCTCGCAAAGAATATCCACTTTCCACTTCCCTTCGATCGCCTTGATCGCGATTGCGAAGCCGCAATTGCCCGTCGGCTTATTCATGATGCTCTCCTTACCTTTGGGTAACCACTTACCTCCAGGTGCGTATTGTGCGCGCCATTCACTCCGACATGCCCTTGACGGCAAAACCATGGCCGCGCGCCTATTGGCATCTATTGGTATGGAGTGTTGCAATGAAGCTTTCAATCAGCGTTGTGGGGACGGGTCGTATGGGATCGGCGCTCGCCCGCGCCCTGCTCCGGTCGGGATATCGGACGACGGTCTGGAACAGGACGAAACAGAAGGCCGAACCGCTGGCTGCGCTCGGCGCCACTGTCGCGGGGTCCGTCCTGGAAGCTGTCAATGCGGCTGAAATTATCATTGTGAACGTAAGCGACTACCAGGCAACCGCTGCAGTTCTGCACGACGATGCCGTTGCTTCAGCCATTCGCGGCAAGCTGGTCGTGGAACTCACTTCGGGAACGCCGCATGGCGCACGCGAAGCCGCTGAATGGTTTGCTGCGCACGGAGCCAGCTATCTCGATGGCGCGATCATGGCCACGCCGGATTTCATCGGCGCTGATGCCGGGACGATACTGATCTCGGGGCCAAGGCAGGCTTTCGACGCGAACGAGGAGATGTTTCGTGCCTTGGGCGGCAATGTACAGCATATCGGGGAAGAGCCGGGACGTGCGAACGCAATTGATAGCGCGCTGCTTGCTCTCATGTGGGGCGCGCTGTTCGGCACGCTGCATGCGATCGCCGTGTGTCAGGCCGAAGAGATCGACCTGGGCGAGTTGGGACGGCAGTGGACCGCAACAGCGCCTGTTGTTGACGGGCTTGTCGCCGACCTCATCAACCGGACGAATGCTGGCCGGTTTGCCAGCGACGACGAGACGCTCTCGTCGATCTCCCCGCATTACGGCGCATTCCAGCATCTCCTGGAGCTGATGGAGGCGCGCAAGATCGACCGCTCCGTGGTCGACAGTTACGACGCAATCTTCCAACGGGCGATTGCAGCTGGCCACCTACATGATGATTTCGCGGCGTTATCGCAATTTCTGGAAAGTCCGGATAAGAGATCTCTCCGATCCGGACCGCGCGAGGGATCCCTTCTGGCTGGCTGAGCGGATTTGGTCTCCGGCCTTATTGAGGCGGACCACGCTTTGCCGTCGGCCGACGGGTTCGGGCTTTGTTGTCCGAGCGTCGGCCGAGTCAGACCAGTGGCCTACATTAGGGGAATAGAATGCCTTTGACGCTTCTCATCGATTCGTATTGTGCTGCTTGGTCCGATCAGAACGCCGAGCAGCGGCGGGCGTTGCTGTTACCGATCTGGAGCGATGGCGCGACATACACGGATCCTACAGTCCATGCGACTGGCGCGGAAGAACTGCTCGCGCACATCGCAAGAGTTCTGGCCAAGCATCCCGGTGCCCGCATCCTACGGACAAGTGACGTGGATGTTCATCATGGGATCGCACGCTTTGCGTGGAAGTTTGTGGTGCCTGATGGATCGTCCTTCCCTGAGGGTTTGGACATAGCCTTCCTCGACTCTGGCCAGAAGCGAATAACGCGTATCATCGGCTTTTTTGGGCCGTTGGCACGGTCAAGCTGATCGACCAGCGCGTGCCAGCCCGTGCGCCACCAGCCGATCGATGATCTCGGAATCGCCTTGGAATACATGCTGATGTCGGTGAACCCGGGGATGGTGTTGAGCTCGTTGATGAGGACGCGCATGTCGGGGGTCACGAAGAAATCAACGCGGGCCATGCCGTCGCAACCGACCGCACGGAAGGCCTTTGCCGCCATCTCGCGGATCTTGCCCTCAATCTCCTGCGGCAGTTCGGCCGGGACTTTCAGCGCCGCGCCGTGCTCGCCGATATATTTGGCGTCGTAGCTGTAGAAACCGTGGCTCTGTGCCGGCAGATCTCGCCTGGACGGGAAACGAAGAGGCCGCCTTCCGTATCCTCCAGCACGCTGCACTCGATCTCGCGGCCTCGAATGAATTCTTCGGCCAGCAGCTTGCTGTCGTGATCAAAACCTTCTGTCAGCGCTGCCTGGTAGTCTTTTTCGGCCGAAACCTTGCTGACGCCGACAGAGGAGCCCTGCCGGGCCGGTTTGATGAAAAGCGGAAGCCCAAGCGCGCTCTGCAGTTCCGCAAAGGCCGGTGCGGCGCCATGGTGGATTGTGACGGAGCGCGCGATAGGTAAGCCCGCCTCATTCAGCAGCCGCTTGGCAATGTCCTTGTCGAGGGCGGCGGCCGAACCGAGAATGCCGCAACCGGCGAGCGGCACGCGCGCCACTTCCGCGAGTCCTTGGACGGAGCCGTCCTCGCCATGGAGGCCATGCAGGGCGGGAAACAGGATGTCGATGTCAGGCAGTTCGTGCGGCGCGCCATGGATCGGGATCGCCATCATCCGTCCCTGTCCACCCGGCTCGAGGCAGACTTCGGTACCGCTCGAAGGTTTCGCCAGCGTGCCATCCTCGAAGCTGCTCAGCAGCCATTGTCCTTCGCGGGTGACGAAGACGGGAACGGCATCATATTTCGCAGGTTCCAGCGCACGCATGACATTGGTTGCCGACAGCACCGAAACGTCGTGCTCGGCGGAGCGTCCGCCAAAGAGCACGGCAATACGCAGTCTTTTCGAGGTGTCGGCCATGAGCGTCTCCAAAATGGTCTGGCAGGAATGCGGCGGCAGGGGCCCGAAACTCGGTGCGCAGCCCGATCGTTTGCCGACGAGTTCCAAAAGCTATGTAGATGGCCGACTCGTATACTCGTATGCGAGTTCAGAGGATGCATTCAACCCGTTGTCTGAGAAGGGGCGCTCTGGTTCGGTCTCCTCCCCTGTGCTCCTCATTGAAGCGAACACAGCATGAGGCTCGAATAGGGAGAGAATACGCTGCCCTGTTCTGCTTCGCAAACAGCTGGGGTTGCCTTAATCATAAATCTGTGTTTATCATAAGCAATGGTTTATGATTATGCAGGTATGGTCGCGCTGGCCGACCCAACGCGCAGAAAGGTATTCGAGCTTGTGGCCGAAGGGCCGCGTTCGGTGGCGAACCTCGCTCGAATCCTGCCGGTGTCTCAGCCCGCGATTTCTCATCACCTGAAGGTGCTGAGGGAGGCGCGGCTGGTCCGCGCCGAGCCTCGCGGCGCCAGCAATGTCTACCATGTCGACCCTCATGGTCTCGGCGAGATGCGTGCCTGGCTCGACCAGATGTGGGGGAACGCGCTCGACGCCTTCCGAAACGAGATCAACAAAGCCAAGGAGCGAAATAATGACGGCGATCATTAAACCAGCGCCTGTGCGCAAGTCGGTTACCGTGGACGTGTCGGTTGCCACGGCGTTTGAAGTCTTCACGAGCGGGTTCGGACGTTGGTGGCCGGCGTCCCACTCGATAGGCAAGTCCGCACTCAGGAGCGCGACTATCGAGCCAAAGGCAGGCGGCCGCTGGTTTGAGACCGGCGAGGATGGGACGGAATGCGACTGGGGCGAAGTGCTGGCGTGGGAACCGCCAAACCGCATCGTCCTGGCATGGCGGATTCGCGCCGACTGGCAATACGATCCGTCGCTGCTGACCGAAGTCGAGGTCAAGTTCTCCGAGGCCGGCGAAAACGCGACTCGCGTCGAGCTCGAGCATCGTCAGCTTGAGAACATGGGCGCGGCCAGTGAAGCGGTGCGTGAGATCTTCGAATCCGATCGTGGCTGGAGCGGTATCCTGCAAGGTTATGTCCGGTTGATCGAGAAGCGGTAGGCCAATCGATCGGCCAACTGACTTACCTTTGAGTACGTGAAAGGTGCGCTTCAATTCGCAATGCATGTGCTATAGCCAAAGACTAGAAATGCGGCCGGCCTCCTACCGAGGCAACGAAGACGAAGGTGCATTAGTCGAAGTGTATGAAGAGCCGTACCGGTGAGATGAGACGAAGCGGTCCAAGACAGGCTAGCACAAGGCCCGGCGTTCTGCTCAGCGCGGGTGCTGGCCTGCGGCTGCTCGCTTCGTTACTCTTTTTGATCTGGACCATTCCTGCGGCAACAGCCGACCAGGTCGGACAGGCCAAAGAGCAAATGAGGCTCGCTGCGTCCAAACCAGCCGCGCACCCGACTATCCTTGTCCGCGACATTGCGCGCCGTGTTGGTGCTGAGACTTCCCGTTTCAAGACGGGAACGCCCGCCACTGCGGGAAGCGGCCAGCCCTTTTGCACTATCCCGGATTTACGCCTGCCGCTCGAAACCGCGTCGGCCGCACCGTTTGGTATAGGGTCTGAAGACCGGCCGAAACTGTCGCCGATCCGCGCCTTTGATGCGCGCGCGCCTCCGCTTCCCCCGGCATGATCCTGGCCGCGCGACCGCGGCCCCAACTCCCAAAACTTTCACATCGCGTTCCCGGGCTCTCGCCGAGTTGCTCGCCGATCGGACCGCCAAAGCTCTTGTCGGAGGCGGTTTCCGCCCGATATGGGCTGAACGGACAAGAACATGCTGCATTTTTCGCGCTGGAAGACCATTCTCATCTGGCTGACGGTCCTGGCCGGTATCCTTTACGCAGCTCCCAATCTGGTTCCCGCCTCCACTCTGGCATCGCTGCCGAATTGGCTGCCAAAGCAGCAGCTGACGCTGGGGCTCGACCTGCAGGGCGGCTCGCACATCCTGCTCCAGATCGATCGGCAGGACCTCGCCAACGAACGCCTCGAATCGGCACGCGACGAGGTCCGCACGTCGCTGCGCGATGCGCAGATCGGCTATACCGGGCTTTCCGGCACCGCCAATTCCATCCAGGTCCGCATTCGCGACCAGGGCCAGATCGCGGCTGCGAAGAGCGCGCTCGAAAGATTGACGCAGCCGATCTCGACCGGCCTTTTCATGAGCGGCTCGGTGACCGAGATGGAGATGGCCGAGCCGGAACCAGGCGTGCTGCGTTTTACGCTGACCGAAGCCGGGGTCGACTACCGGATCGCCGCGGCGCTGACTCAATCGATCGAGGTGGTGGGCCGGCGCGTCAACGAGCTCGGCACGACCGAGCCGATCATCCAGCGCCAGGGATCTGAGCGCATCATGGTCCAGGTGCCGGGCCTGCAGGATCCGCAGCGCCTGAAGGATATTCTCGGACAGACCGCGAAGCTGACCTTCCAGATGGTCGACCAGTCGATTCCGGTCGAGGAGGCGATCTCCGGCCGCCCGCCGGCGGGCTCGACGGTGTTGTATTCGACGGAAAAGCCGCGGGTTCCTCATCTGATCGAGAACCGGATCATCGTCTCCGGCGAAAACCTCGTCGATGCGCAGGCAACCTTCGACCAGCGCACCAACGAGCCGGTGGTCTCGTTTCGCTTCGACAGCCGCGGCGCCACCCGCTTCGGTCAGGCTACTCAGGCCAATGTCGGGCGCCTGTTCGCGATCATCCTCGACAACGAGGTGATCTCCGCGCCTCAGATCCGCGAACCAATCCTGGGCGGCACCGGACAGATATCCGGCAGTTTCACGGTGGAGAGCGCGAACGACCTTGCGGTCCTGCTGCGCGCCGGCGCGCTGCCTGCCGACCTCACCATCGTCGAGGAACGCACCGTCGGTCCAAGCCTCGGCAGCGATTCGATCGAGGCGGGCCAGTTCGCGTCGATCGTCGCCGGGTTCCTCGTCGTCGGCTTCATGCTGTTCGCCTATGGGCGACTGGGACTGATCGCGAATGTCGCGCTCCTGGCCAACGTCGCACTGATCATCGCCGTCCTGTCGGTTCTTGGGGCAACGCTGACGCTGCCTGGCATCGCCGGCATCGTGCTGACGATGGGCATGGCGGTCGATTCCAACGTCATCATCTTCGAGCGCGTCCGCGAAGAGAACCGCCAAGGGCGCTCGATCGTGCAGTCGATGGATTCCGGGTTCAAACAGGCGCTGGCGACCGTCGTCGATGCCAATGTGACGACGCTGATCGCCGCCGTCATCCTGTTCTTCCTCGGCTCAGGGCCGATCAAGGGATTTGCCGTCACCCTCGCCATCGGCATCGTTACCACCGTGTTCACGGCCTTCACGCTGACGCGCTGGCTGGTCGCATTCTGGCTTCGCCGGCAGCGCCCGAAAACGATGCCCAGCGGTGTCATGCGCCTGGTGCCCGACGACACGCGGGTGCCGTTCATGGCATTCCGAAAATACGCCTTCACGCTGTCCCTGCTATTGTCGATCGCTTCGGCCTTGCTGTTCTTCACTGTCGGCATGAACTACGGCATCGACTTCCGCGGCGGTTCGAGCATCGAGGTGCAGGCAAAGAGCCAGCAGGCCGACATCGGCGACATCCGTGAGCGGCTGACGGGCCTCGAACTGGGTGAAGTGCAGGTGCAGGAGTTCGGGTCGACCCGGGACGTGCTGATCCGCATCGGCACCCAGGGGGGCGGCGACATTGCCGAACAGTCCGCCGTTGAGAAAGTGAGGAGCGCACTCGAATCCGACTACGAGTTCCGCCGCATCGAGGTTGTCGGTCCGACAGTGTCCTCCGAACTCGCGTTCAACGGCACAATGGGCGTGCTCGCCTCGCTGCTGGCGATGCTCGTCTACATCTGGATCAGGTTCGAGTGGCAGTTCGGACTCGGCGCCATCATTTCGACGTTCCACGACGTGATCCTGATGGTCGGCTTCTACGTCGTCGCCGGCATAGAGTTCAATTTGACCTCGATAGCCGCGATCCTGACCATCGTCGGCTATTCCATCAACGATACGGTTGTTGTCTATGATCGGGTCCGCGAGAATCTGCGCCGCTATAAAAGGATGCCGATTGCCGAACTGCTCGATCTGTCGATGAACCAGACACTGGCGCGAACGGTCCTGACCGGCGTGACCACGCTGTTTGCGCTGGCGGCGCTTTCGATCTGGGGCGGTGAGGTCATCCAGTCCTTCACGGTCGCGATGATCTTCGGCATCCTCGCCGGCACCTATTCCTCCATCTTCGTAGCCGGGCCGCTGCTGATCCTGTTCAAGCTCCGGCCGGGCGCCCTCAGCCCAGAGGAAACCGCAGCGGCGAAAGAGCCGCCGGCGCGACAGGCCTTATGATGTGGTTCGAAGCTGATCCACGACAGCGTCGGTTTCGGCGCTGGTCGTGGCTCGACCAAGACTGAAGCGAACGGCGCCCATGCCGATCTTCTCGGGCACGCCCATGGCCGTGAGCACCGGTGAGAGCTCGACCCGGCCGGCGTGACAGGCCGAACCGGTTGACGCCGCGACGCCGTCGAGACGCGAAAGCACCTCGGCACCGATCATGCCGACGAACGAAACGCTGAGCGTGTTGGGAAGGCGGTGCTGAGGGTGCCCGTTGAGTGCGACACGGTCGCCGAAACTCTCCTGCAGCTTGTCCCAAAAGCGATCGCGCAGCACGCGGATGCGCGCCATCGGCTCCAGGTCGCCGGCGAGCGCACAGGCGGCGCCGAGGCCGACCGCGAGCAAGGCGCTCTCGGTGCCAGCGCGCCGGCCATGTTCGTGCCCGGCGCCGTGGATCAGCGGCTCGAGCCTGAGCCCGCCTCGGACATAGAGCGCACCGACACCCTTCGGCGCGTAAAGCTTGTGACCGGCGATGGTCAGCAGATCGACGCCAAGCGTGTCGACCTTGGTTGCAATCTTGCCGACCGACTGCGCAGCGTCGGTATGAAACCGGACGCCATGCTCCCGCGCAATAGCACCGATCACCTCGATCGGCTGGATCGTGCCGACCTCATTGTTGGCGTGCATGACACTGATCAGGATGGTGCGCGGCGTGATGGCACGACGCACATCCTCGGGATCGACCCGGCCCGTGCTGTCGACCGGCACATAGGTCACTGCCGCGCCGAGCTGCTCGAGGAACCGGCAAGGGGCGAGAATGGCCGGATGCTCGACCGTGGTGGTAACGATGTGCTCGCCCTTGTGCCTCAGCGCGAAGAACGTGCCCTTGATCGCCAGGTTGTTGGCCTCGCTGCCGCCGCTTGTGAACACCATCTCGTCGGGTGCGCAGTCGAGCAGCGCCGCAACCTGGCTGCGGGCCTTCTCCAGCGCAGCCTTCGCCGGCATGCTCGCCCAATGCCCGCTCGATGGATTGCCGAAAGCGTCATCCAGATATGGCCGCATGGCAGCCGTAACCGAAGGATCGATCGGCGTGCTGGCGTTGTAGTCGAGATAGATCGATGTCATGCCCGGGAGCCTCCTTCGCGGTTTGTCGCCCGGCGATCAGCTTGCGCGGCTATTCCCGCATGAATGCCTGAACCTCTTCGGATGTCACTTTGCCGTCCTTGTTTGCGTCCACCTTGTCGAAGATTCGCTTATGGATGGCGGTGATCTCTTCGAAGGAAAGTGCGCTGTCACCGTCGGTGTCGGCAATGGCGAACATGATCTTCATCATGTGCCCGCGCATGCGCATCATCGGCATTGCGCCCATCATGCCGGGCTGCATCATCTCGCCCATCATTCCCTGACCCATGCCTTGGCACATCATGCCCCGGCCCATGCCTTGGCCCATCATGCCCTGGCCCATCATGCCGGGAGGCATCATGCCGGGTTGAGCGGGCTGTGCACCTTGGTCTTGTCCCGCCATACCTCCAGGCTCGGGAGACGGCGCCGCCTGCGCGACCGTCGTATCGTGGGGATCGGCTGCGGTTGTTTGCGCGGCGGCTGTAGCCGTCGCGCCGGCGGCGACAATGGCGGCAAGCGCGGCCGCGCGCATCAGTGCAATCAATGTCATAATATCCTCCTTCCTCTCATGGGGCTCGGCAGAGCCCGTTCCAACTCGCTGGCGGCTCTGCGGCTTCGATGCGGAAATGCATTCGGCTCTTTCCGTACTGCCGGCAAACCGCCGGTCGCGGTCAAATTCCAATATAGGCCCAAAGGGCAGCGCGGCGAGTTTGCGCTGGATCAATTGCTCGGGCAGCGATCTCCACCGCTGTCATGTTGCCCTGCTCGCGGTTTCCCTCATCACGACAGCCACGACCACGCCAGAGAGAAACGTCAGCGCGGCGATCGATGTGATTGCCCATGACAGCCCGAAACTGTCGGCGATGAGGCCGGCGGAGAGCGCCCCGATCGCGTAGCCGAGATCCCGCCAGAACCGGTAGACGCTGAGTGAGCGGGCGCGCCAAGTCGGATGCGAGGCATCGGAGACGGCTGCGATCAAGCTCGGGTAGACCATTGCCGTGCCGAGCCCGAGCAGAAGGCTGCCGACCATCCACCACTCGAACCGGCGCGTCGCCGCGGTGAGAAACAGACCGGTGGCCTGAACCCACATGCCGGCGACGATCAGGCCTTTGCGCCCCCAGCGATCGCTCAGGGAACCCGTGGCGATCTGCAAGATACCCCATGTCGCGGGATAGATCGCCTTGAGGATGCCGATGCGCTCGACACCGAGACCGAAGGAAGCGAAGAACAATGGGAAAATGCCCCAGCTCATGCCGTCGTTGAGATTGTTGACGAGACCGGCCTGCGAGGCGGCGAACAGGTTGCGATCCCCGAACGAGGTAAGCGCGAAGACCTCACGAAAGCTGATCGGCGCGGGCTGCTGCGCGTGGGATGAAGCCTCCAGCCGAACGTGGTCGCGCGTGTCGCGCACGAGCAGGATCGACAGTGCGGCACCGAGCACGGCATAGCCGACGCCGAGATAGATCGGCACTGGCCGAAGCCCGTATTGCGAGGCGAGATAGCCAGTCAGGAACGCCGTCACCCCGACGGCGAGATAGCCGGCGAACTCGTTGAGGCCGACGGCAAGGCCGCGCGACTTCGGCCCGACGAGATCGACTTTCATGATCACCGTCATCGACCAGGCGAGCCCCTGGTTGACGCCGAGCAATGCGTTGGCCGCAATCACCCATTCCCAGGTCGGCGCCCAGATGATCATGAACGGCACCGGCAGGCCGACCAGCCATCCCAAAACGAGCACGCGCTTGCGGCCCCACGCGTCGGCAAGCTGCCCCGAGACCAGATTGGCCAGCGCCTTGACGACGCCGAAGCTGACGATGAAGGAGACGATGAGCGTCGTCGACGTGACGTGGAACTCCTCCGATCCGATCAGCGGCACCACCGTTCGTTCTATTCCGACCATACCGCCGACAAAGGCGTTGATCACGACGAGCAGCGCGAATTGCGGCCAGTTCTGTCTGAGTCCGAGCCTGACGGGTGAACCCGCCTTGCCTGGAACCGATGCCGCTTCGTCCATGGCTCAGGCCGCCGCAGCAGCCAGGGCGGAATTGGCGGCCCGGAGAGCCGCGGCCTGCGGCGGAGCCGGCGGAATCTCGGCGAGCATGAAGCGAATGAACGCGGCTTCGTCCTCGATCCGGAGGGCCTCGTTGTGGCGTTTCTCGAAACCGATGGTCGACCACGGCTTGCCGCTCAGGCGTCGGCCGCAGACCGAGCCAGCACAGGCGCCGGGGAGCACCTCGACATGATCGGGAAGAGCCTTGAGCCGGCCGGCGCTGCGAAAGAGATCCTTTGCGCCTTGCTCGGCGCTGACGGCGAGTTCGGTGCGACCGAGATCGCCGGCCATCAGCGTGTGGCCGGTCAGCACGAACCACGGCTCGTCGGCACGCGTGCGGTCGCTGACGAGAAGGCAGATATGCTCCGGGGTGTGACCCGGCGTGTGCAGGACGGTTGCGGTGACGTTGCCGAGCGAGAGGACCTCTCCGTCGCGCACGCCTTTGAACGGGAACGCAACATCCGCCTCCGCCGAGAGCACGTAGGCGGGGCGCGCCCCGGGGGCGGGGGCGCGGCCCATTATAATTTCCCCCGCGCCCCGGCTGGGCGGGGCCCCGCGGCGAGATCTGGTGCTACAGCGACCGTTTTTCGTACCGGCGGGGCGATACGGTGCGACTGCAGGTGAGTTCGAC
>NZ_JBVVPW010000007.1:0-269431 GCF_055811385.1 Mesorhizobium sp. WSM4849
TTTCGCCGACCTTGACTGGCGATGTAGTTCTGGACGTAGGGCTTGCGGTGATCGGGGTGACCCGGATCGCCGAGGTCTTTGCCGCTGCCGGTCTCCAAGTTCTCGATCCAAGGCAGGCCGAGGTCGCCGATCTGCTCGCGTGTCAGACCGCTGCTGCCCCTTCTTGACCTCGGTATGATCGATGATCGAATGCGGAAAGCCATAGCTCGGGATGGACACGCTGACGCGGTCCTCCGTGACCCGTCTGCGGACGATGGCCATGATCGCCACCAGATCTCCAATCCCAATTCCCCGCGCCATTCCATGAGTCTGGAGCGGCCGGCACCTTAGTCAAGTGATAGCTAATTATAGGGACCGCTTCATCCGATCGATGGAGGAAGCCCATCAAGGGCCGGTGCTAATTTGATGCATGTCGCGACCTTACTTACCCCCGAGCCACCTTGCTATCGCTATCCTCGCGATCAGCGTCAGCTATGCCGAAGCTGCGGACCGTAAGGTCGAAACCGCGACGCTCGGCACGTACGCCAATTCGATCCTGCCGGTTTGCTGCGCGGCAAACTCACTCTTCGAAATGCTTGATAATTGGAATCGTCGCCCATGAGGCTCGCGACCCTCCACCTAGAAACTGCGACATACGGCGACGTTTATCGCGCCGAAAGGCTCGCGCGGCTGAGGCAGGAGGTGATCCGGCACATCAAGCGCACTGACGCCTCGGCTCAAAAAGTCGAGCAAGCGCTGGCTAGGTTGGCCGAAGCAAACGCCCCCATGGACCGGCTCGCGCGGCATCAGTAGGGCCACGCTCATGCACGCCTGCGCATCAGCGATGTGCGGCGGGTTGTTTGTGGACTGGAGGATTTTGAAGATCCAAACGAGGCTTTCCTGTCGATCGCCGCCGCGATCAGGCGCCTTGCAGACGGCGGCGCAGCATGAGCACCGCACCAACCGTCGAACCGTTCTGCGTCTCTGACACGTTCTCAGGCTGACCTTGCTTGTCAAACAGCGATCGACCTACGACAGCGACGACAGCGGCACAGAAAATGCCGTGGTGGCCAAGCTTGTTGGGAGCCGCTTCGACATGCTCCAAATCGCGGCCGCCATCCTTCGCGGATGCAACGCGCGGTCAATGCCGATAGCCAAGGTGGCTGAGAGCTTCATGGAGTTTCTCGAAGCACCGGCAGAGCGTCACTGACCGAGTGGACAAATTGTCCAGACGGCCCGCTGCCTCACGGTGGCGGGCCTTTTTTGTTGCTGAGGAACCATACGCTGCGGCGGCCGTTGAGCCCCACCCCAAAGGGAGATCACAAATGGCCGACGACCCAAACGAAGCCGCAAAGCCGACGGAGACGCAGCGGGAAGCTCAGGAAGCCTTGGAGAAGCAAGTTGCGCAGCTGAAGCGCGAGATCAGCAAGATCAATCGGACGCTCGCGGAGCGCGCTGAAGAGGTGGTCGAGGAAGCCACTGGTTGGTATGAGGGCGCGGCCGATGGCGTGTCTCGGACAACGCAAGCGCTTCGCAAACGGGCATCTACTGCTTCCGATATCGTTCAAGAAAATCCTGGCACGGTGTCGTCCGCCTTCATTCTGGGCGCGGCTGTAGGCTTGCTGTTGGGCCTTGTTCTTGTGGCCGGCGACCAGCGCCGGGACCGCTGGATCTAACACGCCCAAATGAGGCGGGGCATCTAGCTACGGCTTCCTCCGACTGATTTGACCGGGCCCCACATGCCGCCTGTAAAACTTTCGGAATCGGCGATCTGCACGACGTTTGGCAGGTCTTTTTGATATTTTTCTCCGAACCAACCTTCATATTCGATCTGAATCGGAAACTCGGCCTGTGCCCTCCAAAAGCTTCGGCGCAGATCTCTATGGGTGAATCCAAACGAGCATGACGTCCGGGCGCCGTTTTGGAGAAGGCGGATTACCCTGGAGGGCTCGAAACAAGCGAGCCACAATTCTCGTGCGTCTTTGTCGGCGCCGGCGCCAAGCGCGGCCTCTAGCGAAGGCCGATCGCGCAGGTGCAGTTTGATGTTCTTCGCCGGGATTGATCCTGAATTGAGGATGACCAGGTTGTAAGAGATCCCATCGCTCCCGCCGTGGTGTGTCTCGACCATTGCCGTCACGATCGGCCGAAACTGACGGTGCCAAAAGAAGATGGAAAAACCTAAGGCCACCACCGAGACAATCAATGCCACAGTTGCGACTGCAAGATTAAGCAAGTCTGCATTATCGCCCATTGCCGTCCCCCAATACCATGCATGTCGCATGGGCCCTGTCGATAGTCGCAGGAAGACGCGGGAATGCAAGTAAAGCGGGAAGCCGACGCTACGGTTTGGTGCGAAGGTCGCGTACAGAGCAGCCGTTGGCCGTGGCTACCTTTGTCAGCGCTTGATCATTTGTGACCAGGAGAAAGCCGTTCTGGATGCAAGTGTCGGCGATCAGAGCGTCATTCGTATTGCTAGGGCGCCTCTTCTCGGCATCCAGTTGCGTCTTCAAGGTATTATACTGCGAAGCTGGACCAGACCACTTAGCCTCCCCCATCGAGATGTGCCCCACACTGCCGATTCGGTCGCAACCTTAACCGTCACCGTGGCGATGACCATAGCTTGCAAAGCTTTGCGCTTTGTCGGATCTGAAGTTCTTTCGATCTCGTCGTTCTGAAGGTGCGTGATAACCGGCTCCCAGTCGCCGGGTATTGAGGCTGGATCGATTGCCCCCTCCACCAAGTGGTTGAAGACGTTTGTGTCCAGCATGACTTTCACGGCAACTTACCCCTTCAGCGGGTGATACAGCCCGTCGCTCGGCCGACCTCGATCATGGCCATGATGACCGTGGCAACGGTGACGGCCAGCGCCATTCCCCGCTCGAAATTGGCAAGACGCTTCTCCGTCGCAAGCTCCTGCCCATCCCAGTAAAGTTTGTTGGTCTTGGGATTGATGCCTAACAGCGAAGTGCCCGGCAAGCTGATGGCGCGTACGCCGTCAGGCCATTCCGGCGGTGGCGCATCCTCGGTGTAGCGAAATTTTCGGATGTTATCCCAATCAATCATTTACCCCTCCCCGCGCTGTGCGCAATCCTGTACGCAGGACTAGTAAAACGACAGATTATCCAAGAAAAACAAAGGTTGATGGCGGAGAGGATGGGATTCGAACCCACGAGAAGCTTTTGACCTCTACTCCCTTAGCAGGGGAGCGCCTTCGACCACTCGGCCACCTCTCCGTTGCGCCGGTGGATAAAGAAAAGCGCCGGCACAATCAACAAGCCTGACCCATTATCGTTGAAAAAACCGGCTTCTGCCGAAACCGCGCTTTTGCCATGCGGCGATTCTGCGGCAATCCCTTGGCTGACGACTCACAACATCGTCGCAATTCCGGGAGGGGGCAATTGCCGGAATCGGCCGGATTGCAAGGGCTCGCCCAAGGGTCTCCGACAGCTCAATGGTTAACGGGAGCTTTCCGAGTGAGGCCAAATCGTGTCATTTGTGCAACAACGCAGGGGGATAGCACCCGCACAGACCTTTCGCCGATGCGATGGTGGTTGAACGCCGCCGCCTCATGGGTAATGTCGAATTCGAAGGAGCGGCGCGGTGCGCATCTTTTTCGGTAGTGGGGATGGGGCAGGGAACGCTGTCCTTCAGCAAAGAATACCCAGACCCGTTTTTTAACTTTTGACTGGAGGTCAGAAAATGAACATCAAGAGCCTTCTTCTTGGCTCCGCTGCGGCACTGGTCGCAGTTTCCGGTGCGCGCGCCGCCGACGCCGTCGTCGTTGCCGAGCCGGAACCCGCTGAATACGTCCGCATCTGCGACGTCTACGGCGCTGGCTACTTCTACATCCCCGGCACCGAGACCTGCCTGCGCATCGGCGGCTATGTCCGCTACGACATCGGCATCGGCGACGTCGGCTCGTTCGATGGTGCTGAGAACTTCGACGTCGAGGACGGTGACGCGCAGGACACGTACTACAAGCAGGCCCGCTTCACGCTGAAGACCTGGACCGGCCAGGAAACCGAGCTCGGCACCTTGAAGACCTACACCGAGACCCGTTTCAACTTTGGCAACCGGAACCGACACGTCAGCGTCGACACCACCGACCCGGACGGCGACGGTCCGCTGCTACCGGTCACGACCTATGTCTTTAACCCTGCCGAAAACAAAGGCATTTCGCTGAACTTCGCCTGGATCCAGCTCGGTGGCCTGCGCGTCGGTAAAGACGAATCGGCCTTCGATACGTTCATCGGTTATGCCGGCAACGTCATCCAGGATACGCTGGTTCCCTACGGCGGTTTCGACACCAACGTCGTTCAGTACTACTTCGATGCCGGCAACGGCTTCTCGGCCGTGGTCTCGCTCGAACAAGGTTATGGCGACTTCACGATCGACAGCTATGTTCCGAATGTCGTCGGCGGCGTGAAGTGGACGCAGGGCTGGGGCGCCATCACCGGCGTCATTGCTTACGACGCCAACTATGAAGAAGTCGCCGGCAAGGTTCGCCTCGACGTCACCCCGATGGAGAACCTGTCGCTGTTCATCATGGCCGGCTACGGCACCGACGACAACCTCACGGACGGCGGCTATGCATTCCCCGCCGCCGGCGGCCGCGGCTTCTACAAGCTGTGGTCCGGCAACTGGGCGGTCTGGGGCGGTGGCACTTACACCATCAACGAGAAGACCTCGTTCAACACCCAGATCTCGTATGACGAAGGTGAAAACCTCGGCATCGCCGCCAACATTGCCTATGACATCGTTCCCGGCCTGACGATCACGGCCGAAGTCGACTACCTGCACGCCGGCGAGTTCGGCGAGGACGGCTTCTCCAACTGGACCGCTGCGGACGACGAAGACAGCCTCGGCGGCATGCTCCGCTTCCAGCGCTCGTTCTAACAGGCTTTGCCTGACTGAACTCCAACCCGGCGGGCAACCGCCGGGTTTTTTCGTATCGGCGGGCTGTCAAGGGCGGAATGTATGGCGCCGCCGATACCGGCCAGGGTCGTTCGCTGCTGGATCGGTCTTCATCTGCTAGATTGGCCTTCCATTGCCAAATCTCAAACGCCGGCGATTGGCGATCATGCCTTCGTCATCCTAGGGCGGAGTGACGCGAAGCGGAGCGCAGACCCTGGGATCCATTCCGTTACCTCAGCCGAAGAATGCAGCTGTGCAGAACGGCACTTGCATACGCAACGGCGCGAGCTACCCTTCAACCGCGACCGGTTACGTCTATATGACCGCGAGCCAGAGCGCGGCACGATCCACACCGGCCGGGTGGTGGCGTTCGGTTCTGGTCCGGAGGAGCACTGCCGACCGTAACGGCATGGATCCCAGGGTCTCCGCGACGTCGCTTCGCTCCTGCTCCGCCCTGGGATGACGAAGCGAAGGATGCTGACAGGTACCGGCCGCACGCTAGAAATCGGTCAGCAAGCCTATGCGCTTGCGACCCTCGTGACCCGCGCAATGCGGACCGCCGGCCTCAAGTCAAATCTCTGCAAGATCGCCCAGCGACTGTATCAGCGGCTGAATTTCGTTTTCGTAATTCTTCCAGCGCTTGACCGACGATTTGTAAATCGGTTGACGAACCTGCCAGCGACTGGGCGTGTTGACCGAACCATCCCTGTCGAAAAAGCGCAGGCAGGCATCATCCCAGGGCAGCCCGAGATAATCTATCAGGCGGCGTGATTGCGCTTCCTGGTCCTCGACCAGCGTTTCGTAGCGATTTTCGAAGATAAGGCCCGGAAAAACCTCGTTCCAATGCTGCATCAGGCGGTCATACTCGCGATAATACAGCCCGAGTGTCTGCAAGTCGGTATTGTAGCTGTGTGCCTCGCTGAAGTTGAGGACAAAGCAAGAGACGCAATTGTCGATGGCGTCACGACGGCAATGAATGATGCGTGCGTTGGGGAAGAGAAGCCCGATAAGGCCGATCAGTTCGAAATTGTGCGGCGTCTTATCCACGACGCGAAGTGCGGCAGGCGCCCGCTCCCGCAAGTAGGACAGATGCTCTTCGGCCAAGGTTCTGGACAGGTCTTCCGTGATCGACGTGATTGGCTGGTGCAAATCTCCAGCCGATGATGTCTTGAGACCGATCGCATTCGCGACCCGCCTTAGTTTGCTAAGCTCCCCTGCACCATGAACATCGGGATGGCTGGCGCAGATCTGCTCCGTGAGCGTCGTTCCCGAGCGGGGCATGCCAACCACGAACACAGGCATTTCGGAAGGATTTCCATAGCCGGCCCGGGCAGCCAAAAAGTCCGGCGTGAAGGTCTCAATCATCGAATCGATCCACCGACGATACAAGTCGATATCGAACTTGTGGCCTGAGGCCTGTTTCGCCCTGTTGAAGTGGTCGAATGCCTCATCATAGCGCTTGAGGTCGTTCAGCACCTTGCCGGCGGCGTGATGGAGTTGCTGCGCGGCTTCCGAACCAAGTTTCGGATTACCGAGTTCGCGAAGGATGGATTGGAGCTCCTCGGGCTCCTCGGTGAACTTTCGCGTCTGTACAAGGTCGTTGTAGGCAGCCGGCACCCCAATACGGCGATCGATCGCTTCTTTCAGATAGACGGCGGCTTCATCCATACGCCCCAGGCCGCTGAGCGCGCCGGCCAGCCCGGCTCGCACCTTGGGATGATCGCGGTTGATTTTCAGCGCCTTCTCGTAAAGCGGCAAAGCCATGTCGGGCTTGTCAAACTCCGTGTAAGTGCGCCCCAATGCGCAAAGTGCTTCGATTAGGCCGGGCTGCAGTTCCAAGGCATACTGAATATGCTTGATCGCTGGCGAATACTCGCTGACCTTCACATAGGCCTCGCCCAGGCTGAGGTGGTAGTAGGGGTTTTTAGGTTCCTCGCCGACCGCCCGTGCGAAATATCGCAAGGCCCTCTCATCATCGTAACCCAGGTATACGGTGCCCAGGATGTACAAGGCGAGCGGATGGTTTGGCGTGCGCGCCAGAACCCGAAGGCATAGGTCCTGAGCCTCGTCGAGCCGCTTGGCCTGCTGAAAGGTATATGCCTGTTTCAGCAGCGCATCGTCGGCCTGCGCACGCGATTGGGCGTTTCCTTTCTGCGGGCTCGCTAACGGCTTCGCTATCGGCACCTTCGCTTTCGGCGCGGGTCCGGGCTTGATGTGCTTTGACCAAGCAGGTGGGAGTCGATTGTTCATGATATCTCGCTAGCAAAAAGAGCGGGGAGAATCCAGCATGGTGGTTGCAGCCAAGGAGGGAGCTTGCGCGGCCAACTGTGCCGCGCTAGCAAGAAGGCCCTTTTCGACGAGCCTTTGCCATGCGCCAGCGCCCTCCCCTCACGCCAATCATCAGCGCGCTCCCCTCGACGGTGCCGTTTGTGGGCCCGGAAGCGCAGGAGCGTGACCGCAGCCGTGCGTTTCGCGCCCGCATCGGCGCCAATGAGAGCAGTTTCGGGCCTTCGCCGCGCGTCATCGCCCGCATGGCCGACATCGCCCGCGACATGTGGATGTATTGCGACCCCGACAATCACGATTTGAAGGTGGCCATCGCCGCGCATCTTGGTGTCCGCGCCGAAAACGTGGTGGTCGGCGAAGGCATAGACGGGTTGCTCAGTCTGGTGGCGCGCATGTATGTGGCGCCGAGCGACGCGGTGGTCACCTCGCTCGGCGCCTATCCGACCTTCAATTTCCATATTGCCGGCGTCGGCGGCCGGCTTGTCGCGGCTCCCTACGAGAACGACCGGGAAAGCCTGGACGGCCTATTGGCTGCGGTCGCCAAGGAAAATGCGCCGCTGGTCTACCTGTCCAACCCGGACAATCCGATGGGCAGCTGGTGGGAGGCGGCCGAACTCATCCGCTTCATCGAAGCCCTGCCGGAGACCACCATGCTGGTGCTCGACGAGGCCTATGGCGAGCTGGGCCCGGCGTCGGCGCTGCCGCCGATCGATGTCGCGCGGCCGAACGTCATCCGCATGCGCACCTTCTCGAAGGCCTACGGGCTGGCCGGCATACGCTGCGGCTACGCGATGGCCGACGCCCAGGTGATCCGCGATTTCGAGAAGATCCGCAACCATTACGGCGTCAGCCGCATGGCGCAGATCGCCGGTGTCGAGGCGCTGGCCGATCAGGACTATCTGCAAAGCGTGGTGGCGCGGGTCGCTGCCGGCCGCCGCCGCATCGCTGAAATAGCCGAGGCGAATGGGCTGAAGCCGCTGCCGTCGGCGACCAATTTCGTCACCATAGACTGCGGCGGCGACGGCGCCTTCGCCCTGAAGGTGCTGCAGGCGCTGCTGTCGCGCGATGTGTTCATCCGCAAGCCGATGGTGCCGGTGCTCGACCGCTGCATCCGGGTCAGCGTCGGCCTCGACCACGAGCTCGACATTTTTGCTGAGGAGCTGCCCGGTGCGCTGGCGGCGGCACGGGGGAACTGAGGATCGCAAAGCCCTGCCGCTATTTCCCCCCGTCGCCGAGCAGGCACATGACCCGCTTCAAGGCGTCCGCAAGCTCGGCGGCTTCGTTGTCGGCCAGGCCGGCCGTCAGCCGGGTAAGATCGCGGTCCGCCGCCGCCTGCAGCGTGGCCAGTTCCGAGTTTCCCCGCGCGGTCAGCGACAGGATGCGCCGACGCCGGTCGTCCGGGTCGGCACGCAGTTCGATCAGGCCCATGGCGGCGAATTTTCTGAGGATCCGCGCGACATAGGCAGGGTCCAGCCGGAGTTCGCCGGCAATCCCGGACGCCGCTGGCCCGAGATCGAGATGGAACGCTCGCGCGAGAAACCCTGCCTCGCCGCCCGGGTTGCTAGCGACGGCGCCCGCCCGGTGACCCAGCTCGGACAGCACCCGCGCCTCGGTCAGCGTGTAGGTGCTCTGCATCAAGGTCTCGTCGAGCAGCCCGATCAAGCTGGTGTAAAACCTGTTGAAATGGCGGATTTCGGTGACCATGGCATTCCGCTCATCCGGCATGGCAGGCTCCTTCTCAGGAGATTTCTACGCTGCAGGACCATCGCCAAATCGATTGACTAAGTCAACTATTTAAAAGACGTGGTCATTTATCTTGGAATCGAATCCACGCTTGAATTAATTGAACGTTCGTTTTATTATTGCCACTCGAGAGGCGATCATGGCGCGCACGACCGGTTCCGACGGAGAAAAGACCGAAGCTGCGGTCCGCGAGGCGGCGGTCAGCCTGATCGCGCGTCTTGGCTACGAGGCAATGTCGATGCGTCAGCTGGCCGCCGAGGTCGGCGTGCAGGCCGCGGCGCTCTATCGCTATTTTCCGACCAAGGAAGACCTCTTGTTCACGCTGATGCGCGAGCACATGGAAGGGCTGATCGAGGCGTGGGCCGCGGCGCGCCCCGTCGTGGCCGATCCGGCGACGAGGCTCGCCGCCTATGTCGAAAACCACATCGCCTTCCACATCGAACGCCGCCACTCCACCCATGTCTCGAACATGGAATTGCGCAGCCTGTCGCATGATCGCCTGACGCAGATCCTGCGAATGCGCACGACCTATGAAAAGGAGCTGCGCGCCATTTTGCGCGACGGCGCAGAAGCCGGTGTCTTCGACGTCGAAGACACGGGGCTGACTGCCATGGCGCTGATCCAGATGATGACCGGCGTCATCGTCTGGTTCCGGCCGGGCGAGCGGCTATCGATCTCGGAGGTAACCGCCACATATCTTTCAATGACGATGCGCCTGGTTGGAGCAAAGGCCCGCAGCGCGACAACGACCTACAGCGCCGGGCGAGCAAACGACGCTGTAGCACTTTGATTTTGCGCATGATCCACCGCGAAAATCGAATTCGATTTCGCGGTCGTGCGCCGGGAGGAACGGCATGTACACGCACACACTTAACTTCGGGCTTGACGAAGACATCGAGGCGCTGCGCGACCTGGTGCGGCGCTTCGCCCAGGACAAGATCGCGCCGATCGCCGCCGAGATCGACCGCTCGAACGAATTTCCGGCGCATCTGTGGGCCGAGCTCGGTGGGCTCGGCCTGCTCGGCATCACCGCCGATCCGGATTTCGGCGGCACCGGCATGGGCTATCTCGCTCATGTTGTCGCTATGGAGGAGATTTCCCGCGCCTCGGCATCGGTCGGCCTCTCCTACGGCGCTCATTCCAACCTCTGTGTCAACCAGATCAATCGCTGGGCAACGCCTGCGCAGAAGCAGAAATATCTGCCTGCGCTGTGCACCGGCGAAAAGGTCGGCGCGCTGGCAATGTCGGAATCCGGCGCCGGCTCCGACATCGTGTCGCTCAAACTGCGTGCCGAAAAGCGCAACGACCACTACGTGCTCAACGGCACCAAGATGTGGATCACCAACGGCCCGGACGCCGAGACGCTGGTCGTCTATGCCAAGACCGATCCGGAGCTCCATTCGCGCGGCATCACCGCCTTCATCGTCGAAAAGGATTTTGCCGGATTTTCCGTCGCGCAAAAGCTCGACAAGCTCGGCATGCGCGGCTCCAACACCGGCGAACTGGTTTTTTCAGACGTCGAGGTGCCGTTCGACAATGTGCTGCATGAGGAAGGGCGCGGCGTCGAAGTGCTGATGTCGGGCCTCGACTACGAGCGCACCGTGCTCGCCGGCGGCCCGATCGGGCTGATGGCGGCGTGCCTCGATGTGGCAATACCTTATGTGCACGAACGCAAGCAGTTCGGCCAGCCGATCGGCGAGTTCCAGCTGGTGCAGGGCAAGCTCGCCGACATGTATACGACTATGAATGCCGCGCGCGCCTATGTCTATGCCGTGGCCGCCGCCTGCGACCGCGGCGAGACGAGCCGCAAGGACGCCGCCGCTTGCGTGCTGTTCGCTGCCGAGAAGGCGACGCAGATGGCGCTCGACGCCATCCAGCTGCTGGGCGGCAACGGCTACATCAACGACTATCCGACTGGGCGGCTTTTGCGCGACGCCAAGCTCTATGAGATCGGCGCCGGCACCAGTGAAATCCGCCGCTGGCTGATCGGGCGCGAAATCATGGCGGATGCGATCTAGTGGTCCCTTTTTTGAATCTTTGCCATGATTAGCCAATTGTGCCATATTGACTAGAATGTGCCACATTTCGAGAACGAGGCAGACTATGGCGAACGGAACCGAAAAGGCTGGGTTTGACGAAAATCCGCAAACACAATTCGAGGCCGGAGCTCGGAAAACTCCGCTCCGGGTTCCAGCGAAACGCGAGCGCGTTAGACTTGGCGAGGGCGGACGCTTCGTTATCCCGGCTGCGATGCGCGAGGAAATGGGCGTGAAGCCTGGTGAAGACTTGATCCTTCACGTCGAGAACGGCGAATTGCGGGTAAGGTCGTGGCTTCGGAATCTCAGGCGCGTCCAGGCGGAATTGTCGGCGTTGAAAAGGCCTGAGGAAAGCGTCGTCGACGAATTTCTCAAAGAGCGGCGGGAAGAACAGCGTCGAAGCGATAAACGTTTGGACCGGCTTCATGCCGAAGGGATTGCGAGGAAGGGAGCGAAGTGAAACCTTACGTCATGGACAGCTCGGCGGCGCTTGCGATCCTGCTCAACGAGAAAGGCACCGATATTGCCTTGGGTTTCGCGCCGGATGCGCAATGCAGCTCCGTCAATGCGGCCGAAATCATCGCCAAGCTGATCGACAGGGGACGCAGCATGGAAGAGGCCGCGGACGACCTCGCCAGCCTCGGCATGCCGGTCGCTGTTTTCGACGAAATGATGGGCATCGCCGCCGGTCAGCTTCGCGAGTTGACGCGGCATCGCGGCTTGTCGCTGGGCGATCGCGCCTGCCTCGCACTGGCAATTCGCGAGAACGCCATTGCCGTCACCGCTGACCGTGACTGGGGCGACCTGGATATCGGCTGCAAGATCGAACTGATCCGGTAACATCATGCCCACCCTCACCTCCCAGATCTCGCCCGCCTCCGGCACCTTCCGCGCCAATGCCGAGCGCATGCGGGCGCTGGTCGCCGACATTGCGGAAAAGGCGGCAACCGTCGAGCGTGGCGGCTCGCAGGAAGCGCGTGAGCGCCACCAGAGCCGCGGCAAGCTTTTGCCGCGCGAGCGCCTTGCCCAATTGCTCGACACCGGCTCGGCATTCCTTGAAATCGGCCAGTTCGCTGCATGGTCGATGTACGGCGAAGACATCTCATCGGCCGGCATCATCGCCGGCATCGGCCGCGTCGAAGGCACCGAAGTCATGGTCGTCGTCAACGATGCCACGGTGAAGGGCGGCACCTATTATCCGCTGACGGTGAAGAAGCATCTGCGCGCCCAGGAAATCGCGCTGCAGAACAGATTGCCTTGCGTCTATCTGGTCGACAGCGGCGGCGCCAATCTACCCAATCAGGACGAGGTGTTTCCCGACCGCGACCATTTCGGCCGCATCTTCTACAACCAGGCCAACATGTCGGCTTCGGGCATACCACAGATCGCCTGCGTCATGGGTTCGTGCACGGCGGGCGGCGCCTATGTGCCGGCGATGTCGGACGAGACGATCATGGTGCGCAACCAGGCGACCATCTTCCTCGGCGGCCCGCCGCTGGTGAAGGCCGCCACCGGCGAGGACGTCAGCGCGGAGGAGCTGGGCGGCGCCGACGTCCACACGCGGCTTTCCGGCGTTGCCGACCATTTTGCGCTGGACGACGAGCATGCGCTGGCGATCGCGCGCCGCATCGTCAAGAACCTGAATCGAAAGAAGGAGATCGGGCTGGCACTTCGCGATCCGAGTCCGCCACTTCATGCAGCCGATGAGCTCTACGGTATCGTGCCGACCGATCTGCGCCAGCCCTATGACGTGCGTGAAGTGATCGCCCGCATCGTCGACGGCTCCGACTTCGATGAGTTCAAGCAGAATTACGGCACCACGCTGGTCACCGGCTTTGCCCATCTCAATGGCATGCCGGTCGGCATCATCGCCAACAACGGCGTGCTGTTCTCCGAAAGCGCGCTGAAGGGCGCGCATTTCATCGAGCTGTGTTGCCAGCGCAAGATCCCGCTCATCTTCCTGCAAAACATCACCGGCTTCATGGTGGGGCGAAAATACGAGGCCGGCGGCATCGCCAAGGACGGCGCCAAGCTAGTGATGGCGGTCGCCACTGCCCGGGTGCCGAAGGTAACCATCATCATCGGCGGCTCGTTCGGCGCCGGCAATTACGGCATGTGCGGACGCGCCTATTCGCCGCGCTTCCTGTGGATGTGGCCGAATGCCCGCATTTCGGTGATGGGCGGCGAGCAGGCGGCCACCGTGCTGGCCGTCGTCAAGCGCGAGGGGATCGAGCGCAAGGGCGGGGAATGGAGCGCGGAGGAGGAGGCAAAATTCAAGAAGCCGATCCTGATGAAATACGAGCATGAGGGTCACCCGCTCTATTCCTCCGCCCGACTCTGGGACGACGGCATCATCGATCCGGCCATGACGCGCGAGGTGCTGGCGCTCAGCCTTTCAGCCGCGCTGAACGCCGAGATCGAGGAGACACGGTTCGGCGTGTTCAGGATGTGAGATGAGCGAAATCAATCAGAGGATTCGCGTTCATATCGGCGACATTACGAAGCTGGCGGTCGATGCCATCGTCAACGCCGCCAACACGTCACTTCTGGGCGGCGGTGGCGTCGACGGCGCCATTCACCGGGCGGCCGGCCCTGAGCTTCTGGCCGAATGCCGAACACTCAATGGCTGCAAGGTCGGCGACGCAAAACTCACCAAGGGTTACAGGCTGCCGGCACGCTATATCATCCACACGGTCGGTCCGGTCTGGCAAGGCGGCGGCAAAGGTGAAGCCCATCTGCTCGCCTCCTGCTATCGCCGGTCGCTCGAACTCGCCGTCGCCAAGGATTGCCGGACCGTGGCATTCCCGGCGATCTCGACCGGTGTATACCGGTATCCAAAGGACCAGGCGACGCAGATCGCCGTTGGCACCGTGAGCGCCTTCGTCGGCCAGAACGCGGTTCCGGAAACTGTCATTTTCTGCTGCTTCGACCAGCAGACGGCAGAACTATACCAGCAGGCGTTGCTGCGCTTGGCGGGAGCGTGACCTGTCCCGATGAGAAATCCCATCCACACCCTTCAGACTCATTTTCAAACATCGAACTGGCCAGACGGAAAAATTGCGGCTATTGCTGATTTGCAATTTCCATGGGGATGGGGCGAAGATGAGACTGCGACTTTCTCAGAAAACTACTGTATCGATACTTGCAGGGCTTCTTATATTAGCTGTTCCAGGCGGCAGCGCTGCGGAATCACTGGCGGGCAACAAAGGCGACATCCGTTTCTACCCGACTTTGGCTGGAAACCCGAAGGATCCGTGTACCAAGACGTACAACGCCTATGTGGCGGCCAGCGGCCATTCAGCCTATGCAACGACCTTTTATTCGCGCGTCGTCGACATCTCCATCATTTGCGGCGCGCGGCTGAACGCACCGTCGCAAAAGGCGGCGGAAGATCTGGCGCTGCGGAACTGTCAGTCAGGCTTGAAAAAGTGGAAAGTCAGGCTTGCGAGCGGCGGCTGTCAGATCGCGCTTTCCAAATAGTCAGTCGCCTGGCTGACTGGCACCGCCCGCGGAAAATCCGGGAGGTTTCATGTTCGCCAAAATCCTGATCGCCAACCGCGGCGAGATCGCTTGCCGGGTGATCCGCACGGCGCGCAAGCTGGGCGTACGTAGCGTTGCCGTCTATTCCGACGCCGACGCCGGGGCTTTGCATGTCGAGATGGCCGACGAGGCGGTGCATATCGGTCCCTCCCCGGTCGGCGAAAGCTATCTGCGCGGCGACAAGATCATCGCCGCGGCTTTGGCCACCGGCGCCGAGGCCATCCATCCGGGCTACGGCTTCCTCTCGGAAAACCCCGATTTCGTCGATCAGGTGACGGCGGCGGGGCTCGTCTTCATCGGCCCGTCGGCCGCCTCGATCCGCGCCATGGGGCTGAAGGACGCGGCCAAGCGGCTGATGGAGAAGGCCGGCGTGCCTGTCGTGCCGGGCTATCACGGCGAGGCGCAGGAGATTGTGCTGCTCGCCTCCAAGGCACGCGAGATCGGCTATCCCGTCCTGATCAAAGCGCGCGCCGGTGGCGGTGGCAAGGGCATGCGGCGCGTGGAACACCCCGACGACTTTTCCGAGGCGCTGTCGGGTGCGCGGCGCGAGGCCAAGGCCGCTTTCGGCGACGACCGCGTGCTGGTCGAGAAATATATCGACAAGCCGCGCCACATCGAGGTTCAGGTATTCGGCGATATCTTCGGCAACGTCGTGCATCTCTACGAGCGCGACTGCTCGGCGCAGCGCCGCCATCAGAAGGTGATCGAGGAAGCCCCCGCCCCCGGCATGACGCCAGCATTGCGCAAAGCGATGACGGAGGCGGCGGTGAAGGCCGCCAAGGCGATCAATTATTCCGGCGCCGGCACGATCGAGTTCATCGTCGATGCCTCGCAAGGGCTGAAGGCCGACCGCTTCTGGTTCATGGAAATGAACACCCGCCTGCAAGTCGAGCACCCGGTCACCGAAATGGTTACCGGTACCGATCTGGTCGAGTGGCAGTTGCGGGTGGCGTCCGGCGAAAAACTGCCGAAGACGCAGAGCGAGACCACGCTCTCCGGCCATGCCTTCGAAGCGCGCATTTATGCCGAGGACGCGGCAAAGGGTTTTTTGCCGGCGACGGGCACGCTGCATCACCTGAAATTTCCGGATACTGCGCCCGAGGGCGCCAGCATGCGGATCGAGACCGGCGTGCGGGCCGGCGATGCCATCTCGCCCTTCTACGATCCAATGATCGCCAAGCTGATCGTCCACGGCAAGGGCAGGCAGGCGGCGCTCGAAGCGCTGAGCATGGCCCTTTCGCAGACCGAGATCGCCGGCTCGACCGTCAACACCGCCTTTCTCGCCGCTCTTGCCGCTGACGCGGATTTTTCGGCAGGTGATGTCGATACCGGCCTGATCGGCAGGCATCAGCAAGCGCTGACCGCAGTGCCGCCGCCGAGCAGCGAGATCGTCGCCGCAGCCGCATTTGCGGCGTCCGGCGCCGGGGCTCAGGCGCCGTCCGACGATCCATGGTCGTCGCTTGCCGGCTATGCGCATTTCCACACTGTTCCGCGGCGCACGCGACTGCGCTACGGCGAGGACGAGATTGTCGCGCTAGTGTCGGTACTGCCGCCGGACGGGCGCTTCCAAGTGGCACTGGACGCACCTTATAACAATAACAGCGCGCTTGATCTGCGCGCTGGCTCTCGCCTTGCCCGCTGGCCGGGCCATGTCACTGTCTTTTCGGGCGCCGTCGGCTACAGCTTCGCGGTGCCGGACCCGTTGGCAAGGGCCGACGAAATCGCCGCCGGTTCTGACAGCCTGCGGGCGCCGATGCCGGGTCTGGTCAAGCTGGTGCGTGCAGCCAAGGGCGAGGCCGTCATCAAGGGCCAGCCGCTGTTGATCCTGGAAGCGATGAAGATGGAACACACGATTTCCGCCACCCATGACGGCACGATCGCCGAAATCGCAGCGGAAGGCGCGCAGGTCACCGACGGGACCGTGCTGGTGCGTTTTGCCGAGGAAGCCCACGGCTGACCGCTGTTCCCCCATTCATAAGGTGACGTTGAAGACACGCGCCACAAACGCATGCCCAAATGAAAATGGCCGGTCTGACGCGGCCATTTCCGTTTTACCGCAAGCGACGCCAATTGTTACGGCTGGATCGGCGCGTATTTGCCGTCGTGCCACTGGTTGATGTCGTAGCTGACGTTCTTGAGGTCGCCCTTTTCATCGAAAGTGACAGGGCCGACGACGGTGCTGATCGGCTCGCCGTTCTTCAACGCTTCGGCAACCTTGGCCGGGTCGTCGCTGCCGGCGCGCTTGATACCCTCGGCAAAGGCCTGGATCACGGCATAGGAGAACAGCGTAAAGCCCTCGGGCACGAAGCCGCCCGCCTTGATCTTTTCGATGGCTTCCTTGGCTTCGGGCTTGGCCCGCGGATCCGACGGGAAGACGAACATGGTGCCTTCGCCGGCCGGGCCAGCAACCTGCCAGAATTCCGGGGTGGCGATCGAGTCCGGCATGATCAGCTGGAACTTGAGGTTCTGTTCCGCCGACTGGCGCAGGATGAGGCCGGCCTCGGGGTGGTAGCCGCCGAAATAGACCACATCAGCCTTCAGTTCCTTGAGCTTGGTGACAAGCGCCGAGTAGTCCTTTTCGCCGGCGTTGATGCCCTCGTAGAGGATCTCTTTGAGACCGTTCTGGTTCATCGTCGCCTTGACGGCATCGGCCACGCCCTGCCCATAGGCGCTCTTGTCATGCATGATGACGACCTTCTTGCCGGCATATTTCTTGGCGATCCATGGACCGATGAAGGCGCCCTGCGCATCGTCGCGCGTATAAAGGCGCATGATCGTCGGCCAGCCGGCTTTCGCCGCCGCGTCCGTCAGCTCTGGGTTCGACGAAGCCGGACTCATCATCAGCGCACCGGCTTCGGCATACACGGCCGAGGCCGGGATGCTCGAGCCCGAGCAGGCATGGCCATCGATGAACTTGACCCCGTTGGCGACGATGCGGTTGGCGACCGAAACCGCCTGCTTCGGATCGCACTGGTCATCCTGGACGTCGAGCTTGATCTGGCGGCCTTCGACACCTCCAGCGGCGTTGATCGCGTCGGCGGCGGCTTGCGCGCCCTGCTTGAACTGGTCGCCGATGGTGGCAAGCTGTCCGGTCATCGGTCCGACCACCGAAAAGGTGATGTCTTCGGCGAAGGCAATCGGCGCGCTCATCACCAGGCCTATTACGGCCGCGCTCAAAATACCCAACTTTTTCATGGTGATACAACTCCTCCACTCTCGCGCGGCCGTCCCGGCCGCGCCTCTTCCAGAGTGGCCGGGAGAATCTCACCCTTCGCTAGGCCTGTCTAGGCGCATCGGCGGCACTCGATTGGGCCTGCAACCTGAGGCCTGAACACAAAAACCACGCCGGCCTTGTTCCGGCCGGTCGCGGCTTTTGTCGATCGAACGATCCCAAGCGCTCCCGCGTCCGAAAACCGCTCGCCTTCCCCGTCCGTCGCGCAGCTTGGCCGTATCCGGCCTGCCGCGTTCTTGTCATTGTTGGTACGACCGTCTTGCGCGGCCTTGTTCCTGCAGGTCCTGCCGTCTTGCGCGGCGTTGACCTGAAGCGTCCCTATCGATCATCTCGGTGCCTGATGAGTTCAGGGCCAGCTTAGTGCATCGTCATCCATTCGCGGGCTTCGCGCAGCGCCCTGGCGATCTCGACCTTCGACATGGCGACCGACAATTCCGAGCGCAGTTCCGCGGCGCGGACCGAGCCCTTGATCGCAGCGATGTTGAACCATTTGTGGGCGGCGACGACATCGGTCTCGCAATCGCGGCCGGTCGCATACATCATGCCCAGTTCGAAAAGAATGTCGGCCTGGGCAGTTGCCCCCATGGCGCCGAAGCCGGCTTCAGGCATTTCAAAACGTGCCATTTCAATCCCCTGTTCTAGCCCCTGTCAGGCTCCCGAGAGCTGCCTCGTTCTGTCCCTTGGTGTCTGTTGATAACCCTTGGGGGTGGCCGCTCTTTCGATGCTTTCGAGAATGAACCGGAGGCTTGAATCCGCGGTTAAGTGGCGTGCTTAATTTGAGGAAAACAAAGCTAAAACAAGAGGTAAACGCGAGAATTCGTTAAGGATGCAAAGCCAGCAATTGCGCCGGTTTGCACTAAATTTGACGAAAATTTGCGAGGCGAAGATCAAGACTCCGCTAACCACGGGAGACAAAGACGGAGTTGCGAACTTTTCATTTCCCACCGACGAGACCGCTTCGTGCGGCCAGGAAATCCTGAAGTCTTCCGCAGCGGCACCGCTTTTGTTTTGTCGGGAGGTGAATTAGCTTACGTTTGCGTAAAAGGCAGACAGGCGGGGCGGAACACCCGGCCGGATGCCCAGAGGGAGGAGAAACATGTTTCGCAAAATCAGCATGGCCCTTGCGGCCACCTTGATCATGGCCGGCGCGGCTTGGGCCGATCCGATCGAAGGCAACTGGAAAACGCAAGCTGGTTCGACTGCCGCCATCTCAAGCGGCGGCGGTGCATTTTCGATCACGCTCAAATCAGGCAAGTTTGCCGGCAAGCGCATCGGTTCGTTCAAGGTGTCCGGCGCCAACAAATATACGGGGACCATAACCGACCCGGAGACCGACAAGACCTATTCGGGCAAGGCCTCGGTCTCGGGCGCTTCGCTCAAGATGAGCGGCTGCGTGCTCGGCGGGCTGATCTGCAGGAGCCAGACCTGGCACAAGCTCTAATCGTTTCCGCTGCCACAAATTGAAAACGGGGCCGCGAAGGCCCCTTTTTTGTTTGCGCCGTCTGCTTGGGACAACGGATCAATCGTGCGGGCCGTGCCTTCAGCGCCCTAATAGCAATTTTACCCGCCCTTGTCGGCAGCAAGATTGGATGTCGGTAGCAAGACTGCGGCGGCGCTCGTGGCCGGCGACGGCGCGGTGGCGGCGGGCACTCGACCCTCCGTCGATAAATTTGAACCGCAGATGAACGCCGGCATCAGAACCGGTTCAGTTGCATAAGGGCATTCTCATGCGTGTTGAAGGAGACACCACGCAATGTTCGCCCGCCGCTTCACCATCGTCTGCCTGCTGATGAGCCTGTTCGGCATGTCGTTCGCCATCCTCGTTGCCGAGGCCGGCCGCCCAGCCCGCTCCTGGGACCAGGCCAATTCCTGCCGGTTCGGTTGCCCGAGCCACCTTCGCCATTGACGCCGACAGAAACCCTTAGAGAGAAGCAACACACCATGAACCGCATCATCGCCAACGCCCTCAAGACCCTTCGGCTTGTGCCGCGGGCGACGCTCATCCTGATGGTTCTTGCAGCGCCGGTTCTGGCCGTGCCCTCGATGCGCGCCGATGCCGGCTCGACGATCGAAGCGCCGGCGTTGAAGAAGACCGGCGTCGGCTTTGTGCTGTTGGTCAGCCTGCGGCGCGGCTAGGCGCAATCGGCCTTCATCGAAACTATCCAAAAACAAAAAACGACCCTTTGGCCCCTCCCAACCGCATGGCCAAGCCTCTATATTGGGTCATGGAAAAGCGAATCTATCCCCAAGCCATAGACTCAGTCGTGATGCCGGAGCCGTTTGGTCGGCAAAGCTTTAATGATGCAGGAAAGGCCGTCGCGGCCTTGCAGGTCCTCTACGATCGCAACACCAAATTCCTGCGCGATTCATTTACGGCGCTCGCCGCAGGCGGCGACAACAACAAGCGCTACCGGGCCTTCTATCCCGAGGTCGGCGTCACCACGACTTCATTCACCCAGATCGACTCGCGGCAGGCTTACGGCCACATGCCGACACCTGGGCATTTCTCGACCACCATAACCCAGCCTGCCCTTTTCGAACGCTATCTTACCGAACAGCTTGGCCTGATCATGCGCAATCACGGCGTTCCGGTCACGGTTTCGGAATCAACGACGCCCATCCCGCTGCATTTCGCGTTCCTGGAAGGCTCCCATGTCGACGGCGCGGCAGCCGAGCGCATCAGGCGGCCGATTCGTGACCTGTTCGACGTGCCGGACCTCGACGGCACCGACGACCAGATCGCCAACGGCACGTTCGAAGTGGCGTTAGGCGAAGCCAGGCCGCTGGCGGCGTTCACGGCGCAACGCATCGACTACTCGCTGCACCGGATGTCGCACTACACGGCGACCAGTCCGCAGCATTTCCAGAATTTCGTGCTGTTCACCAACTACCAGTTCTACATCGACGAATTCGTCGCCCGTGCGCACAAGCTGATGGCGAATGGCGGCGGCGGATACGTCGAATTCGTCGAGCCGGGAAACGTCGTCACCAAGGCTGGACAAAGCGCGCCTAGCGATGGCGTGGCACCGCCGCGCCTGCCGCAGATGCCGGCCTATCATCTGAAGAAGCCGAACCATGGCGGCATCACCATGGTCAACATCGGCGTCGGCCCCTCCAACGCCAAGACGATCACCGACCACATCGCGGTGCTCAGGCCGCATGCCTGGGTGATGCTCGGCCATTGCGCCGGGCTGCGTAACACCCAGGCGCTGGGCGACTATGTGCTGGCGCATGCCTACGTGCGGGAAGACCATGTTCTGGACGACGATCTTCCGGTCTGGGTGCCGATCCCGCCGCTGGCCGAAATCCAGGTTGCGCTGCAGGAGGCGGTCGCCGAAGTCACCGGCCTTTCCGGCTACGACCTCAAGCGCATCATGCGCACCGGCACCGTCGCCACCATCGACAACCGCAACTGGGAGTTGCGCGACCAGCGGGGGCCGGTGCAGCGGCTGTCGCAGTCACGGGCGATCGCGCTCGACATGGAATCGGCGACGATCGCAGCCAATGGCTTCCGTTTCCGCGTGCCCTATGGCACCCTGCTTTGCGTCTCGGACAAGCCCCTGCATGGCGAATTGAAGCTGCCCGGCATGGCGACCGAGTTCTACAAGCGACAAGTGGCACAGCATTTGACCATCGGCATCAGGGCGATGGAAAAGCTGGCCGAGATGCCGATGGAACGGTTGCATTCGCGCAAGCTCAGAAGCTTTTCGGAGACGGCGTTCCAGTAGCACCGATCGGCTTGCATCGACCGGACCTTGGTAACCGCGCGGCAGGGCATTTCGTAATCTTGATTTGGGCTGCATTTCTGCCGATAAACAAAGTAGATGGCACGCGTTCGAAACATGATGGCGTCGGCAGCATTCGTAGCAATGCTCGTCTTCTCGGTCGCGCTGGTGGCCGGGTTTTTCGGAACGCTGCATCCGGCCTTCGATTCCTTCGCTCATTTCCGCGCTCATCTTGCTGTGCTGATGGCGCTTTGCGCGCTGCCGCTGCTGGCGACCTCGTTTCGCCTAGAGGCGGCCGCAGCACTGCTCTTTGCGGTGGCTGCCTTTGCCACCACCTCGAACGCCCTGTCGGTGCCCCGCCTGTGGCCGGTCCAGGCAGCCTACGAAGCTGAGGCCGGCGATCAGGCGGTCCCCGGTGACCAGGCGGTCTACCCCGGTGACCAGGCGGTCTACCGCCTGCTGCAGATGAATCTGCGGTTCAACAATCCAACGCCTGAAAAAGTCCTGTCGCTGATCGGCCGGACCCAGCCTGATGTGATCGCCCTCGATGAGGTATCCGACATGTGGAAGGCGAAGCTCGGCCTTCTCGCCAGTGCCTATCCTTACCGGATCCTCTGCCCCTACCCCAATGGCGTTTTCGGCGTTGCGCTGCTGTCCAGACGGCCGTTTGCCACCGGCACGCAACCGCGCTGCGATGGCCGCGGTGCGATGGCCATCGCGACGGTCGATTTCGGCGGAATCGACGTCGACGTCGCCGCCATGCACCTCACCTGGCCATGGCCGCGCAACCAGTCACAGCAGATCGGCGGATTGTCGGGGGAGTTCGCCTCGCTCGGCGAAACATCGATCATGGCATGCGACTGCAATGCAGTGCCGTGGAGCGCCGCCGTCCGGCGCGTCGCAGACCTTGGCAAGCTGACCGTGGCGCCTTCGCCGGGGCCGACCTGGCTCTATATCGAGCTGCCGGATTTCCTGCGCTTCGCCGGACTGCCGATCGACCAGGTTTTCAGCAAGGGCGCGGTTCTCATCCATTCGGTGTCGAGGCTGGAAGGTACCGGCTCCGACCATGTTCCGCTGATGGTGGAATTCTCGCTCAGGCCGGAACAGAAAAAGCCGGTCGACGAACATGAAACCGCAACCGCCTCCGTGAGACAGGACGGCAGGACTCGAAGCTGAGCGCCTACTGCTTGCGCAACAGGGCACCGATGAGGCGCTCGACATGGCCGCCGGCGCGATGCTCGCGCGCGTCGAAAGCGTTCTGTTTCGCCTCGTATTCGGCATAGACAGCCTTGATCCGGCGCCTCGCCTCGCGATGCGTCTTGCTGCAAACCCAGTTGTCGGCGAGTTCCAGTCCGGTGATCGATTTCTCGGTCGCCCGCATCATTGTCCTGGCGATGCGGCCGTGGTTATGCTCGTGGGCACGAACGCCCGCGAAAAACCGCTTCCAGCGCTTCTGAAGCGCCGGCGTCGCGGCTGAGACCATGCGCGGTAAGGTGTAGGTGAGATCGAGTGTCCCATTGGCCTGCCGCAGACGGCAGACACCACCCTCCCTGGTGATCTCAAGGTCCCAATTTACCGTATAGGCGGCCAGCGCGATGGCGTGCGTCATGAAGCCGTGCCGCTTCGGACCTTTCCGGTCCATGGCCTCGATCAGGGCGGCGCCCGTGGTTCCTGATATGTCGTAGGTTCGGGTCTTGACCAGCACCTTCGTGTCAGCCGATGCCGACGGTGCGAAGCCGCACAAGCCACCAATAGCCACAAGGCACGTCAAAACCGCCAGGCGCATGGTCATTTCTCCGCGTCAGGAGGGAAGGGAACCACAAGCGCCGCGCCGCTTCAACTTCTTTTAGACGCCGCAAATATAACGGAGTTCCCCGGCTTTCATTTTGGTCGACGGTTCCGGTGGACTTCACACGCTGACGTTGTGCTCCATTGATCCACGCATGACAGCGACGCATTCGATCGCACATTGAACTGGCCGGAACGTCTCTCGATCCAGAAGCGGACTTCCTGCGCTTCCGGGTTCTCGTACCCGAACATACGCTCTCGAAAACCACCATGTCGGCGCGGCCTGGCTTGAATCTCAACACACCCCGAGTTCCCGATGGTCCGCTGGCTGGCGCAAACGCGGCGTCTCTTAAGCGCCTGCGGCACGGAAAGGGGGCGACGCGTCATGCGTTCGGCAGCGCGGCGTGCTGCGCGCCAATCGCGATCCTTGCGGATTTCCTCAACGCGGCGGACCCGTCGATCCGCGGACCGCCAGCTCAACCGACATGATGATCTGCCTCGGCTGGCCGTTTTCAAACACCATCTGGGCAGCAAGGCGACCCTTCCCGACGATGTCATGCGTGACAGTGGTGAGTGGGGGCGTGGTACGTGCCGATTCCGCGGTGCCATCGAAGCCCACAACCGACACGTGCTCGGGTATGTCTATGCCGCGACGAACCGCTTCGTCGAGCACGGTGATTGCCTGCCAGTCCGACATGGTCAGGATTGCCGTTGCTTCTGGAAATCGATCGAACACGACAGCTCCGGCCGAAGGCTCCCCAGGGGTGGTTTCGATGATCGGAAAATCATCGATCGACAGATTGACCTCCGCCAAGCCTTGGGCGAAGCCATCAAGCCTTTCATAGTCGAGCTGAAAGCCCGCGGTAATCGCACGCTTGCCCTTGCCCGGCATGTGGACAATCGGTGGTCCGGATGTGCGCCGGATGGAGAGGATCACAAAATGCCGGTGCCCGAGAGCAGCCAGGTGCCCGACAGCCATCAGCGCTCCGCTCCTGCCGTCGATCCGGATCGAATTGATATCCGGGCCGGCATCGCTTTCGAGGATGACGAATGGCAAGCGCCGGCGCTGCGCCGAGGTGATCAGGTCGATGTCTACGCTATGGCCCAAAATGAAGCCGTCAACCAACGCCTCCCGGATGGTGGAGGTGCGCGTTTCTTCCGTACCGTTGACTAGGCTCAGCGTCGCCCCGGCCTCGTCGCACGCAAGCGAAACGCCAAGCACAAGTTCGCGTCCATATGGGCTTCTGATCACGTCGGCAATGGCATAGGCGCCCGGCGGCATAAACCCGATGGCGTTGAATTTGCCATTACGCAGTACCCGCCCCCTAGGGTCGGGACCATCATAACCAAGCTGGCGCGCCGCAGCTTCGACGCGCTCGCGCACGTCGGACCGCACCAGGTCCGGGTGATTGAAGACATTGGAGACAGTGCCGCGGGAGACCCCGGCAACTCTCCCGACATCCGCGAGGGTCGGCGTTTTGGAATGGTTCACCCCTTCAGTTAAACACTTTTTTGGAGCGCTCCAAGTTTATTCTTGACTCGTCATCATAAAAGGCAGACCCTGCATTGGAGCGCTCCAATTAGCAGAAATAGCAGATTTGTAAGCATTCTGTGCCAGCGAAGGCTCGTGTGCCCAACTCTGGGCGTGTGAGCGCTAAATCATCACATCAAAGGAGGAATAGGATGGCTGCTACCAGTGGTGGGGCGACATCGCTCGTCGGGAAGACTTTCGACTGTGCATTCGGCCCGTTCGTGCCGCGGCTGACGGTTCTGTCGCCGACAGAATTGCATGTGCGGGCGACGCTCGGCGCTACTCAGATCGACGAGGTCGTGAAGAGCGATCTGACAGGCGTCCGCCCTGATCTGTTCATCATGAGCTGGACGGAGCAGAGCGGTAACTTCGTCGTGCAGGTTCAGGATCACGAGAACAAAGTCGTTCATAATTATGCGCGGCTGGCCGACGGGCAATTGTTCTGTGCGCAGGGGATCATTCAGCCGGTACCGGCGGCCTGACAGGGTATCACACCGCGCCGCGCGAACTACGCGAACTGTTGTGCGGCCACTTGACGAATACAGGAGTACATTTCCCTCAATATAGACCCGTTCACCTTCAGGAGTGTCGTTATGAACACCCTTTCCGAACCAATCTTCGATGTCGCCCAGCTCGCGCATGTCGAATTGCTGACGCCCGATTTCGATGGGACATTACGCTTCTTCACGGACCTCATGGGTATGCAAGAGACCGAGCGGCGCGGCAAGTCGGTCTATCTGCGCGGCTATGAGGAGCAGTACCACCATTCGCTGAAGGTGACCGAGGCACAGCACGCCGGACTGGGGCACGTTGCTTGGCGAACGCGCAGCCCGCAGGCGCTGGAGCGCCGAGTCGCAGCGGTAGAGGCGACCGGCCTCGGGCGAGGCTGGATCGACGGTGACGCCGGCCATGGCCGCGCCTTCAGATTCGCAACGCCCGAGGGGCACTCGATGGAGCTGCTGTGGGACGTCGACTATGTCAGCATACCGCCGGGGCAGGCTACGAAATTGCTTAATCGCCCGCAGAGACGCCCGCTCAACGGCATTCCGGTTCGCCGCATCGACCACCTGAACCTGATGGCCGCCAACACCGGCGCCTGCCGCGATTTCATGGTTGACGTGCTAGGCTTTCGCGAGCGCGAGCGGGTCGTTGGTGACAACGGGTCGGCGATCGCGAGATGGCTCAGCGTGACCAACCTTTCGCACGATATTGCAATCGTCCCGGAGCCGACGGAGATGCGTGGACGCTTCCACCACGTCTGTTTCCACTACATTTCGGTGCAGCATCTCTTCGATCTGGCGGAGCTGGCAAGGGAAGCCGGCATTTCGATAGAGTACGGGCCGGGCCGGCACGGCATCGGCGGGGCAACGTTCCTGTACATGCTGGAACCAGGGGGCAATCGCATCGAGGTGATGGGCGATCCCGGCTACATGATTTTCGATCCGGCCTGGAAAACCGTGGTGTGGGAGGCGTCCAAGATCGCCGATGCCGTGGTCTGGAGCGGCTCTCCGGTTCCGGATTCCTTCTGGGTCTATGGAACGCCGGTGCCGCGGCCGGTGGAGGGTACGACCATCGCCGCCGTGGCGTAGATTCGGTATTTGCGCGAAGACAGAACGGCAATTTTCTGGCATTCAATACGCTCGCCGGATCTGCTCGGCACGGCACCGCGCGATCCCACGTCGAGTGCAAGATGTGCCAGCAGTCTTGCCACTCGTTCTGTCAATTAGGAATAGCTAATATCTGACGCTACATGTTCTGGTAAACTGGGCCTTCGCCACCTTGTGGTGGCACCCAGGTTATGTTTCGGTTCGGGTCCTTGATGTCGCAAGTCTTGCAGTGGACGCAGTTCTGCGCGTTGATGACGAAGCGCACGTCCTTCGCCTCGGGATCGGCGGCGGCGTTGCCATCCTTGTCGACCCATTCGTAGACACTGGCCGGGCAGTAGCGTGTCGAAGGCCCGGCATAGACATCGTGCTCGGAACGCTGCTGCAGATCCATATCCGCGACCAGCAGGTGGACAGGCTCGTTTTCCTCGTGGTTGGTGTTGGAGAGAAACACCGAGGACAGGCGGTCGAAGGTGAGCACGCCGTCCGGCTTCGGATAGGCGATCTTCTTATGCTTGGCGGCCGGCTCCAGCGTCGCATAGTCGGGCTTGCCGTGCTTCAGCGTGCCGAAAGGCGAGAAGCCGAACAGCGTGTTCAGCCACATGTCGAGGCCGCCAATGCCGACGCCGATGGCGGTGCCGAAGCGCGACCACAATGGCTTGACGTTGCGCACCTTCTTCAAATCCTTGCCGATGTCGGTTGCCCGCCATGCCGCCTCGTAAGAAGCCAGTTCGTCATTGGCGCGGCCGACGCCGATCGCCTCGGCGACATGCTCGGCCGCCAGCATTCCGGAGAGCACGGCATTGTGCGAGCCCTTGATGCGCGGCACGTTGACGAAGCCGGCAGCACACCCAATCAGCGCGCCCCCAGGGAAGGACAGTTTCGGCACCGACTGCCAGCCGCCCTCGGTGATGGCACGGGCGCCATAACCGAGCCGCTTGCCGCCCTCGAATGTGCCTTTGATCGCCGGGTGGGTCTTGAAGCGCTGGAATTCGTCGAATGGCGACAGATAGGGGTTCTTGTAGTTGAGGTGGACGACGAACCCGACCGCCACCTGGTTGTCCTCCAGGTGGTAGAGGAAGGAGCCGCCGCCGGTCTTCATGTCGAGCGGCCAGCCGAAGGAATGCTGGACAAGGCCTGGCCGGTGGTTCTCCGGCTTGACCTGCCAGAGCTCCTTGAGGCCGATGCCGTATTTGCCGGGCTCACGGCCGTCGGAAAGATGGTATTTGGCGATCAACTGCTTGGCCAGCGAGCCGCGTGCGCCCTCGCCGATCAGCACATATTTGCCCATCAGTGCCATGCCCGGCGCGAAGCCAGGGCCATGCGTGCCGTCCTTCTCGACGCCCATATCGCCGGTGACAACGCCGGTGACCGCGCCCTCGTCACTGTAAATGAGGTCCACGGCGGCAAAGCCCGGATAGATCTCGACGCCCAGCGCCTCGGCCTTGGTCGCCAGCCAGCGGCAGACATTGCCGAGCGAAACGATGTAGTTGCCGTGGTTGTTCATCAGCGGCGGCATCAGGATGTTGGGCAGACGGAACGAACCGGCGGGGCCGAGGACCAGGAAATGGTCTGCCGTGACCGGCGTCTTGAAGGGATGTCCTTCTTCGTCACGCCAGCCCGGCAGCAGCCGGTCGATGCCGATCGGATCGACGACGGCGCCGGACAGGATATGGGCGCCGACTTCGCCGCCCTTTTCAAGGACTACGACGGAAAGCTCGGGATTGACCTGCTTGAGACGGATCGCGGCGGCGAGGCCGGCCGGACCGGCGCCGACGATGACCACGTCGAATTCCATGCTTTCGCGTTCGATCTCGCTCATCAACATCTCACTGGCTACCGCATTTGCGCATCTTGCTGGCTTATCCGCTGCATAGCGCATCAATTCGCGACGTGAAACCGGCGCTGACGTGACAATGCCGATTTCGTCAAAAAGTCGCGCATCGTATACAAAATCGCGGTTTGCGGTCCACCGGAACATCGATCCGGGCCAAGCCATTCCAAAGAGAGCCGGCGCCCTGACGTTTTTAATTGTTCGACGGCTTGCTTATCGGCCATACTTCGCACCATGCGCATTCCTGGGCCATCCGGCTTTTCATCGACGCGCTTTTTTTCGTCGCCCGGACGGATTTGCCGGGCGCTCGTTTTGGCCCTTTTGCCGCTGGCGTCCGTTGGCGCCCACGCCGAGCCGCAAAGGGTCTGGGTGGCCGGAGCCTACTCCTTTTCCGACGAGCTGGGCGGCTTCCGCATCACCAGCGCCTCGGGCATCGGGACAAAGGAGGACCCGCTTGTCATCACCGAAGAGCTGAATTCGGCGACACCGGTGACACTGACGATCCGCACGACAAAGCCGATCCAGCCCTTCGGCACTGCGGGCCAATTTGCCAATGGCCTCATGTATATGCGCGTCGACGTGCTCAACAACAGCGGCCAGGCCTGGGTCGAGTTCCAGTTCGAACTCCAGGAGATACTCCACCGGCCGAGCGTGTTCGGCGACGGCCTGTCGTTCGACCAGCGCAACAAAACGCCTGACAACATCTGGTCGAGCAGCTTTGCCGATTTCGATCGCGACTTCGAACCCTATGACCGGCTGCTGTTCAAGAGCGGCAAGATCGACCCGTTGAAGACAGCAAAATTCGATTACCTGATCACCGACTACACACCGCGCTGGACGTTCTATCTGGTGCAGGATCCGCGTATACCGTCGAGCTAAGAATCCTTGTTTTCGTCATGTCGTTGTCCCAAAACCGCTGCGCGCTTTTGGGCTACATGCATTACTTGCAAATTGCTGCCGCGCGGCGGAATGTGGAAGTATGACTGCCGTTTCCCGAGACGACCGACCAGATATCGCCGACCTGCTGGCCTTCTACGCCAGCGCCGGCGTCGAAGAAGCGCTCGAAGACGAGCCGCTGAACAGGTTTGCCGAGGCTGCGTCAAAGCCGCCTGAGCGGGCGCCGGCGACAGTTACGCCGCCAACTGGTGAAAACGCCGCACTGCCACGCTCGACAAGCCTGTCACGCGCCGGAATGGGCGAAAGGCAAGCTGCGGCACCGGCGGTGCGCGCGCCGTCCGGGACGGCGACGGTGCCCGACGAGCAGCAAGCGGCCTTGGCGCGCCAATTGGCAACGACCGCGGCGACCCTGGACGAGCTTCGCCAGCACATGGCGGCATTCGACGGCTGCAATCTCAAATTCACCGCCAAGAACCTGGTGTTCGCCGACGGCAATCCGAATGCCGCGGTGATGCTGGTCGGCGAGGCGCCCGGCCGCGACGAGGACCTCGAGGGATTGCCGTTCGTCGGCCGCTCGGGCCGGCTGCTCGACCGGATGCTGGCCGCGATCGGCCTCGACCGGACGTCGGCCTATATCGCCAATGTCATCCCCTGGCGGCCGCCGGGCAACCGCACGCCGACGCCGCACGAGACCGAGATCTGCCGGCCATTCATCGAACGGCAGATCGAGCTGGTCAAACCGAAGGTGCTGGTCAATTTGGGCGGCCCCTCGGCAAAGACCTTGCTCAACATCACCGAGGGCATCCTGCGGTTGCGCGGCAATTGGCGCGTCCACACGACTGCCGCCGGGATTGCCATTCCCGCCATGCCGACCCTTCACCCGGCCTATCTCTTGAGAACCCCCTCGCACAAGAAGCTGGCGTGGCGGGATTTCCTCGAGGTGAAGGCAAAGCTGCGGGCGCTGGGTTGAGGGTTCGAGATTAGCCAATCTCCCCCCTCGTGGGGGAGATGGCCGGCAGGCCAGAGGGGGGCGCGAAGGATGGCCCACTTTCGTGGCCTCCCGATAGGTCGGCGGGACAGCGCCCCCCTCTGCCTTACCAGGCATCTCCCCCACAAGGGACCCACAAGGGGGGAGATTGCCGTCATCACCGCTTTCGCCAATCTCCGACGTAGATGCTGTACCGATAACCTCCCCGATAATTGAAATGCATCTGCTGCAGGCCTAGTCATATCCCATGACAGCAACCCAGACTTCCGCCGGCAACCTCATTCGCGAATGGCGCACGCGCCGGCGCATGAGCCAACTCGATCTCGCCATGGAAGCCGAAATCTCGCAACGGCATCTGAGCTTCGTGGAAAGCGGCCGCGCGGCACCCTCGCGCGATATGGTGCTGCATCTGGCCGAGCAGCTGTCGATCCCACTGAGGCAGCGCAATCAGCTCCTGCTGGCCGCAGGCTTTGCCCCCAGCTTCAGCGAGCGTTCGCTCACCGATGCTTCACTAGCGCCGGCGATGGCTGCCGTCGAGATCGTGCTCAAGGGGCACGAACCCTTCCCAGCTCTGGCTGTCGACCGGCACTGGAACCTGGTGTCGGCGAATGCGGCCATCGACCCGTTCCTTGCCGATGTCGCCGAGCCCTCCTTGCTGAAGCCCCCGGTCAACGTGCTGCGACTCAGCCTGCACCCAGGTGGCGTCGCGCCGCGTATCGTCAACCTGGCCGAATGGCGCGCGCATCTTCTTGACCGGCTGAAACACCAGAACGACGCTTCAGGCGACCCGGTTCTGGTCGAGCTGGAGCGCGAGCTTCGGACCTATCCGTCCGGCCTGAACGGCACACGGCCGGTACCGGTCGAGCCGAACGCGATCGTGCACCCGCTGCGGCTTGCCCATGGCGATGCTGTGCTGTCGTTCATCAGCACCATCACCGTGTTCGGCACGCCGCTCGACGTGACGCTGTCGGAACTGGCGATCGAATCCTTTTTCCCCGCCGATGAGCAGACAAGGACCGTGCTGGTGCGATTGGCGAAAGAGCAGGCCGAGCCGTCCTGATCATCCTTGCGGCGGCGTCGCCTGGCGGGTGCGGGCACGTTCGAGGCCAAGCTGGCGCTCGCGCCAGATGATGAAGATGCCCGCGGCAACGACGATCGTGCCGCCGACAAGCATGTGAACCGTCGGGACGTCGCCGAAGGCGAGATAGCCGACGGCTATGCCAAGCAGCATCGACGTGTATTCGAAGGGCGCCACGACCGAGGCCTCGGCATGGCGATAGGCTGCCGTCATCAGAATCTGAGCGAGCCCGCCGCAAAAGCCCGCAGCTATGAGAAGACCCGCCTGCGCCGGTGTCAGCGCCCGCCAGCCGAACGGCAGCGACAGCAACGCCAGGACGCTCGCCGTCACCGAAAACCACAGCACGATGGTTGCCGTCGGTTCGCTCTGGACGAGATTGCGCACCAGCAGCATGGCGACGGCCGAGATCGCTGCCGCGACCAAAGCGGCGATGACGCCGAGCACCTCCTGATCGCCGAGTGCAGCGCCCGAACCAAGCAGCGTCAGTTCCGGCCACGAGATGACCAACACCCCGACCAGTCCGACCGCAACCGCGCTCCAGCGATAGACGCGGATTGCTTCGCCGAGGAAGATTGAACTGAACACCACAACCAGCAGCGGTTGTGCGTAGTTCAGCGTGATCGCCTCGGGAAGCGGCAGCCGTGTCAGCGCAAAGAAGCCGAGGCCCATGGCGCAGACGCCGACAACGCCGCGCGCAATGTGGTTGAGCGGACGTTTGGTCGAGAACGCCGTGCCAAGCTTTCCCTGGAAGGCCAGTAAGACGATGATCGGAAAGATGGCGAAGAAGGAGCGGAAGAACACGATCTGGCCAGCCGGCACCGTGCCCGCCGCCTTGATGCAGGACGACATGCCGACAAAGACCGCCACCGACACGATCTTGAGCATGATCCCGGTCAGCGTGTTGTGCGCGCCGGGATGATCCGTCGGGTTCACTTAGCAGCTGCTTCCTGGATCGCTGCCCAGATGCGCGCCGGCGTTGCCGGCATGTCGATATGCCTGATGCCGTAGGCGCGATAGAGCGCATCCGTCACCGCATTGAGCGCGGCAGGAGTCGCTCCGATCGTGCCGGCCTCGCCGGCGCCCTTGATGCCGAGCGCATTGGTGGTCGATGGCACATTGCGGGTCTCGAAATGGAAGAACGGTAAATCGTCGGCGCGCGGCATGGCATAGTCCATGAAGCTCGCCGTCAACAGCTGCCCGTCCTCGTCATAGACCGTGTTCTCGGTCAGCGCCTGGCCGATGCCCTGGACGACGCCGCCATGCACTTGGCCGGCCAGCAGGATCGGATTCACGGTGACGCCGAAATCGTCGACGATCGTATAGCGAACAATCTCCGTCGTGCCGGTGTCGGGATCGATCTCGACCTCGCAGATGTGGGTGCCGTTCGGATAGGTGCATTCGTCCTGCACGAACTCGCCAAAGCCTTTGAGATCGTCCGGGTTCTTGGCGGCCTTGGCGATGCTCGAAAAATCGATGGTGCGGTCGGTGCCGACGATGCGGGCAACGCCGTTGGACAATTCGATGTCGCCGGCCGAGGCTTCCAGCTCATCCGCGGCGATACGCTTGATCTTGTTGGCCAGATCCTCGCCCGCGCGAGAAGCTGATACGCCACCAAGGGGAATGGAGCGCGAGCCGCCGGTGCCGCCGCCGGCCTTCAACTCGTCGGTGTCGCCCTGGCGGACATGGATCTTGTTGATGTCGAGATGTAGCTTTTCCGAGAGGAACTGCGCATAGGCGGTCGCATGCCCCTGCCCGTTGGTCTGGGTGCCGATCTTCAGCGTCACGGTCCCGTCGCCGTTCAACTCGACAAAGGCCGGCTCAGAGCCCGGAAAGGCACAGGCCTCGATATAGGTCGCCATACCGATGCCGCGGATCTTTCCTTCAGCCTTCGACTGCGCCAGCCGCTCCGGGAACGCCTGCCATTCCGCCTCCTCGATGGCGCGGTTCATATGGCCTTCGAATTCGCCGGTGTCGTAGAGACGGCCGGTCTGCGTGCGGTAAGGGAACTGCTCAGGCTTGACGAAATTGCGCCGGCGAATCTCCTCGACGGGAAGGCCCAGATCGTGAGCGCAGGCGTCGACGAGCTTTTCCAGCAGGAATGCCGCTTCCGGGCGGCCGGCGCCGCGATAGGCGTCGACCGGGCAGGTGTTGGTGTAGAGGCCGGTCACCGAAACATCGAGCGCCTGGATGTCGTAGACGCCAGTCGACATGGTGACGCCGATATAGGGGATAAATGGGCCGTATTGCGAGACATAGGCGCCGATATTGGCGAGCAGATCGACCTTCATGCCGAGGAAGCGGCCGTCCTTGTCCATCGCCATCTCGGCGGTCACGACATTGTCGCGGCCTTGCGCATCGGTAAGGAAGTGCTCGGTGCGGTCGCCGGCCCATTTCACCGGGCGGCCAAGGCGCCTGGCGGCCTCAAGGACCAGCGGATGTTCGCGATAGACGAAGCTTTTCGGCCCGAAGCCGCCGCCGACATCCGGCGTGATGACGCGCAGCTGGTTCTTTTTGATCTTGAACACGTCGGCCAGGATGTACTGCATCGAATGCACACCCTGCGAGCCCGTGGTCAGCACGAAGCGGTTGTCTTTCGTGTTCCATTCGCCGATCGCCGAGCGCGGCTCAATGTAGTTGCAGACCAGCCGGTTGTTGATGAATTCGATGCGGGTGACATGCGCCGCCCTGGCGAATGCCACCGCGGTCTTCGCCTTGTCGCCGATGTGGTAGCTGAAGGCACGGTTGGAGCCGAGTTCCGGCCACACCAGCTGCGTGCCTTCGTCAAGCGCGGTGGCGGTGCCGGACGCGGCAACCTCGCCCTCGTAATCGACCTCGATCAGTTCGGCGGCGTCCTGCGCCAGTGTGCGGCTGTCGGCGACGACGAAGGCGACCGCGTCGCCGACATAATTGACCCGGTCGCGGCAAAGGACCGGAATATCGCGGGTCGGTGCCTTGGTGCCGTCCGGCTGCCTCTGCATGACGCCGGATTTCAGCTTGCCGAGATGAGCAATATCCGCACCGGTCAGCACCAGATGGACGCCAGGTGCCGCCTTGGCAGCCTCGGTCGAACCGATGGTGAAGCTTGCCTTGGCCACCGGTGAGCGCAGAACGTAGCCGTGCAGAAGGCCGGCCGGCTGGATGTCGTCCGTGTAGCGACCGAGACCCTTGATGAAGGCCTGGTCCTCGCGACGCAGCACAGAGGCGCCCATGCCGAATTTCGGTGTGACGACGGTCAACGTATACCTCGCGATGATGATTGGAAAACGAGTGCCTGAAATAGGCGCTGCGCCAGTTTTGTCGAGTGACGGTTTCGTGTAAAGAGCGCGGGCTTCAAATTTCTTGGACCAGCGGACTCACCTGCCGCTGCGGGAATCGACAGGACACCCCACGGAATGCGCACGGACACCGGCCAGGTCTTCAGGCTCGAAGACTATCGCCCCACCGACTATCTCATACCGGAAACCAGCCTGACTTTCCGCCTGTCGCCAGAAGCCACGCGCGTCGTCGCCGTGCTGACGGTTGAACGCCGCGACGGCATCGCGGCGTCAGTGCCGCTGGTGCTGGACGGCGATGGCCTGACGCTCAGCCGCATCGCAATCGACGGCCGGACACTAGCGCCGGCAGATTTTTTTGCCACGCCCGATCAGCTGACGATCACTACGCCGCCCGCAGCACCCCGTTTCCAGCTCCTGATCGAAACCGAGCTGGCGCCGGCACACAACGAAGCCCTGATGGGCCTCTATCGCTCCAGCAACGTCTATTGCACGCAATGCGAGGCCGAGGGCTTTCGGCGCATCACCTATTTTCTCGACCGCCCCGATATCCTGTCCGTCTATACGGTGCGAATCGAGGCGCGGCAGCACGAGGCGCCACTGCTTCTTTCCAACGGCAACCCGAGGGGCAGCGGCGAACTTGCCGACGGCTGGCACTATGCGGTCTGGCACGACCCCTTCCCCAAGCCGTCCTATCTGTTCGCCCTGGTGGCGGGCGCTCTCGGCAAGGTCGCTGACAGCTTCGTCACATTGTCCGGCCGCAAGGTCGAACTCGGCATCTATGTCGAGCCGGGCAAGGAGCGGCTCGCCGGCTACGCCATGGACGCCCTGAAACGGTCGATGAAATGGGACGAGGAGGCGTTCGGCCGCGAATACGACCTCGATGTCTTCAACATCGTCGCCGTGTCCGACTTCAACATGGGCGCGATGGAGAACAAGGGCCTCAACATCTTCAACGACAAATATGTGCTGGCTGACCAGGAGACCGCAACAGACGCCGATTTCGCAAATATCGAGGCGATCATCGCGCATGAGTATTTCCACAATTGGACTGGCAACAGAATCACTTGCCGCGACTGGTTCCAGCTTTGCCTGAAGGAAGGGCTGACGGTTTTCCGCGATCACGAATTCTCCGCCGACCAACGCTCGCGAGCGGTGAAACGCATTGCCGAAGTGCGCACGCTGCGGGCGCATCAGTTTCCCGAAGACCAGGGACCGCTGGCGCATCCGGTGCGACCTCGCCGCTACCGCGAGATCAACAATTTCTACACGGCCACGGTCTACGAAAAGGGCTCGGAAGTTGTGCGCATGATCCGCACCATTCTCGGCAGCGAGACGTTCCGGGCCGGCATGGATCTCTATTTCGAGCGCCACGACGGCGAGGCTGCGACGATTGAGGACTTCATCAAGGTGTTCGAGGATGTGTCCGGCCGCGACCTCTCGCAATTTTCGCTCTGGTACCATCAGGCGGGCACGCCCAATCTGACGATCAGTTCGACGTACAATCCGGCAGCCCAGGAATTCATGCTCGAGATCGAGCAGTCGGTACCGCCAACGCCGTCCGAAAGCCGCAAGCGGCTGATGCATATTCCGCTGGCCTTTAGCCTGGTCGGCGCCGACGGCAAAGCGATAGCCTATAGCGGCGTCGAGGGCGCCAGCGTCGAGGACGGCGTCATCCATATCCGCAAGCGCCGGCACATGGTGCGCTTCTCGGGCGTTGGCGAGCGCCCGGCGATGTCGCTCAATCGCGGCTTCTCGGCGCCGGTGACGCTTTCCGTCGAGCAGAAGGCCGACGATCAGTTCTTCCTTGCCGGCCATGACAACGATACGTTCTCGCGCTGGCAGGCGTTCAACACGCTTTTGACCGAGGCGCTGATATCAGCCTTCCGCCAGGTCCTTGACGGCAAGCAGCCCGGTTTCGCATCACGGCTGACCGGGCTTGCCGGCAAAATAGCCGGCGACGAGACACTCGAACCGGCCTATCGGGCGCTGGCCCTGGCGCTTCCTGGCGAAGCCGATATCGCCCGCGACATCGGCAAGAACATCGATCCCGATGCCATTTTCTCGGCCCGCGAGCCGCTGACGGCCGCGATCGCCGAGGCCAACCGCGAGATATTCTCCGACCTCTACGATCGATTGGCCGACAAGGACGGTTTCAGTCCGGATGCGGCGAGCGCCGGGCGCCGGGCGCTGCGCAACACCTTGCTCGACTATCTCTCGCTGCTGCCGGGAGGTGCGGCGCTTGCGGCCCGGCACTTCCAGTCCGCGACCAACATGACGGACCGTGCCGCCGCACTGACCGTGCTTGCGCTCCGCCACCGCGGTTCGCCCGAGACGGTCAAGGCGCTGGCCGACTTCGAAGCGAAATATGCCACCGATCCGCTGGTGATGGACAAATGGTTCCAGATCCAGGCCAGCGTGCCGGGCCCGCAAACCATTCATGCGGTGCGCGCCCTCACCGGCCACCCGGCCTTCTCGATGGCCAATCCGAACCGGGTGCGCTCGCTCGTTGGCACGTTTTCCAGCGCCAACCAGACCGGCTTCCATCGCGCCGACGGCGAAGGCTACCGGTTTTTCGTCGAAACGGTCCTGCAGGTCGAAAAGCGCAACCCGCAGCTGGCCGCCAGGCTGGCGACGGCACTCAGATCATGGCGCTCGCTCGAACCTGCCCGGCGGGCCAAAGCAAGGGAAGCGCTGCTTTCGATTGCCAAAACCGAGAACCTGTCGACCGATTTGCGGGACATCGTCGAGCGCACGCTGGCGTAAGGTATGTCGATATTCAGGTGATGCCGGCCTGCGAACGGCGGTTTTCTGCGCTTCCGGTGCTCACGTACCCAAAAGTACGCTCCGCTCCTGTTCTCGGAATCCACCATTCTCGGCGCGACCTGACCTGAATCTCAACACACCTTTGAAGGTTGCCGCCCGGCATCGGGCGGAAAAGCCATTATTTTAGTCGATTTTTAATCTTTTTTCGCCGCGCCTATGGACAAGCCGAATCACCTTTGATTCTTTAGCTGAAGATTCGGAAGTGCGGCGTCGCCGGATCGTCAAGCAGATTTAAAATCGGGGAGAGCCATTTATGGCGAAGGCGGACGCGTGGGGCGCGCCCGGAGGGACGGGTTTTGAGCAGCGTGAGACGAGAAGCGATGGTCTCGCCGGCAACGCGCGGCTCATCGCCGAACCCGCCTACCGACGGCTTCTGGCAGCCGAGCCATTGTTGCGTCGATCGATACCGGCCCTCATCATCATTTTCCTGGTCGTCATCGCGGCGCTGCGGTTCCTGTCGCTGATGAACGAACGTGACGACGTGGAACGCGACGCCAAGGCGATCCTTTCGCTCGCGGCGGGCCAGCTCGCCAGTTCGATGAGCACCGATGCGAAGATGGCCTCAACGCCTGGCGCGACGCAGGACCTGTTGGAGGGCATCAGCCGTCAGGGCGCCATGGGCCGAAGCCACGTGCTTGCGGTCACCGATAGCGCGTTCAAGATCGTCGCCGTGACACCGCAATCGACGGGCTGGGAAGGGCGGTCGCTCGACGTCATCGCCCAGGGCGGTCAGCCGCTGTTCATGTTCGGCGACCGCGCCGGGGTGATGGAGGTAAGCATCGGCGGCCAGGACTGGTATGCCGCGGTGAGCCTGACAAATGCCAGGAACGGTGCTGCCGCAGCGCTCGTACCGCAGGAAGCGGTCTTCGACACGTGGCGCAAGACCGTTTCGCTCAACGTCACGCTGTTCGTGCTGACAGCCGGCGTGCTGATCGTCATCCTCTACGCCTATTTCGGCCAGGCGGCGCGCGCCCAGGCCGCCGACCGCATTTATCTCGAAGCGCACCAGCGCATCGATATGGCGCTGGTGCGCGGCCGCTGCGGCCTGTGGGACTGGGACATGGTGCGCGGCAAGATGTACTGGTCGCGCTCGATGTACGACATGCTGGGCTATGAGCCCTGCGACACAATGCTGTCGTTCGGCGAGGTCGACGAGATCATCCATCCCGAGGACGGCGACCTGTTCCAGCTCGCCAACAGGATCGTCGCACGCGAGATCGATCACATCGACCAGGTGTTCCGGATGCGCCATGCCGACGGACAATGGGTGTGGATGCGCGCAAGGGCGCAGGTGATCGACCCGGAAGCGCCGGAGATCCAGCTGATCGGCATCGCCGTTGATGTCACCGAGCAGCGGCACCTGGCGCTGCGCTCCGAGGCCGCGGATCTTCGCCTGCGAACGGCCATCGAAAACATCAACGAATCCTTCGTGCTCTGGGATTCCGCCCAGCGCCTGATCATGTGCAATTCCAAATACCAGCAGGACAACGGCCTGTCGGACCGCGACGTGATGCCGGGCGCCTCGCGCGCCGTTCTGGAAGATCGCATGCTTGCCTTCGCCTCAGAGCGCCGGCTTGCCAACACCAACGGGCAGCAAGGCGGCGTAACCTTCGAGCGGCAGCTTGCCGATGGCCGCTGGCTGCAGGTGAACGAATTGCGGACCAGGGACGGCGGCACCGTCTCGGTCGGCTCCGACATCACCCAGATCAAGCTGCACCAGGAGAAGCTGGTCGACAGCGAGCGCCGGCTGATGGCGACGATCCACGATCTCAGCCTTGCGCGCCGGGCTGAGGAAGAGCGGTCGCGCGAACTGGTCGAGCTCAATCACAAATACATGAAGGAAACCGAGCGCGCCGAGGCCGCGAACCGGGCCAAATCCGAGTTCCTGGCCAACATGTCGCATGAATTGCGCACGCCGCTCAACGCGATCATCGGCTTCTCGGAGCTGATGGAACAGGCGCTGTTCGGGCCGTTGGGTTCGCCGCGCTACGAGGAATACGCTACCGACATCAACGGCAGCGGCAAATATCTTCTGGGCGTCATCAACGACATCCTCGACATGTCGAAGATCGAGGCCGGCCAGTTCTCGATGGATCAGGAGGAAATCGACCTCTGCCCGCTGATGCGGGAAACGGTGCGCGTCATCTCGCTGCAGGCAGCGGAAAAGTCGATCACCGTCGAAACACGCATCCCCGATTCGCTGACGCTGTTCGCCGACCGCCGGGCGATCAAGCAGATCATCATCAACCTGCTGTCGAACGCGGTGAAATTCACCGGCCAGGGCGGCCGCATCGCGGTAAGGGCCCGCAACACGTCCAGCGCTCTGGTCCTGACGATCGAAGACAATGGCTGCGGCATCCCGAAGGAGGCGCTGAGCAAGCTCGGGCGGCCGTTCGAACAGGTGCAGAACCAGTTTTCCAAGAGCCATGCCGGTTCCGGCCTTGGCCTTGCCATCTCACGCTCGTTGGCCGAACTTCAGGGCGGCGCCTTGAAAATCCGCTCCACCGAAGGCACCGGCACGATCGTGTCGGTGCGCATTCCGATCAAGAAGCCGACGCAGCCGGTCAGGGCCGCCGCCTGACCTCTGTTGTCGTGAAGCGGTTGCAACTCTCGGAAACGCCGTGGGGCAGCGCCCCCGATGCAATTCAAAGCAGCCGTTTGGTGTTGCGACGTCATGACCGTTTCGCACGAAGCAAAAGGTCGAAATCCTTTCTGACCTTTTGCGACGTCTCCTTGAGGTGCGCTTCCAGCACAGCGAAATCCGGCAGGTCGGTGACCGCCAGAAGCAGATCCAAAAGCCCCGGCGGAACATCGTCGCGTTCGAACACCCCGGTGAGGCAGAGCCGCGTCATCTGGGTCAGCGCCAGATAAAGCGCATAGGCATCGCAAAGCTCCTGCCTGACCTGGGCCTCGGCGAAATCCGGCGCCAGCCTCGACAGGGCTTCCGCTGTCCCGGTGACCCGGCGGCCGGCTTCGAGCTTTCCCGTGATCACCGCCACCTGCGCGATGAATTCGAGGTCGATGAGACCGCCCGGGATCAGCTTGATGTCCCAGAGATCGCGCGACGGCTTCTCCTTCTCGATCATCGCGCGCATCTCGGCCGCCTCGGCCATCACCTTGGCGCTGTCGCGCGGCAGGGCAAGCACCGCCGCCACCTCGGCCTCGACCTCGGTGCACAGCGCCTGATCGCCACCGATCGCGCGGGCCCTGGACAGCGCCATATGCTCCCACGTCCAGGCGTCCTTGCGCTGATACTTCTTGAAGGCATCGACATGGGTGGCCACCGGCCCCTTGTTGCCGGACGGCCGCAAGCGAAGGTCGAGCTCGTAGAGAACGCCCTCGGCGGTCGGCGCGGACACGGCTGATATCAGCCGCTGCGTCATCCTGGAGTAATAGTGGGATGGGGGGAGCGGCTTGTCGCCGTCGGATTCTTCGGCATCCGCATCGTGATCATAAAGCAGGATGAGGTCGACGTCTGAGCCGGCCGTCAGTTCGCGGCTGCCGAGCTTGCCCATGCCGAGCAGCGCAACGGTGCCGCCGGCGATGCGACCGTGACGCAGCGCGAACTCGGCGATGACCGCCCGCAGCGCCGCGTCGATGGTGAGATCGGCCAGATCGGAAAAGGCACGGCCGGCGCGGGCCGGGTCAATCGAGCCGGCAAGCAGCCTGACACCGATCAGGAATTTCTGCTCGGACGCAAAGATGCGCAAGCGGTCGAGCACGTCCTCATAGGCCCTGTCGCCCTCGAGGAAGGCGGCGAGACGGCCGGACAGATAGGCGCGATCCGGCAGCTCGGTCAAAAGGGCCGGATCCAACAGGCCATCGAACACGTGCGGCCGGCGCGTGATGATAGCGGCCAGCCGTGGGGCCGCGCCCATGATCGTCGCCAGCAGCTTCAGCAGAGCCGGATTGGACTGGAGCAGCGAGAAGAGCTGGATGCCGGCGGGCAGGCCGGCAAGGAATTCGTCGAAGCGTATCAACGCCTCGTCCGCCCGGCGCGTCTGACCGAAGGATTGCAGCAGCGCCGGCGTCAGTTCGGTCAACCGCTCGCGCGCCTCGGCCGACTGGGTGACGCGATAGCGGCCGAAGTGCCAGCCGCGGATGACGCGGCAGATGTCGCTCGCCCGCTGGAACCCCAATCTCTGCAGGGTCTGCAACGTATCGGGGTCATCGACATCGCCGGTAAAGACCAGATTGCCGATGCCCGCCGAAAGCTCGGGCGCAGTTTCGAAGAGTGCTGCGTAGTGGCGTTCGACCTGGTGGAGTGCGGCGCGGAACGCCTCGGCAAAGGCCGCCGCATCGGCAAAGCCCAGAATGCGGGCAATGCGTTCGAGCTCTTCGTCATCCTCCGGCAGTACATGGATCTGCTCATCGGCGACCATCTGGAGAGCATGCTCGACGCGGCGCAGGAACCAGTATTGCCGGGCGAGCGCGTCGCGCGCATCGGCCGTGATCCAGCCGCGTGCCGCAAGCTGGCCAAGCATCGGCACGGTCACGCGGCCGCGCAGCTCGGGGAAGCGGCCGCCGGCGATGAGCTGCTGGGTCTGGACGAAAAATTCGATCTCGCGAATGCCGCCGCGGCCGAGCTTGACGTTGTGGCCCTTCACCGCGATCTCACCAAGACCCTTGTGGGCGTGGATCTGGCGCTTGATCGAATGGACGTCGGCGATCGCCGCATAGTCCATGTATTTGCGCCAGATGTAGGGCTGGAGATCCTTCAGGAACGCAGCACCGGCGGCGAGATCGCCGGCCACCGGACGCGCCTTGATCATGGCGGCGCGCTCCCAGTTCTGGCCGCGCGCCTCGTAGTAGCGCAGTGCCGCCTCGACCGGGATCGCCAGCGGCGTAGAACCGGGATCGGGACGAAGCCTGAGGTCGGTGCGGAAAACATAGCCGTGTTCGGTGCGATCCTGGAGAATGCGGACCAGCCGGCGCGTCAGGCGCGAAAACAGCTCCGTCGCATCGAGCGGGTCGACGACGGCAGACGCCTGCGGGTCGAAGAAAACGACGAGGTCGATGTCGGAGGAGAAGTTCAGCTCATGGGCGCCCAGCTTGCCCATGCCGAGCAGGATCCAGCCCGACCGGCGCGCCGGATCCTCGAGGTCCGGCAGTTTGAGCTTGCCTTGTCCGTGCGCGTCGCGAAGCAGGAAGTCGACGGCAGCGCGGGTGCAGGCGTCGGCAAGATCGCTCAGCCGCTGTACTGTGACTGCTGTTTCAGCCTCGCCTGCAAGGTCGGCCAGCGCGATCAGGACATGCGCTTCCGCTTTCCATTGCCGCAGCTCCATCATCAGGCTGTTTTCGGAGATGGCTTCCGCCCGCGCAGCCTTGTCGATGGAGGCGCCGATCGACGCCAGCCGGGCCACGACGGTCTCATCGAAAAGCGCATCCACGATCTGCGGGCGGCGGCGTACTGTGTCGCGGAGAAATGGCGACAGGTCGAACACTGCGGCGAGGAAATCCTGGACGGCGCCCTTGCCGGTGAGAAATTTCGCGAGCCGGGCAAGCCCGTCTTCCTGCGCAGCGGAAGCGATTTCCGACAATTCCCGCCTGGCGCGGTTCCGATCCAGGGGGACGAGCTTTGTCGCCGGATTCAGAAGCCAGTTGGTCTGTTCCGCAGCCGCCCTCACCGCCATCAGCGATCCTCCCGTTCGGGAAAACTCATGACGACGGACAATCCGGGATCGGCGGGCAGAAGATCAAGCCGTCCGTTGTGGAATGTCATGATTGCGTTGGCAAGGCTGAGGCCCAGACCGGAGCCCGGCTGCGAGCGGCTCTTCTCCAGGCGCACGAAACGCTCGGTCGCCCTGGCGCGATCGGCATCGTCGGGAATGCCCTGGCCGTTGTCTGTGACGGAAAGCCTGATTTCGCTACCGACGCGATCGAGCGTCACGCGGACGATCGGCTTGGATGTCGAATCGGTCGAATATTTGATCGCGTTGTCGACGATGTTCGATAGCGCCTGGCCGATCAGCTCGCGATTGCCTTCAACGGCGAAGGCATCCTGCACCGAGGTCTCGAGCGTCACTCCCACCTCCTCCGCCACCGGCTCGTAGAGCTCGACGACATCGCGCACGGACGCAGCCAGATCGACCCGGCTGGTGCTTTCTGAGGAATAGCCCGCCTCCAGCCTGGAGATCATCAGGATGGCGTTGAAGGTCTTTATCAGCTGGTCGGATTCGGCGATCGTCGCTTCCAGCGCCTGGCGGTAGTCGGTAGCGCTGTGCTTGCCGGAAAGCGTCGCTTCGGCACGGTTGCGCAGCCTGGTCAGCGGTGTCTTCAGATCATGGGCGATGTTGTCGGAGACCTGCTTTAGCCCTTCATTCAGCGTGGCGATCCTGGCCAGCATGGAATTGAGATTTTCGGAAAGCCGATCGAACTCGTCGCCGGCGCCGGTGACCGGTAGCCGGCCGGAAAGGTCGCCGCCCATGATGCGGCGACTGGCCTCCGACACCGAGTCGATGCGCTTCAGCGCCGCGCGGCCGACGAAGAACCAGATCAGGAACCCGCCGAGCGCCATCATGCCGAGCGCCAGCATCAAAGCGCGGCGGATGACGGCGCGGAACCGCTCCGGCTCGCCAAGGTCGCGGCCGACGAGCATGATCATCTGGTTCGGCAGGCGCAGCACCAAGGCAATGGCGTTGTGGCCCTTCTCGCCTTCGACCTGGACTTCGCTCTGGCTGGGTTCGTTCGGGTCGGCGACCGGGTTGCGCTGCCGCTCGAGCTCGCCCTCGCCGAAGCGTCGGTAGGAAAACGGCGCCGTCGTCCAGCCCTCGGCCTCGAGAACGCCGGGCTCCAGGCTCTGCACGTTTCCGGTTAGGATCTGGCCGTTGGTGTCGGCGATCAAATAGAGATTGGCGCCGGGCTGGCGGGAGCGCTGCTCGACCACGCGGACCAGCAGCGGCAAGCCGCCGCGCTGGTAGGCCCGGGCGAGGCCGAGCACTTCGTCGTTGATAGTCTCCTGCGTCTGGCCGGTCAGCATGCGTGCCGACAGCGAGGTCATGTAGAAGACGAGCAGCACCGCACAGATGGCGAACAGCAGGAGATAGAGCGCCGAAAGCCGCGCTGCCGTCGTCTTCATGATGGCCGGCATGGAGAGAGCCATGCTACCCGCTCTTGAGCATATAGCCGGCACCACGAACCGTGTGCAGGATCGGCTTGTCGAAGCCCTTCTCGATCTTGCCGCGCAGCCGCGAGACGTGAACGTCGATGACGTTGGTCTGCGGATCGAAATGGTAGTCCCAGACATTTTCCAGCAGCATGGTGCGCGTCACCACCTGGCCTGCATGGCGCATCAGATATTCAAGCAGGCGGAACTCGCGCGGCTGCAGCGTGATCTCGCGCGCCGCGCGCCGCACCGAATGAGAGAGCCTGTCGAGTTCGAGATCGCCGACCCGGTAGACGGTTTCGGCTTCCTTGGCGCTGGCGCGGCGGTTCAGCACCTCGACCCGGGCCAGAAGCTCGGAAAAGGCATAGGGCTTGGTCAGATAGTCGTCGCCGCCGGCGCGCAAGCCGGTGACCCGGTCGTCGACTTCGCCGAGCGCCGACAGGATCAGCACCGGCGTTGTATTGCCTCTGGATCTCAGACCGGCGATGACCGACAGGCCGTCGCGGCGCGGCAACATGCGGTCGACGACCATCACGTCATAGTCGCCGGAGTCAGCGAGCGCGAAGCCGGTTTCGCCGTCGCCGGCGACATGGGCGGTGTGGCCGGCCTCGGTAAAGGCTTTCTGGAGGTAATCGGCCGCCTCGCGATCGTCTTCTATGACGAGAATCTTCATGGGACCGTTATACGCGATTTCGCTGGAAGATTGAGTGGCCGGCATATGCATCGTGGCCTTCACCAGGGCGTATCGCGAACAAATTTGATTCAAGGATACGCAGTAAGTCTTTGTTTTGAAATGTCGTTGCCCCAGAGCCATCGGCACCCTCGGATCAAGCCCGAGGCTCATCCCAAAACCGCTTCACACTTCTGGGCGAGATGCTCTGTTGTTCGAGCATATCGTCATGCAATGTTCGAGCGGCAGCGGGCGATGGGAGCCCGCTGCCGCTGGGGCGGAACACGATGACTGACTAACGCATTCAAGCCCCGTGCTTTCCCCATGCGACGGCTCGGGGTGTTTGAAACCGCCGCACCGGAAAAGTCTGGAACGTCAGCCCTTGGCGACAGGCAGCGCGACGAAGCGGTTGCTGTCGTCGCGGGTGATCTGCATCAGCACCGCCTTGCGGCCCGATTTCACCGCATCGGCCATGGCCTCGGCGACGTCGTCGGTGCCATTGACCTCCGTCGAATTGACCGAGGTGATGACGTCGCCGGGCTGGATGCCGCGATCGGCGGCATCGCTGTCGGGATCGACATCGGTCACCACAAGCCCTTTGCCCTCATCGGACCTGGTGACGGTGAGGCCGAGATCGGCCAGCGTATCGGCCTTTGGCGGAGCGGAAGGCTGCTGGTCGGCCGAAGCCTGCTTGTCGCTCAAAGGCAGCGTGCCGAGGTCAACCTTGACGGTCTCACTCTTGCCGTCACGCCACAGCGTGACGTCGACCGGCTTGCCGGGCTGGTAGGCGCCGATCAGACGAGCGAGTTCCTTCGGCGAAGCGACGTCCTTGCCGTCCACCTGAGTGATGACGTCACCAGCTGATATGCCGGCCTTCTTGCCGGGACCATCGTCTTGGGCGCTGGAAACGAGCGCGCCCTTATCGGACTTCAGCCCGAGCGATTCGGCGATTTCGGAGGTGACCGGCTGGATCTCGACGCCAAGCCAGCCGCGCTGGACGGTGCCGTCCTTCATCAGATCCTGCACGACCTGTTTGGCGGTCGAGGCGGGAATGTCGAAGGCAATGCCGACGCTGCCGCCGGACGGCGAGAAGATCGCGGTGTTGATGCCGACGACCTGGCCGTTGAGGTTGAAGGTCGGGCCGCCCGAATTGCCGCGGTTCACCGAGGCATCGATCTGGATGAAGTCATCATAGGGACCGGCGCCGATATCGCGGCCACGGGCCGAGACGATACCGGCGGTGACCGTGCCGCCGAGGCCGAACGGATTGCCGACGGCCACGACCCAGTCGCCGACGCGAACCTTTGAATCATCGGCGAAGTCGACATAGGTGAACTTGCCGTCGCCTTCGACCTTGAGCACCGCGAGGTCGGTGCGCGGATCCGTGCCGACCAGCTTGGCGTCGAGTTCCTTGCCGTCATGCATCACCACAGTGAAGGACGAGCCGTCTCCGACGACATGGTTGTTGGTGACGAGGTAGCCATCCTCGGAGATGAAGAAACCGGACCCTTGGGCGACCGGCCGCGGCTGGCGGTCACGGCGTCCGAAACGCCGCATTCCATCCCGGCCATCCTGATCGCCAAAACCACGGAACTCCCTGAAGAAGCGGCGCAATTGCGGATCATCGGGAAGATTGCCGAAAGCGTCCGGCAGATCGGAGCCGTCGTCGGCGGTCGATTCTATCTTGGCTTTGACACGGACACTGACGACCGCCGGCGAAACGCGCTCGACCACATCGGCGAAGCTGGGGACCTGTGGCGCCTCGACACGCACGGCCTCGGCCAGGACCGGGGCTGTCCCGGTGGCAACCGCGCCGAAGCCGATTGCGCCGGCAATGGCCACTGAAGCGGCGGCAGCCATCAGGCGTTTGCGGGTGCGGGGATATGAATTGGGGGCAATATTCATGGGTCTCGTATCCTCTTTCAAGGGATGCGCTTCGGTCGGCATCCTCGGGCAAGAGAAATAGGGGCGCGCACATTACGGCGCCATTTCCGGTGCATGAAACTTTTGTAATGTTTGCGGGCGGCGGCCGCCATCAGTCCCGGTGCAAAATAGTGTCCAGCTCTGCCTGTTCCTCGGCGGTCAAAGTATTGGTTGCCGTCGAACGGCGCGACCGGGCAGTCAGCACGATGAAAATCCCACCGACAAGCAGCAGAAACACCGGCGTACCCCACAACAGCGCATTGCGCAGGCTGAAGCGCGGCTTCAACAGCACGAACTCGCCGTAGCGGGAAACGATATAGTCGATCACCTGCCGGTCGGTGTCGCCGGCGACGAGGCGCTGGCGAACCAGCACGCGCAGGTCGCGGGCAAGATCGGCATCGGATTCGTCGATCGACTGGTTCTGGCAAACCATGCAGCGCAGCTGCTCCGAAAGCGTCCGGGCCCGCGCCTCGAGCGCCGGGTCGGCCAGAACCTCGTCGGGCTTCACCGCAAGTGCGGCGCCGGCAAACAACAACGTCAGCAGCAGAATCAGCGAGGCCAGCGAAAATCTTGCGCTCATGGCAGGCTCGCGGAAGGCACGGCGCCTGCCGACTTGCGGCGGCGCGACGGTGCCCCGACGCGCAGCCGCCGGTCCATGAGCGACATCGCAGCACCTGCCATCATGACAAGGGCGCCGCCCCAGATCAGCGTCACCAGAGGCTTCCACCACAGCCGCACCACGACGGAGCCGTCGGTCGCCACGTCGCCAAGCGAGAGGTAGAGCTGGCTGAACCCGATCGTCTTGATACCGGACTCGGTCGTCGTCATCTGCCGGACGGGATAGGAGCGCTTGGACGAGGTGATTGCAGCGGCAATGCGTCCATCGGCGCCGAACAGGGCGAAGCGGCCGCGATCCTCGCTATAGTTGGGCCCGTGGGCCGGATAGAGCCCTTCGAAACGCAGCGTGTGGCCGGACAGTTGCACGGTCTCGCCTGCACGCATCGACAAGATCTTCTCGGTGCCGAAGCAAAGCGTGCCGACGATGCCCAGCGTCGTCAGCCCGAGGCCGAGATGGGCGAGCGCGGTGCCGAAGACCGAACGCGGCAGGCCGGCGAAGCGCCTGAGCATGGTGCTGGGCGCCACAGCGCCAAAGCCGGACTTGACGGCAATATCGGTGAGCGCGCCGCAGATCAGCCAGACGGCCAGGCCGACGCCAAGTGCTGCGAACACCGACGCGCCATCGATGAACAAGGCCGTCACCAGCACGGCCAGAAGCGCTGCGGCGAAGGCCGCCATCAGCCGCTGGGCGACAGCGAAAATGTCGCCGCGCTTCCAGGCCAGCAGCGGCCCGAACGGGACCACGACGAGAAGCGGCACCATCAGCGGGCCGAACGTCATGTTAAAGAACGGCGCGCCGACCGAAATTTTGTCGGCTGAAACGGCCTCGACGGCCAGCGGATATAGCGTGCCGATCAGCACGGTGGCGGTGGCCGTGGTCAGGAACAGATTGTTGAGGACCAGCGCCCCCTCGCGCGAGATCGGATGAAACAGGCCGCCGGCCGTCAACCTCGAGGCGCGAAAGGCGAACAACGCCAGTGATCCGCCGATGAACAGTGTCAAGATACAGAGAATGAACACGCCGCGCGTCGGATCTGTGGCGAAGGCGTGGACGGAAGTGAGCACGCCGGAGCGCACCAGGAAGGTGCCGAGCAGCGACAGCGAGAAGGTCAGGATCGCCAGCAACAGCGTCCAGATCTTCAAGGCCGAGCGCTTTTCCATGACGATCGCCGAATGGAGCAGCGCGGTGCCGGCCAGCCAAGGCATGAAGGAGGCGTTCTCGACCGGATCCCAGAACCAGAAACCGCCCCAGCCAAGCTCGTAATAGGCCCAGTAGGAACCCATGGCGATGCCGCCGGTCAGGAACATCCAGGCGACCAGCGTCCATGGCCGCACCCAGCGCGCCCAGGACGCGTCGATGCGGCCTTCGATGAGGGCGGCGACCGAGAAGGAAAAGCAGATCGAGAAGCCGACATAGCCGAGATAGAGCAGCGGCGGATGGATGGCGAGGCCGAGATCCTGCAGGATCGGGTTGAGATCGCGGCCCTCGATCGGCGCCGGATTGAGCCTGGCGAACGGGTTGGACGTCGCCAGGATGAACAGGAAAAAGGTGGCGCCGATCGCGCCTTGCACGGCCAGCACATTGGCTCGAAGGGTCGCGGGAAGATTGCTGCCGAAAGCAGCGACGAGCGCGCCGAAGAAGGTCAGGATCAACACCCAGAGCAGCATCGAGCCCTCGTGATTGCCCCAAGTGCCGGTGATCTTGTAGATCAGCGGCTGCAGCGAATGCGAGTTGTCCCAGACGTTGGCCACCGAAAAGTCGGACGTTGCATAGGCTATCGCCAGCGCCGCGAAGGAGAGAGCGGTCAAGGCAAAGCCGGTCACTGCGACCGGACCGCCGACGGCCATCAACTTCTGGTTGTTGATACGCGCGCCGAACAGCGGCACCAGCGCCTGCACCAAAGACAGCGCGAACGCCAGGACCAGCGCGAAATGTCCGGTTTCAACCAAGGCCGTTACTCACTCTTGCTCTCCTGCCACACGCCCTTGGACTTGAGGCTCTCGGCCACCTCCTTGGGCATGTAGTTCTCGTCGTGCTTGGCCAGCACGCTGTCGGCGACGAAGACGCCGTCCGGGCGAAACGTGCCTTCAGTGATGACGCCCTGCTCCTCGCGGAAAAGGTCGGGAAGAATGCCGGTGTAGGTGACCTTGACCTGCTTCTGGTTGTCGGTCACCGAAAAGGCGACGGTGGCCCCCTCACCGCGCTCGATCGTACCTTTTTCGACGAGGCCGCCGAGTCTGATACGCTGCCCGGGCTGCAGGCTGGCGTTGGTCAGATCGGCGGGCATGTAGAAGTAGGAGGCCTTCTGGCCGAGCGCGTAGAAGGTCAGACCGGTGGCGGCACCGAGAAATGCCAACCCTCCGGCGATCACCGACAGTCTTTTCTGCTTGCGCGTCATGTTTTACTCCGTCGCCGTCAGGCCAAGCGAGACGGCAAAGGCGGTGAATTTCTTCGCTTCCTCACTATCGGAGCCAAAAACGGCGATACCGCGATTGAGCGCATCGCGTGCCTGATCGGCCTTGCCCAGCACGACATAGGAACGAATAAGCTGCATCCATCCTTCCGCATCGCGCGGGTTTTGCCGAAGTCTTTCATCAAGTCCCGCGACCATGGTGTCGATCATCGCTTCCCTGTCCTGCGGCGACATCGACGAGGATGCATCGACATCCCCGGCGTCCGGGCCTTTTGCAGGCACTCCCGAAGCGACGCTCTGTCTGGCGGATTCGGCCAGTGCTTGCTCGACGGCGGCGCGCCAGGCTGAGTCCTGCGGCAAGGCCGCGAGCATTTTCTGCCAGCCAGCTGTCGCCTCCTCAATGCGGCCTTCCTGCGCCATGCCCATCGCCAGATAAAAGCTGGCCTTCGGATTTGCCGGATCGAGCTTCAGCGCCGCCTCGAAGGCGGCCTGAGCGTCGGCCGAGACAATACCGCCCGCTGCGCTGGCGATCGCCTCGCCGAGGCCGGCCTGGCGGGCAGCGCTGTCGCCGTCGAGGCGAATGGCGTTGCGGTACGCCGTCACCGCGTCGGAAAACCGCTGCATGCGCAGATAGACCGGCGCCAGAACGTCCCAACCCCTGCCGTCGGACGGATTGGCGGCAAGGTGGGCCTCGGCGCGTGCCACCAGTTCGTCCACCGAACTGTCGGCGGGATTCTTGGCCAGTCGCTCGCTGAGCGGCTGCGACGGCAGCTCGGGCGAGCCGAGCTGGCTGTACAAGCCCCAACTGACCAGCGGAACCGCCAGGACCGCGGCCGTCGCAACCAATCTGGTCGCCATCGACGGCTGCCGCGCCGCTGCCTTGTCGGCGGCATTGTCCAGGCGAAGGATGCGGCGGGCGATCTCCGCACGCGCCTCTTCGGCCTCCGCCGGCTGGATCAGGCCACGCGCCACGTCCCGGTCAAGCTCGGACAACTGGTCGCGATAGACTTCAAGGTCATGATCGCTGCTAGCCGAGCCACCCTTCGGGCCGCCGGCCAGCGGCAGCAGAACCGTCAGGCTTGCACCCAGCGTGAGAATGGCAGCTATGACCCAGAACAGCATGCTTCTTCCAATAACGGCAGAGCCCTGCCCTGCCAACACAGGCGTCCTGCGACGCTTTGACGGCAGATGCGTCGCTTGTCCTTGATTAATGTCAACCGGACCTAAAGCGCGTCGCGTTCGACCGGCCTCATGCGACGCGCTTCAGGCTGTTGTTTTCATGCATGTCGTTATCGCAAAACCGCTACACACTTTTACGCGACATGCATTGTCCGGCCGGTCGTTACGTCAGTGGCGTCCAGCTGCCATCGGCGTTGCGGCAAGCGGTTCCGCGCGCGGTGGCGCCGGCAGCGCCGGTAAAGACCGTATGCGTGTATTGCCGGCAGTCCTGCGAGCCGACACGATAGGGCTGGGCGGGCACGACTTCGCCGTAATGCGCCGACCGATCGCTCTTCCATGTCACCTTGTGGCCGCTCGCCGTGTACTCGAGCGCCCTGTATTCCGCTTCCAGCGCCTTTCGCTTTTCCGGATCGCTCAAGCCGGTACCGATGGATCCGCTGACGAGGCCGCCCCCCATGGCGGAAATGATCGTCGTCGCGATCTTGCCGTCACTTGGCGGCGTGGCGGCCGGCTGCGGCGCCACCGTGGGGCCAGAGCTCTTGCCCAGCGTCGTGCAGCCGGAAACGGCCAGCAGTGCGGAAACGAGCGCGACGCGAATCTTCATGCCAACAACCGGTTTTCTTGAGTTAGAGCTGGGCCGCGCCATCGGGGGAGTCGGCGTGGCCATAGTGTCGATGTGGCCGACGGCTCCGGGACCAGTCGACATGCCGCAATATCACGCACCGTCGATCAATGTCGACTGGCCCAGCAAAAGCATAAGTCTAGTGAAGGCTCCGCAATCGAACCACCGCCTTCAACCCGCCCATGCTCGACCGTTCCAGAGCCAGAACGCCTCCATACTCGTTGACCAGGTCGGCGACAATGGCAAGTCCAAGCCCGGTCCCCGGCTTTGTCTCGTCGAGCCGCCGTCCGCGCTTCAGCGCCTCGCGCGCCTTCTCTTCGGGAATGCCCGGGCCGTCATCTTCGATGCTGATCTCGAATAGATCGACAGCACCCTCCTTGCCGACGCCACTCTTCTTGCCGGAGATTGGCGCCACCGACACGGCGACAGCGCTCTTTGCCCATTTCATGGCGTTGTCGAGCAGATTGCCAAGCAATTCTTCCAAATCCTCGCGTTCGCCGGCAAAGACGATATCGACTGCCGGCAGCGAAAGCGAGAGAGCGGTCTGCGGGTTGAGTTTTTGCAGCACGCGCACCATGCGCTGGACCAGCGGCGCCACCGGCGTGCGGTAGACGACGCTGTCGCGTTGTGCCGCAACGCGGGCGCGCTGCAGATAATGGTCAACCTGCTTCTGCATAGAGGCGGCCTGCTCGGCTATGAGCTGGCCCTTGGCGCCGCCGAGCGCCCGCCCCTCATTGATCAGCACCGCCAGCGGCGTCTTCAGCGAATGGGCGAGGTTGCCGACCTGCGTCCGCGAGCGCTCGACAATACGCTTGTTGTTTTCGATCAGCGCGTTGGTCTCGTTGGCGAGCGGCTCGATCTCGGCCGGGAAGCGACCGTCGAGCCTTTGCGCGGTTCCTTCGCGCACCATGGCGAGAGCGTTCCTGACCCGGCGCAATGGCTGCAGGCCCAACAGGATCGCGATGGCGTTGATGGCGATCATGCCGACGCCGAACAGGGAAAGATAGGTCAGCAGGCGACGCTGGAAGGCGCCTATCTCCTGCTCGAGCTCGGTCTTGTTGCCCATGACACGGAAGCGCGCTGCGCGATTTTTCGCGTCGAGAACGAATTCGCTCTCGAACACTTCCAGTTCCTCGCCATCGATGCCTTCTGTCGCATAGCTGCGCTGGAAGCTGGCATTGAAAGGAACCTCGGCGACGCTTGGCGACAGGATCGCCTTGGTCATCGAGGAGGAGTGCAGCTCACCGCGCACGCCTTCCGACGCAGGCTCCACCGACCAGTACCAGCCGGAATTCGGCTCCGAGAACCGAAGATCGCCAAGGTCGGGAGCGCCGGTCAGCGAACCGCCTTCGGACACGCCGACCGAGCCGATCAGATTGAACAGATGCGCCGACAACAAGCTGTCGAAACCGCGCTCGCTCGCCTGGCGATAGAGGGTCGTGATCAGCGTGAAGATGACAATCAGAGTGAGTATCGCCCAGACCGTGGAAAAGGCGATCACCCGGAACGCCAGCGAACGCGGCCAGAACCGCAGTGAAAGCGGCGTTCTTGCAGTCTGTTTGAGCGGTTCCGCCTTACGCCTCCGGCTCACGCATTCGATAGCCCATGCCGCGAACGGTTTCTATCATGTCGATGCCCATCTTCTTGCGAAGCCGCCCGACAAAGACCTCGATTGTGTTGGAATCGCGGTCGAAATCCTGATCGTAGAGATGCTCGACCAACTCGGTCCGGGACACGACCTCGCCCATATGGTGCATCAAATAGGCAAGCAGGCGAAATTCGTGCGACGTCAACTTGAGCGGCACGCCGTCGACATCGGCCTTGGAGGCCTTGGTGTCGAGCCGCAGCGGCCCGCATGTCAGCTCGGACGACGCATGGCCGGCCGCGCGCCGGATGAGCGCCCGAACCCTGGCCAGCACCTCTTCGATGTGGAACGGCTTGGTGACATAATCGTCGGCGCCGGCGTCGATGCCGGATACCTTGTCGCTCCAGCGATCGCGCGCCGTCAGAATTAGGACCGGCATCTTGCGGCCGCCGCGCCGCCAGCGCTCGACCACGCTGATGCCGTCCATCTGCGGCAAGCCAATGTCGAGCACCACGGCATCATAGGGTTCGGTATCCCCGAGGAAATGCCCGTCCTCACCGTCGAAAGCCCGGTCGACGACATAGCCGGCATCGACCAGCGCGTCTGATATCTGCCGGTTGAGATCCTTGTCATCTTCGACAACGAGTACGCGCATGCGGGGATCATACCTGTTGAAGATCTGGCCTGTTGAAGAACTGCCCTGTTGAAGAGTTGCCCTGTTGAGAAGCTGGGCGTGAGATATAGGCCGATTCCAGCGCCTGGGAAACGGGAGGGATCAGTTCAGCGGAACGACGATCTCGGTGCGGCGCGGACGCTGCCCGTCCTTGCCCGGGACCAGCACGACGATGACGCAGACCGGCTGGCCACCGCGCGTCGACTGCGACGCCTTGGCCAGCGTGCCGCCATTCTGCTCGGCAACCTGCTGACCGATCGCGTAGCAGTCGGAGGAAGCCAGGATGATCGGCCGGTTCTGCTCGGGCACGACGACCGGCAGCGCCGTCGCCTGCGACGCAAACAGACCGGCAGCGCAGAGCGCCAATGTCGCGGTTCGGAAATGGGAGTGAAGCGTTTTCATGATCAGCGTCCTAACGCATCGGTGCTGAACGTGAAATGAACAGTGAACGCCTGCAACACATGCCTATCTCACCCCCTGAAACGCGAGACAACCAACCTTATGATTTTGGCCGCCCCAACCCGGCAAATTCATCCAAGCGCCAGTCTAGACTGTGTTGCAGCCAGATTGAAAGCGCGTCAGGCGTTTTCTTCCGTCACGGCGCGAAAGCGCAGCAGCCCGTGATAGGCTGAAAGGTCCTCGTCGTAACGGGCCTCGGTGAATTCGAGCCTGAGATTGATGCGGTGATGCTTGTCGAGCGCGAGCGCCGCATCCTGGAGGCGGGTGCTGACAAGGTCCATAACATCGAGCATTTCTTTCCTGGCCTCGGACTTCGACCAGAAATGCAGCGTGAAAAGCTGCTCTGCATCGTTCTCCATGCCGGTTGTCCAGTCGTAGACGCTGGTCCGGCCGTAGGTGACATAGGGGAATGGGACATTTTCCGGGGCATGATCGAACAGTTTTGCGCCGCCCAATGCCACTGACAGGGAACCATCACCGTTCAACGCTTCGAACAAGACCTTCTGCAGCGCGGCGGCCGGCGCGGTCATCGTCTTCTCCCTCGCCCGTCACGGCTGAACAGGCCTTCACCCCGACAGCGATTTCCCCTTGCAGCGTAGCCGCGTTGACGGTCTGGCGCCAGATCACTGGATTTCCAAGGTCCCGATCGCGCGGACGGTCGGGATCTATCGAAAATCGGCCGCTGTCAGCACATACATGCTCTTGCCGGTACGGGCATAAGCGTTCCTTGCGACGTCATGTATGGGACCGACGGCCGAATCGAAGGCGGCGAGATACGTGGCTTCGGCTGTCGCCGTCTCCGGCGGTGCCGTCGAGATGGCGTCTGCATGGACAAAGAAAGAAATCTGGGACATGCCGTCATAACCGACGAAGCGGATCCGTCGGCTCGCCTCGTCGTAGCTTCGGCTTAGATTTGGAAATGTCAGGCTCATGACTTGACCGCCGTTAAGCGGTTCCCGCCTTCTTGACTGCCGCCCGCTTTTTCTTGGGAGCGACGGGATTGAGGGCTTCCGCCGCACGGTCGGCCTCTTCCTTGGCCAGCCGCAGCGCCCGCAACCTTTCGGTCTTGATAGCCCTGGCTTTGGCCTCGGAAACATATTCGGCCGTAGCCTGGTTTCGCTCCGCAGTTTTCTTCTGCTTCTCCATGAAGCGCGCTTCAGCTTTTTCCATGATATTCTGATTGAGTTCCGCCATTGATAAAATCTCCTTTTCGCTGAGGTGATGAAAATTAGTTCCTCACCTAAAATAGGAACTCGGAACGGAAAAACCAATTTTCAAAAATGTTTTTGATTGATCAAATGTCTGAAAGACATCATGAAATAATACTAGAAATTGCATTCGCACCGACCCCAAATGCCGTACCGACTGCTCATATACCCCGCTCCAATCAGCGCTAGATCGGGAAACGGCCCGCGCCGGCCCCGCTGGCTTCAGGCTGACGGTTTCTTGCTTCGGCGGTCCAGCAAACTCGAGCTCACGCTGCGGACGAGGACGATCATGGCCTCCACCGCCTCCTCGTCCGACAGGCCCTGGTTCTCAACAAGCGATTGCCACGTCGCCAAGCAACGCGCCCAGATTGCCGCTCACCACATACCTGCGCCGCCCTCTTCCGTGCGCCGCGCTATGAATTCGTCAAGAACACCTGATGTGGCAGCGGCGGAAGCCGGCGGCCGAAAATCGGCCAGCAGCCGTTTCCAGATGCCGGTGGCGCGCTCCGTGGCGGTTCTTGACCCGGCCTGCGTCCAGTTGCCGAAATTCGACCAATCGGCGACCAGCGGCTCGTAGAAAGCGGTGCGGTAGCGCGCCATTGTGTGCCCGGCCGAAAAGAAATGCCCGCCCGGCTGCACTTCGGCGATAGCCTCGAAGCCGATCGCGGCCTCGTCTCCGGGCGTCGCCGCGCAGAGTTCGGCGACCGTCTGCAGTGCCTCGATATCGGTGATCAGCTTCTCGAACGAAACGCTCAAGCCGCCTTCGAGCCAGCCCGCGGCATGGATGCAGACCGTTGCACCCGCAAGCACCGAGCCCCACAGAGCGAACTGCGTTTCATGGGCAGCCTGCGCATCCGATATGTTGGCGGCGCTGCCGCCGCCGGACCGCCAGGGAAGGCCGGTGAGGCGCGCAAGCTGACCGGCGCCGAGCGTGGCCTTGACGTGCTCCGGCGTGCCGAACGCCGGCGCCCCCGACTTCATGTCGACATTGGAGGAGAACGAACCATAGACGACCGGCGCGCCCGGTCGCACATTCTGGGCCAGCGTCAGCCCGGCCAGCGCTTCGGCGTGCTGCAGCGTCAGTGCGCCGGCCACCGTGATCGGCGCCATGGCGCCGGCCAGGCAAAAGGGCGTGATGATCAACACCTGCCCCGCCTTGGCAAAGTCGACGATGCCTTGCGCCATCGGAGTGTCGAGCTGACGCGGCGAATTGGTGTTGATGACGGTGTAGCAATGAGCGCCCGAACGGAATTCGGCCTCGGACAGGCCGCGCGCCAGCCGCAGCATCTCGAAGCCGTCCTCGACCTGCGGCGTGCCGCGCGCGAAGACGAACGGTAACTTGTCGGAGAGCGTCAGTTGAGCCCGGTTGACGGCATAATGGCGGAAACGGTTGTCGATATCCTGCGGCTCAATGCAAGGTCCCAGCATGTGCAGCACGTCGAAATGCTGCACCAGGCGGATGAGATCCTCGAAAGCGGCAAGCGTTCCCGGCCGCCGGCCGCGCTCTAGATCGGCGACGTTCGGCGCCCCGGATCCCGCCAGGAACGTCATCGAGCCAAGCTCGAGCGTCAGGTCGCGGGCACGGTCACCAGCGTGCGCCCGGATCGATTTCGGCGCAGAGACCAGCGCCGCGTCGACAATGTCGCGGCCGATGCGCACCATTTGACTGTCTTCGTCGACCAGCGCACCGGCACGAGCAAGCATGGTGCGCGCCTCCGGCAGCAGCACCTTGACGCCCAGTTCCTCGAGCACGCGCAGCGCCGTGTCATGTATCGCGGCGACATGGTCGGCCGAAAAGATCGGCTGCGGCAGGAACGGGTTCTTCAGCGAACGATAGTCCGGCCGGCGGCGGGTCTCGCTGCCGGCCTCGCCGGTTCGTCCGCGCCGCCTGCGTTCGCGCCTGAGATCACGTGCGGCGTCATCGATCATGGCGGATACTCCTCATTGCCGTATTGCCCTGCCGTATTGCCCTGCCCTGGGGATCGTAGGGAGAAGCCGCGATGATGCGCGCCGGCCGCTCGGCCCAGTTCGTTGAGGCGGGCAGGGTACTTGCACTGTACATATGTGTCTAGTACGGTTGTATGCAGTTCCCCCTCATGCCTATTGTGCGGCCATGATCATGATTGCTCCGCAGCACGAGCCGGCGCCCGGCAACATCAAGGTGACGCGCTGGGACTGGATCAATCTTGCACTCCAGACATTGATTTCAGACGGCATCGAAAGCGTGCGCGTGCTGCCGCTCGGCCAGAAGCTCGGCGTTTCGCGCTCAAGCTTTTACTGGTATTTCGATAGCCGTCAGGATCTGCTCGACCAGTTGCTTGCCCATTGGCGGAACACCAACACCAGGGCGATCGTCGAACGCGCGCAGCGGCCAGCCGAAAGCATCATCATGGGCGTCATGAACGTGTTCGAATGCTGGGCGGACGAGCGCCTGTTCGATCCCAGGCTCGACTTCGCCATCCGGGAATGGGCGCGTCGTTCCGACGACGTGCGCCGGGCCATCGACCAAGCCGACAGGGACCGGCTAGGCGCGATCCGCGACATGTATCGCCGGCATGGCTACGACGAAGAGGATGCATTCATCCGCGCCCGTGTCCTTTATTACATGCAGATCGGTTATTATGTGCTCGACCTCAAGGAACCGGTCGAGGCGAGAGTCAGTCATCTCGCCGCCTATCTGCGCAGTTTCACCGGCCAGGAGCCAAGCGACGCCGAGGTGGCACATTTCATGCGCTTTATCGCGGCGCGGTAATTTGAAAGCGGATGCGAGGTGCCAAGGCGGTGGAGGTTGCAGGTCCCTACCCCTCGCATCGACAATCCGTGCCGCAAAAGTCCCCCTCGCCCTTGTGAGCGGGGCCAAAATGGACGAATAGTCTTGGCTGGCGCGCCGCCCTGAAATTGCCCGCATGCAGTTTCTCAGTGAGAGGCGTAGCCGCAGCCGGATCCTGGAATGGCCAGTCCTTTGAAACCACGCAGGAGAAGAGGTCCGATTGCCGCAAGACTGCTGGCAGCGGATGCGTGGTTCGATTCCTCGCTCTACGAGATCGGCTTCAAGACGCGCCGGTTCTGGGAAGCGGCCACGATTTTTTTCCGGCGCTTCCGCGTCTCCGGCTGGCGCCGCGGCATCATCGAACTGTTGAGCGAAGGTTTCACCCTCGGCGCCGGCGGCATCGTCGTCATGCTGGCGCTTGCCTTGCCGGCCTTCCAGGAAACCGCCGGCGACTGGCGTGCCCAAGGCGATTTCGCCATCACCTTCCTCGACCGCTACGGCAATGAAATCGGCCAGCGCGGCATCATCCAGCGCGATTCGGTGCCGGTCGACGAGATGCCCGACCAGGTCATCAAGGCGGTGCTGGCCACCGAGGATCGGCGTTTCTTCGATCACTACGGCATCGATGCGCTCGGCCTTTCGCGCGCGATCTTCGCGAATGTGCGGGCGAATTCCGTGGTGCAGGGCGGCTCGAGCATCACCCAGCAGCTGGCCAAGAACCTGTTCCTGACCAATGAACGGACGCTGGAGCGGAAGGTCAAGGAAGCCTTCCTGGCGCTGTGGCTCGAGGCCAATCTGTCGAAGAAGGAAATCCTGCAGCTCTATCTCGACCGCGTCTATATGGGCGGCGGCACGTTCGGCATCGAAGCGGCCGCCGATTTCTATTTCGGCAAAAGCGTCAAGGATGTGAACCTCGCCGAAGCGGCGATGCTGGCCGGCCTGTTCAAGGCACCGACCAAATACGCGCCGCACATCAACCTGCCTGCTGCCAGGGCGCGGGCCAATGTGGTGCTGTCGAATCTCGTCGAAGGCGGCTTCATGAGCGAGGGTCAGGTGCTGCAGGCGCGGCTGAATCCGGCTGAAATCGTCGACCGCGGCGAGCAGAAGAGCCCGGATTACTACCTCGACTGGGCATTCGAAGAGGTCAAGAAGATCGCCGCGAAGTCCGGCCAGCATTCGCTGGTCGCTCACACCACTTTCGACGCCAACATCCAGAAGGCGGCGGAAGAATCTATGGAATTCCATCTCCGCCAGTTCGGCAAGGAATACAACGTCACCGAAGGCGCCATGGTGGTCATCGAAACCAATGGTGCAGTCAGGGCGATCGTCGGCGGCCGCGACTACGGTGCCAGCCAGTTCAACCGCGCCACCAAGGCGCTACGCCAGAGCGGCTCATCGTTTAAACCCTACGTATACGCAACGGCGATGGAGCACGGCTTCACGCCGGACTCCGTCGTTTCCGGCGGGCCGATCTCCTGGGGTGCCTGGTCGCCGCACAATTACAATGACGGACGCGCCGGCAAGGTCACGCTGATCACGGCGATGGCCAAATCGGTCAACACCGTGCCGGTGCGGCTGGCCAAGAATCATCTCGGCATCAAGCCGATCAAGGCGATGGCGGAAGCCATGGGCGTCGAATCGCCGCTCGAATCGCACAAGACGATGGTGCTCGGCACATCGGGCATGACCGTGATGGACCAGGCGACAGGCTATAGCGTGTTTGCCCAGAACGGCTTCGTCGGCTCCCGGCATGGCATCACCCAACTCGTCACCCGTACCGGCGAGGTGGTTTACGATTTCGCCAAAGATGCGCCGCCGCCGCACCGTGTGCTCTCGGAACAGGCGCTGAAGTCTATGAACACCATGCTGGCGGCGGTGCCGGTGATGGGTACGGCGCGGCGCGCTGCTCTTCCCAATATCGTTTCGGCCGGCAAGACCGGCACCACGCAGTCTTATCGCGACGCCTGGTATGTCGGCTTCACCGGCAACTACACGGCTGCCGTGTGGCTCGGCAATGACGACTTCACCCCGACCAACAACATGACCGGCGGCTCGCTGCCGGCGATGGTTTGGCAGAGGCTGATGGTCTATGCGCACCAGAATATCGACCTCAGGCCGATCCCCGGTCTCGATCATCCCTTCGTAGACGAAGAAATCGCCGCCAAGGCCGAGGAAGCGGAAACGAAGAATGCCGAGCAGGCAGCGGCCGACGCTACCGCCGAGCGCCCGCCGGTGCTGTCCAGCCAAACAACGCGGGCGCTCAGGGACATCACAAGACTGTTCCAGTCAGCGCCCGTCCTACGGGCGCCTGCGACGCCGGAGACCCTGTCGGCGCTTTGACGCCGGCACGACGGGCCAGGCCATGCTCGCGCCGGCAATTCCACAGAGGTCCGCTTGCCATCGCCCCCTGCCCCGCGATATCCCCGGGCGGCACTCCTCTTTTTTCCCGCGGCTCTTCATGCTCAAGAACGCATTCCTGACGCTCCTCGCGCTTGCCATAGCCATCGGCGGCGGCGGCGGCAGCGTCTGGTACGCTCTCAAGACGCAGGATGGCATCGGCGCGATCAGGATCGACCCATGGACAGCGTTTCCCGATATCGGCACGAGGGCGGCGGATCCTTATTCGAAAGCCCGCGTGGCGCGCGAGGGTATCCTTGCACTCGGGCAGGCAGAAGGCCTGTCCTTTATCGCCGAACGCGATTCCGGTGGCGAACAATTGAAACGCCAATGCGCCTATGAAATCGAAGGCGGATTTCCCGCGGCCCGGTTCTGGACCCTCTATGCCGCCGATCAATCGCTCGGGGTGGTCGAGACCGGCAAGCCAAGGCTTGCGGCACTTCAATCATACCAGGTGCTGCGCCAGCCCGACAATTCGGTAGTGATTTCCGTCAGCAACCGCCCCGCACCCGGCAACTGGCTGCTTTCCGACGGTTTCGGCCGGATGTATTTCGTGCTGACATTCTACGACACGCCGATCGCCAGCAGCACGGGTCTTTCGGACATCACGCTGCCGCAGATCCTGAAGGTCGGCTGCAATGCGTAGGCTGCTGCACGCGATCCTGCTCGGCCTGCTGGGCGCCGGCATCGTGCACATCGTCGTGCTGCTGCTCGTCCCGGAATTTTCCGAACGTGATGCGTGGTCGCGGCTGGCCATGGCCTCGGACCTCTATAGGATGACCAGGCTGGACGCCGAGGCCGGCGGTATGCCGGTGGTAAAATCCGTCGATCCGCTGTTTAATGCGGCTGCTTGCCGGTTCGATCTGTCAGAAGGGATGGTTCGGGTGAAGGCACCAGGAAACGTCCCGTTCTGGTCCGTATCGGTCTATGACCGCAGCGGCCATAACATCTACTCCTTCAACGACCATAGTGCGACCGGAAGGGTGCTGGACAGTATCGTACTGACGCCGGCGCAGATGATCGAGATCCGCAAGGAGCTCCCGGAGGAATTGCAAGGGGCAATCTTCGTCGAGGTGCCCGTCGACGAAGGCATGTTCGTCATCCGCTCGTTTGTGCCCGACGACAGCTGGAAGCCGGTCGTGTCGCGGTTTCTCGAGCAGAGTTCCTGCGAACTGCAGGCTTACTGACGTCAACCGAAATATGCCGCCGGTTTCCGGCCCAACAGGGTGCGCGGCGCTCATTTACAGTGTTAGAGCGTCCTTTGCGCGCCCAACAGGGCGCGCGGCGCTCTAATGATGCGGAACAGGCAGCGTCCCCGACGATCCCGGCATCGTCGTTGACGAGCCCGGCATCGTCCTTGACGAGCCCGGCTTATCTGGACCCGCGCCTGGCCGCGTCTCGCCCGTCAGCTGCCGTGGCTCGTAGCGGACGCCTGGGAAAATGATCACCGCCGCCGGCGTTCCGGTGTTTCGTTCTGCTCGATTGGTTGCCGCCGTTCGCGGCACGAAAGACAGTACCATGCCCATGGTTCGTGCATTCCTCTCGGTTGCCCCGGAGCACAACGCAACGCCTCCAATCTGATTAAGGACGGCAGTAGGTTAACGGAACGCTAACGGATCGCCGCTAATTTGATCTTCGTTCTGAGGTCAGGAAGTCCTGACCCGAGGCAAATGCGAAACCGACACAGTCCCGGTCGAGCATGGTCCAGATCGTGTCGAGTGTCAGGCGTATCCTTCGTGTCAGCTTCGGATTTCAGGCAAATCGCTATACGGGCTGAATCGGGAAAGGCCGAAAGGCTGTTCCGCGCGGCGGTGTCGGCGTTCTGTTCGCTCACCCGCCCTTCGCGCCGGGAGATCGCACAACTTGAGGATCTGACGCTTCCGCTTTTCGCCAATGTGTCGGTCGAATCGCGCCGCTATGTCGCCGCCGCCCTTTCCGAATGCGAATACGCACCCACTGCGCTGGTCCGGCGGCTTTGCGGGGAGCCGGTCGACGTTGCCGCGCCGTTGCTCATCCGCTCGCGCGCGCTGAGTGATATCGACCTCGTCGCGCTGATCGGACGGCACGGCCTGCCGCATGCGCGCGCCATCGCGCGCCGCAAGGATCTGAACCCGACCATCGCCCAGTTGATCAGGGCACTTGAAAAGCCGACGCTGGTGAGCGTGCGGCAGCAGGAGGCGGTCGCCAAGACGGCGCCTAAAAGCGCCGAAGTCATCGCGCCCAGCCCCGACAGCCAGCATGTGCCCGGCGCCGCCGCCGAGAATGCACGGCGCCGGCTGCGGTCGATGATGCGTGCCGATGATGAGAGCGGCGGCGCGACCGTCAATCCGTTGGCCGGCGCTGAAACCTATGTCAAACTGCGCGAGACGGCGCTGACCGGCAATGTCGCATTCTTCCAGACAGCACTGGCCGACGCGCTCGAAATCGATTTTTCAACGGCGCGGTCGCTCACCGCAAACCAGAACTACACGTCGCTGTTAGCCGCCCTGCGCGCGCTTGATCTCGGCGAAGAGAGGGCGTTCCTGATCACCGTCGCCGTCTATCCCACAGAGTTTCCGCACCCGCAGGCTATTCGCATCTTCCTCGACCGCTACCGACTGCTGCATCGCGACGCAGCGCAGGACAGGCTACGCGGCTGGAAGGCCGAGACACTGTCGAAGGCCGTTCGCAATGCCGGACCGGTTGCGGCAAGCGCCGACATCCGCAAAGCGGACAGCGACAATGCTGCCGCCAGCCCTAAAGCGCGTCGCGTTTGACCGGCCTCATGCGACGCGCTTCAGGTTGTTGTTTTATGCACGTCGTTACCGCAAAACCGCTGCACACTTTTGCGCGACATGCATTAAGGCGCGTCGGGTCTGAAAGAGATTCAAGCGAACGCTTTAAGCCTTTGTTTTCATGCATATCGTTAGAGCGACTTGACGGAAATAAGTTCCTCGACGGGAACAGCGCCGGCCTCGATCTCGACGACCCAGATGTCGGGATCGAATTTCTTCTCCCTTTCCAGTTGTGCGTCAAAAACGGCGGCATCCTCGCCGGCGCCGAGCAAACTGAAGAATCGATCGTCGGGTTTGGCTGAATCGTAGCTCGTCTGCGGCGCCGGTCCAAACAAGGCAATCTCGCCCATGCGGCCTCGCGCCAGCACGAAGACGGCGCCGGCCTCGGTTGCGCCGCGCTTGACCACGGCGGCAAAGCCGCCGGCGCCGAAAACCCGGCGCAACAGGGCCGATACCCACAGATCGGTGGTTATGCGCATAGCAGCATTCTGGACGACATCGGACGGTACTTAGAGCGCTTTGCGTTTGGGTGAAACCAAAACCGCGCGCCTCCGCCCATCAGTTGGTCAGGCCGATCTCGCGCATCTTGACGTAGACGACCTCGTCGGGCTCGCCGGTCTCAGGCAGCGCGAACAGCGACTGGAACTCCCTGATCGCTGCCTTGGTGCGGGCCCCGACCACGCCGTCGAGTTGCATATCGTCATTGCCGAATGCCTTCAACCCAGCCTGGATCTTGATGATACGGGCGTCGGGTGCCTGCGCCGGCACATCTGCCGGCGCCGAAGCGGAGACGGGAATCGCGGCCAGGTCGTCCGGACGAGGTGCCGGATGCGGCACGACCGTCGAGGCGGTTGGCGTGGCGCCCAGTTGATCGAGCAGAACGCTGTCGATCTCACCGGAAGCGTTGAGCCCGACCTTCTGCTGATAGGCTTGTATGGCCTTACGCGTGTTGGGGCCAGAAATGCCGTCGACCGTGCCGGAATAGAAATCCAGGTCTTTCAATATGCCCTGGATCTGCTCGACGACCGGATCGCTCTTGATCAGGCCCAGGCCCGGCCGCACGATATTGATGGTGGTTTCGGGCTCGTCGGCGCCTGCTTGAGGAAAGGTCTCTATGCTCCTGGTCGCGAAAAACGCGCCGGCATGAGGAAAAGGCTGATACCAGAGGGCGTTCGCCGAGACGTAGAACAGCGTCACCAGGAAGGCGGTCGAACCGCCGACCAGAACCGGATTGCGCGAGATCAGGCTGCCGACCGCGACCGCGCCACCCTGGAAGGCATCGCCGCGGCGCTTGACCGTCTTAGGCTGTTTTGCGGAGCGAGCCATGCCTGTCCCCTTTCGTCTCCGCCTTCGCCGCAGGCATTGGCAGCACGCGGGGCTTGTCCGTCGAACGTCCCTTCGGTCCGTTCACCGGCAAGCTGATCGTGACCGTGGTGCCCTCGCCCGGCATGCTTTCGATCGACATCGTGCCCTCGTGCAGCGCCACCAGGCCCTTCACCAGTGACAGGCCGAGCCCGGTTCCCTCGAAGCGGCGCTTATAGTCGTTCTGGATCTGCATGAACGGCTTGCCGAGATTGGCAAAGTCTTCCTCGGCGATGCCGATGCCGGTGTCCCTGACCCAGAAATGCAGTCGCGAGCCGATCCGCTTGGCGCCGACCACGACATCGCCGCCATCGGGCGTGAACTTGATGGCATTGGAGACTAGGTTGATGAGTATCTGCTGCACGGCACGACGATCGGCGTTTATCTCGCCGGCATCCGGTGCGATCTGAGCCTGCAGATCGATGTTCTTTGCCTCGGCCTGCAAGCGCATCATCGACTGGCACATTTCGACCGCTTCCACGAAACGGAACGGTTCCGGCTCGGTTGCATAGGCGCCGGCTTCGATCCTCGACACGTCGAGTATCGAGGTGACGACGGCAAGCAAATGCTGGCCGGACTCCTTGACCAGGCCGACATATTCCTTCTGGCGCGGATCCTTGAAGGTGCCGAACATCTCATGCAGCAGCATGTCGGAAAAACCGATGATGGCGTTCAACGGCGTGCGAAGCTCGTGGCTGACGACCGCCAGAAACCGTCCCTTCGCCACTTCGGCAGACGCGGCCGCCTCTTTCGCAGCGGCAAGCTCTTCGCGCAAGCCGGCGAGTTCGTCGTTCTCGCGCAGGACGAGCGCGAAGACATCCTCCTGCTCCGCCCGCATCAGCTCAAGGGAAAACGGCCGGTAATTGTCCGCCATTGGGCCGTTGCCGTTTTGCGGCAGTCGGACGCGAAGATCGAGCCGACGCGCCGACGCGCCATCGCGCATATCGGCCAGCGCGCTGAGGTATGCGACGCGATCGGACAGATGGATGCGGTCGAACAGGCCGCTACCGGACAGCAGTTCCGGCTGCAGCTTCAGGATCGTGCGCGCCTTTGCCGACGCATCCAGAACCTCGCCATGCCTGCCGGCCCGCAGGACAACGGCGTCAATGATGTTTTCGAGCCGATCGTCGGTCGCCGGATCAAGCCGCGCGCCGGCCGGATTGCCAAGTCTCGCGACGCGCGGAACGACGGTGAGCGTCCAACCCAGCGGCAGCAGCCAATGCCAAGCGGTGATTTCCGCCGGGCTGAACGGGAAAACTGAACCGGCAAAAGCCTGCAGCAGGATAGCGACAAATGCAGCTATGGCGCCCCAGAGTGCGGCGCGACGAGACGCCCCGATCCACCAGGCTTCGAACGGCAGCGCCACGACAAGCATGGCGACCGGCGAGGCCAGACCGTCTGCCGCGGCAATGACACCGGCAAGAGCAAGACTGCCCATCACCAGGGCGACCTGGCCGGCAAACGCCATCTTGCCCGATGCCGCCACCAGCAAGGCGGCAAACCAGCAGAGGCCGAAAGTCGCAAAGATCGCAGCCATGGTCACGGCCGCGCCCATGCCTGAGGTGACCAGCGTGACTGCTGCGCCTGCCGCAAAGAACGGAGCGGCCAGCATGACACCGATAAACCGGCGCTGGCACCGACGGTCGTTCTGTCCGAGGATCGACGGATGAACCATACGTTCGCAACCGGCTGCCATCGCGCCGGGCAACTCAACGTATCTGGCCCTTATCGAAGTCAACTCAACGCACTCGCACCTGGTCGTGAACAGCCCTGCTTCGCAGATTGCTTTTGTTGATCTGAAACTCGCATCCAGCGTTTAAGGAATGGATAAGGCAGGACCGATCAATGCCCGGCCTGAGACAAATATTGGAAGGCCGGCGCGGCAAAACCTTGGCATTTGCAGCCATAGTAAATGGAGCGTTATCCGGGCGAACCGCCCTTTCGCCTCCGACAGGCGCCACTGGCACGCCGCGTTTCGGGGAAATAACTACGGAAAACAATTAGATGGATGGTTAACCTCAAGTGAAGAAAATCGGCTGGATTTGAGACAAATCCATCGCAAAATGCTTCGTTTCGAATTTGCCTAAAATTTGAGGAAAATTTTCGCTGACCGGGCAAGCCGTCCTTTGCGCGGCTATGCCACTATCGTACCCATAAAGAGGTCATGCCGCACGAATGCATGATCCGGTCACAGATGAGGGCATACAGATGGGCTTTCTGATCAGAATGGCTTTCTGGTTTTCGCTGGTGCTTCTGGCACTGCCGCTGAATGTCGGCTCCGACGAGACAGGCCACCAAAGCGTCGGGCCGATCCAGGCGTTGTTTGCGGCACGCGAAGCCGTCGGCGACATTGCTGGCATATGCGAGCGCAAGCCCGATGTCTGCGAGACCGGCAAGTCCGCAATGCACACGATCACCGCCCGGGCCAAGGAGACCGCCAAGTTTGCGGCCGCCATGTTGGACGACAAGACGGGCGAACCAGACACGGCGACAATGACCGGCAGCTTGCCCAAAGGCATCGTCTTGCCCGCGAAAATCGACTTGCCGGCGAAAATCGATCTGCCGGCGAAAAACTGAGATATTTTTCAGTGCATCTATCACCGCACCACAGGCCGTCCGCCCGTCGACGCCTATGGTGTTTTTCCTCTTTTTCCGTGACGCGGCGTCGCCGGATGACTATATCCGGGGTGATGACCACGACGATCCAAACGATCCGCGACGACTTCTCCCTGCTTGACGAGTGGGAAGACCGCTATCGCTATGTGATCGAACTGGGCGAGGCCCTGCCGCCGTTTCCCGATGAGGAACGCAACCCTGCCAACAAGGTGCCCGGCTGCGTCAGCCAGGTTTGGCTGACGACCGAATATGGATCGGGTCCCGACCCAGTCGTCACCTTCGCCGGCGATTCGGACGCCCATATCGTGCGCGGCCTTGTCGCTATCATGCTGGCGCTGTTTTCCAGACGACCCGCCAGCGAGATCCAGAAAACCGACGCGGAAGCCACGCTGAAGGCACTTGGCCTCGACGAGCACCTGTCGCCGCAACGCGCCAATGGTCTTCGTTCCATGGTCAAGCGCATCAAACGCGACGCCGAGGCGGCGTTGAGGCAGACCGCCTGATTAGGCCGCGCGATTGCCCCGCATGACGGAGAGCCCGCACATGAGGCAACGCATATCGGCTGCTCCAGCAATGCTCCGAAACCAAAACGGCGCCCGGAGGCGCCGTTGATCGTTCAACCCACGTTGGGAAGCGCCGATATCAGCGTCCCTTGCGCTTGCGGCCGAGACCCATCTTCTTGGCGAGCTGGGAGCGGGCGGCAGCATAGTTGGGAGCAACCATCGGGTAGCTTGCGTCCAGGCCCCATTTTTCACGATACTCGTCCGGCGTCAGACCGTAGTGGGTCATCAAGTGACGCTTCAGCGACTTGAACTTCTTGCCGTCTTCAAGACAGACGATGTAGTCGTCATGGACGGAGCGTTTCGGGTTTACTGCCGGCTTCTGCTTGTCGGCAGGAGGCTGTTCACTGGCCCCGCCCACGCGCCCGAGGGCGGCATGGACATCGGCGATGAGGCTCGGCAGCTCGCCGACCGGCACCGGATTGTTGCTGACATAGGCGGCTACGACGTCGGCCGTCAATTCGATCAGCGCATCACTATTTCTGGAAGGTGTTTCGATAATATCCATGGCTTCCTGGCCCCAACGTGAGTTGTTTCTATCTGCGCCCTATTTTTGACAGGTCGGGCATCGCGCGAAATTTTTGCAGGAAAGAGCCTCTGCGATTCGCGTCGCAGCATCCTAATGAGCCACTAAACCAAGTAAGTCAATTCGCTTCTTGCGCTGTATTCATCGATGGCAATAAAATATTCGACGATCAGCTTCAACCTTTCGTGCACTCTGTAACTTTGCGATATTTTCTGGGCAGACCAGCAGCGGCGGACGCCCGGTCGAGCTGCCGTTACATCCATGGGAGCCAGTAAAAAAAATCTCAATGCTTGGCTATGCTTGGTTGTGGCGCAGGCTAGCTGGTTGTTTTCAGAGTCCACAAAACCATAGGTTGCGATTTGCTTTTTGCAAGCTAGCCGGAAATCAGCACCGCGCACCGGCAGCGATCTATCAATGTGGGGTGATGTATTTTCCGTAGACCCAGCCGGTTACGAAATTGCCGTTCTGTGCCGGATCATGCCAGACTTCGCACCAGCGATAGCGGATCTTCTGTTCCTGCTTCCAAGCGCATGACCCCGAAAATCGGAATCGATTTTCGGGGTCATGCGCAGATTCAAAGGTGCTACAGCGTCCTTTGCGCGTCCAGAGGACGCGCGGCGCTGTAGTGCGGCTGCTTGGCGATGTCGAGCAGGTTTATGCCGCCTGTGCATTTCCCGGTCATCTGCAAAACGGCACCGTTGGGATAGGCGGCCTGCTTCTGGGATGACCCCGCCGGATATTTGCGCACGTTGAGCGTGTCGCCAAACGGAACGTTGGTGACTTGCCAAGCTGCGAACGCGGTTGCATGAGATTGGCCGGTAAAGGCCAAAACTGTCGAAGCGACGGCGAAAGCCGCAGCAACGTGAAAACGGAATTTCATTTTTCCCTCTCCTCCGGCTCATCTTCTGGAGCCCGACGCAAACATACATTCCGGCTCTTGAACCCGCGCTGATCGGCGTGTTCATTCTCCATTCAAGTAACTTCCACAGCGAGACGCAATGACCCAAACCCCAGCATTTCCAACTGTCAGCCCGCCACAACCCGAGAAGCGACCGGTCTTCGATCTGCATCATGGAGTATCCCGGACGGACGACTATGCCTGGCTGAGAGCCGACAACTGGCAAGAGATGTTCAGGGATCCGTCGCTGCTCGACGGCCAGATCCGCGCCCATCTCGAAGCCGAGAACGCCTATCAGGCGGCGTTGATGGCCGACACCGCCCAGTTGCGGAAGCAGCTTTTCAAGGAGATGAAGGGCCGCATCAAGGAAGACGATTCTTCCGTGCCGATGAAGGATGGGCCGTACGCCTATGGGTCATCCTTCAAGCTTGGCGGCGAGCAGCCGCGTTATTTCCGCACGCCGCGCGATGGCGGCGACCAGCAGATCCTGCTCGACGGCGACATCGAGGCCGAGGGCAAGGCCTATTTCCGCCTCGGTGGCGTCGACCATTCGGCCGATCACGGCAAGCTCCTGTGGGCATTCGACGACAAGGGCTCCGAGTTCTTCACGCTTCGTGTGCGCGATGTTGCCAGCGGCAAGGAGTTGCCGGACAGGATCCCGGACACGGGCGGCGGCGGCGTGTGGGATGCCGGAAATGACGGATTTTTCTACACCCGCCTCGATCCCAACCACCGTCCTTCCAAGGTGCTGTTCCATGCCCTTGGCGACAGTCCTGAGAACGACCGGCTGATCTACGAAGAAACCGATCCGGGCTTCTTCATGAATGTCGGCGGCACGCGCTCCAACGAATGGATCATGGTCGGCATCAACGACCACGAGACCTCGGAATACCGCATCATGAGCGCCAGCGAGCCATTCGCCGAACCGAAGCTGGTTTCGCCGCGCGAGACCGGCCTGCAATACGATCTCGAAGAAGGCGGCGATATCTTCTTCATTCTCACCAACGCCGACGGCGCCAAGGATTTCAAGATCATGACGGCGCCGGCGAGCGACCCAGTGCGCGCCAACTGGCAGGAGTTGGTGCCGCACGAAGCCGGCCGGCTGATCCTTTCGGTGATCGGCTTCAAGGACCATATGGTCAGGCTTGAACGCAAGGAAGGCCTGCCGCGCATCGTCGTGCGTGACCGCAAGAGCGGCGAGGAACACCTCATCTCCTTCGACGAGGAAGCCTTCTCGCTCGGCCTGTCGGGATCCTATGAATACGACACCGAGATCATGCGCTTTTCCTACTCGTCCATGACAACGCCGGCGCAGGTCTTCGATTACAACATGCGCACCCGCGAGCGCGTGCTGCTGAAGATCCAGGAAGTTCCGTCCGGTCACGACCCGGAGCATTACGCAACGCGGCGGCTGATGGCGCCCGCAGCCGACGGCGAACTGGTGCCTATCTCGCTCATCCACCATCGCGACACGCCGCTCGACGGATCAGCGCCTTGCCTGCTTTACGGCTACGGCTCCTACGGCATCACGGTCCCGGCCGCCTTCAACACCAATTTGTTTTCGCTGGTCGACCGCGGATTCGTCTACGCGATTGCCCATGTCCGCGGCGGCAAGGACAAGGGCTATGGCTGGTACGATGACGGCAAGCGGGCGCACAAGATGAACACGTTCACCGATTTCATCGCGGTCGCACACCACCTCGTCGCCGAGCGCTACACGGCTCATGACCGCATTGTCGCACAGGGCGGCTCGGCCGGCGGCATGCTGATGGGCGCGATCGCCAACATAGCGCCGGAATGCTTCGGCGGCATCGTCGCCGAGGTTCCGTTCGTCGACGTGCTGACCACCATGCTCGACGCGACCTTGCCGCTGACGCCGCCGGAATGGCCTGAATGGGGCAACCCGATCGCTTCGGCGGAAGACTACCGGACGGTCGCCGCCTACTCGCCCTATGACAATGTCGGGGCGCTCGACTACCCGCCGATCCTGGCGCTTGCCGGTCTCACCGACCCGCGTGTCACCTATTGGGAGCCGGCCAAATGGGTAGCGCGGCTGCGCGACCGCAAGACCGGCGACAATCCGGTGCTGTTCAAGATCAACATGGACTCCGGCCATGCCGGCGCATCCGGCCGGTTTTCCAGGCTCGAGGAAATCGCCTTCACATATGCGTTTGCACTGAAGGTGGCGGGCAAGGCCGACCTTTCCACCACCGCGCCGGCCCACCCTTTTTGACGCGCAAAGGGCGCTGTAGGAGCTTGATCTTGCGCACGATCCCCAACGGGGAATCGATTCCGATTTCGGGTCATGGCCTGGCTGATTTTCCGCTCGCAATTGCGATGGCCGCGCGCTACCCAATGCGCGGCTTTTCGCAGCCGCGCCGCCAAAATCATCCAGTCAAGTCAAGGGTCTGCCATGTTGCTCGTCGACGTCTATCTCGACAAATCGCCCATCCAGGGCATCGGTGTCTTTGCCAAGAACCACATCCCACGCGGCACACTGGTCTGGAAGCTCGATCCCAATTACGACCGGCGTATCCTCGTCGAGGTCTATGAGCGCGAAACCGGGTCGGTTAAAGCCTATCTCGATCGCTATTCCTACCCCGACCGGCGCGACCCGAACTACATCGTTTTCGAAGCCGACGACGCGCGCTACATGAACCATGCCGATGACCCGAATTGCGACGTCGCCACACCCGAGGAGACATATGCGTTGCGTGACATAGCGCCCGGCGAGGAGATGACCTGCGACTACAATCATTTCTTCGAAGCCGGCTTCGATTTCCTCGGCGACCGCTGACGCGCCGCCATCCCGTCCGGTTTTCGCGTCAGCTCGAAGGCTGCTTGCGCGCCGGATAGCCATTGGGATGCGGCGGTATGGCCTTCAGATAGGCTGATATTGCCGCCCGGTCCTCGGGCGTCAGTTCGGCCATGTTTCTCTGCACGTCGACCATGGCGCCACCGACGGAATCGAAATCCGGCGTGAAGCCGGTTTCGAGAAAGTAGGCTATGTCGGCCTCCGACCAGTCACTGAGCCCGCCTTCACCCGAAGTAATGTTCGGCACGATGCCGCTGCCTTCGGCAGCAGTGGCTCCGGCCAACCACTCGCTCTTCCTGGTGCCGCCGGCAAAATCACGCGGCGTGTGGCATTCGCCGCAATGGCCCGGCCCTTCGACCAGGTAGCGGCCGGCCATCACCGGATCCGGCGTGCCATCGGGGAAGGAAACCACCGGCTGGTCACTCAAATAGAGACGTTTCCACAGCCCGATGCCGCGGCGGATGTTGAACGGGAATCCCAGCGAATTGGGCGGCGCCTTGCCGGCGACCGCTGGAAGCGTTTTCAGGAAGGCATGGAGGTCGGCAATGTCGGCCGGCGTCATGCGCGCGTAGGATGCATAGGGAAACGCCGGATAGAAGTGCTCGCCGCTCGGCGACACCCCCTTCAGCATGGCGTTGGCGAGGTCTTCGACCGACCAGGCGCCGATACCGTCCTTGGCATCCTGCGAGATGTTCGGTGGCACGAAGGTGCCGAACGGCGTCTTGAGTTCGAGACCGCCTGCCAGTTGAAGGCGAGCATCGCCTTGTGAGCCTGGCTTCGCATGACATGATGTGCAGCCTCCGGCATAAAAAACGCGCTTGCCCCTGGCGGCATCGCCGGGGCCGAGTTGCGCCAGGGTCTCAGTGTCGAGCCTGACCGGCGCCGACTGGAACCAGCCGGCGACAGCGCCGGCGGCGCCCAGTACGAGGGCGGCGCCGACGAGTTTTTTCAGCCGGCGCATCGCCCGCTATCAGCCCTTCTTAATCCTGTATGTCTGGTGGCAGGTGCCACAATCGCCGCCTATGGTGTTGAACCCCGCCTTCAAGGCATCGACGTCGGCAGGGGCGGCCGCCGCCGCCTTGACGTCGGCGAGATATTTTTCCTCAACCGCCTTGAAGCCGGTCATATCCTCCCAGATCTTGGGGGCAGCGGTGGTGTCGCCGGTTTCGCTGCCAGCCGGGAAAAGGGTCTCGACGTTTGCATGGAATTTCTCGGCGTTCGCCTGCAGCGCCTTCAACGCCACCAGCACGGCCGCGGCGTCATAAGGGGTCTCGCCCTTGACCACTTTCGACAATTGGCCGGCGATCTTTCCACGTTCCTTCATCAGGGCCTGGCGCTCCTGGATCGGATCGGCGAATGCCGCCGAACCGGCGAAGGCGAGCATCGAGATGGCGAGGATAAGCTTTCTCATTCAATTGGCTCCATGGTGAAGATGTTTCGGGTGAAGGTCCGACTGATCGATAACGGCAAAATTGGCTTAAAAATTCCGGTAATTCGCCTCACGCTTGTGTAAATTTTTCGCGACGATCGTTCTGTGCTGGAAAAGGGGCGGCCGATCCCTTGAGCCAAAAAGAAAGCCCCGGTTTTGCCGGGGCTTTCCTGCAACTCAGTTAGGCCTATGCCTTTTCGTAGAGCTCGAGGACATGGTCCCAGTTGATAAGACTGTCGACGAAGGCTTCGAGATATTTCGGCCGGGCGTTGCGATAGTCGATGTAATAGGAGTGCTCCCAGACATCGACGCCCAGGATCGGCGTCGCGCCATGGACCAGCGGGTTCTCGCCGTTCGGCGTCTTCGAGATCGCCAGCTTACCGTCCTTGACCGAAACCCAGGCCCAGCCCGAACCGAACTGAGTGGTTCCGGCGGCGATGAAGTCGGCCTTGAACTTGTCGTAGCCGCCGAGGTCACTGTCGAACGCCTTTTGCAGCGCGCCCGGCAACTTGTTGCCGCCGCCGCCCTTCTTCATCCACTTCCAGAAATGGATGTGGTTGTAATGCTGGCCGGCATTGTTGAAGAGCCCGGGGTTCTTGCCGAAGGACTGTTTCACAACCTCTTCGACCGACAAATCGCCGAGCCCGGCTTCGGCAGCAAGCTTGTTACCGTTGTCGACATAGGCCTTGTGGTGCTTGTCGTGGTGATACTCCAGCGTCTCCTTCGACATGTAAGGCTGCAAAGCCTCGTAGTCATAGGGCAAGGCGGGCAGTTCAAAAGCCATCGGTCGTACTCCTCGTGGAAAAATCCGGTGCAATACCGGACTAACATAGGTCTGGATTAATATGGAGCAACTCCGGAATGAAGCGCCGGTTCGCTTTTTCGCCAGTCAGCCGGCCGAAGTCGAATGCGCCCAATCCCAGTAGAGTTCGCGCGCCTTCTTGGCTACAGGCCCGGGCTGAAGATTGCGATCCTCGATGCGGGTGACCGGCACGACCTTTGAATGGTTTCCGGTCGAGAATATCTCGTCCGCTTCGAGGAAATCGCGCACCGACAGCGTCTTTTCGGTGGTCTTGAACCCATACTCGTCAAGCAGCATCATCGTCCGCGAGCGGGTTATGCCGGACAGGAATGTGCCGTTCGGCGCCGGCGTCAGGACATGGCCGTCCTTGACCAGGAAAATGTTCGAGGTTCCGGTCTCGGCGACATTGCCAAGCATGTCGAGCACCAGGGCATTGTCGAAGCCGCGCATCTTGGCTTCGAGGATGGCACGACCGTTGTTGGGATAAAGGCAGCCGGCCTTGGCGTTGGTCGGCATGGTTTCGATGGTCGGACGCCGGAACGGCGAGACGCTGACCGAAAAGCCCGACGGCGGGATCATCGGCGATTCATAGAGGCAAAGGCAGAAACGGGTCGAGGCCGGATCGGCCGGCACGCCCATATAGCCACCATGCTCGGCCCAGTACATCGGCCTTATGTAGACCGCCGTCTTGCCGTCGAACTTCTTCAGCCCGTCCCAGGTCAGCCCGACGATCTTTTCGGCGCTCATGGATGGTTTGAGACCAAGCGCGATCGCCGAAGCGTTTACCCTCGCGGCGTGGCGGTCGAGGTCGGGGGCGACGCCCTCGAACCCGCGGGCACCGTCGAACACGCTGGTGCCGAGCCACATGGCATGGCTGCGCGGCCCCAGGATGGCGACGTTGCCTTCGTACCAGTCGCCATCCACGAAGGTCCATGTCGCGGATTGCGCCGCAGTCGCCAGTGTCATCGCTTGGTTTCCGTTCCAGACTGTCCTGTGTCGCCATTGGAAGATGCTTTGGCGTCTGCCGTCAACGGGCATCGCTGAGATTTGTTGAGGCCAGCGCTATGTGAACTGCAATCTGTGCTTGCGCCTTGCCTTGCCTCGCCGCAAAACTGTCACCATGCACCACGCGGCTTACGTTTTCGACGCTTACGGCACGCTGTTCGATGTCCATGCCGCCGTGCGCCGTCATGCCGACCAGATCGGGCCGGATGGCCAGCTCCTGTCGGAGATATGGCGCGCCAAGCAGCTGGAATATTCCTGGGTCAGGACGCTGATGGGCGCCTACGCCGATTTCTGGCAACTCACCGAGCAGGCGCTCGATTTCGCGCTGCGCAAGGTTCCCTCGGCGGACAAGGGGCTCAGGGCCAAGCTGCTCGACGCCTATTGGCGGCTGGACTGCTATCCGGAGGTGCCCGTCGTGCTCAAGGCGCTCAAAGCATCTGGCGCCAAGCTGGCGATACTCTCGAACGGCTCGCCTGAAATGCTGGAGGCGGCGGTCAACTCGGCCGCGCTCGACCAGTTTCTGGACGACATCTATTCCGTCGACGCCGTCAAGCGCTTCAAGGCCGATCCGTCGGTCTACGACATGGTCACGACAGGCTGGCGCCTCTATCCGGGTGCGGTGTCGTTTCAGTCATCGAACCGCTGGGACGTCGCCGGCGCCACCAAATTTGGTTTCCGGACAGTCTGGATCAACCGCTCCAACCAACCCGAAGAATACCATGACTTTCCGCCGGCCCTAATCCTGCCCTCGCTCGAAGGCTTGCTGACTGGAGGCTGACGCATGACCCAAAATCGGAATCGATTTCTGGAAGGGACCATGCGCAAAGTAAAAGTGCTACAGCGTCCTTACGCGTCCAAATGGACGTCGCGCGCTGTAGCCCTGTTGCCCCGGCGCAACAGCGGCGGAACCGTCACAGCTTTGCCTTTGTTTGTCCACCCTCAGGCCAGAATCGGAACCGCCTATCGCGCCGGGCATTGGTAGGGCTGGCGCCGTACTGATCGGCGTATTGATGTTTTGTTTCGATTTGAGACCTAAAGGCAACCATGTTCACAACCGAAATCGAGTCCTATTGCCTGAGCCGTCGCGGCTTTCTCAACGCCGCTGCGCTCGGCGCCGCCTCGATTGCGGTTTCCGCCTGCACCACGGTGGGAGGGCAGCCGGTCGAGCCGCCGCCGCCAGCCAACGTCGAGCCGCCGCTCCTGGACTATGCAACAATGTACGCTCCGGTCAGCGACGGTGGGTTCGAGCTCCCGGGCATACCGTTCGAGAAAATCGACGAGCAATTTCTGCGTCAGATCGTTCCCGATCCGACCGGCCAACGGCCCGGCACCATTGTCGTCGATACGGCTGGCCACCACCTCTATCTCGTGCGACCGGGCGGACAAGCCATTCGCTACGGCGTCGGGCTGGGTCGCGCCGGTTTCGAATGGTCTGGCGATGCCGTCGTCCAGTGGAAGCAGAAGTGGCCGAAATGGACCCCGCCGGCCGAAATGATCGCCCGCCAGCCCGAGCTCGCAAAATACAGCGCCGAGAATGGCGGCATGCCCGGCGGGCTGACGAATCCGCTCGGCGCGCGGGCGCTGTATCTGTTCGACGGCAACGAGGACACGCTTTACCGCCTGCACGGTTCGCCGGAGTGGTTCTCCATAGGCAAATCGGTATCATCCGGCTGCGTTCGCTTGATAAATCAGGACATTATCGATCTCTACAACCGCGTGCCCAACAAGACGCCGGTGGTCGTTACCGCCGGTGTCGGTCAGGAGCTGGTTGCCACGGCAGACCGCAAAGCCATTCCGATCGATGCGGGCGTCCCGGAAGGATCGATCCTGCTCGGCCCGGCAAGAACGATCTCTGACTCGATTTTCTGAGCTGGTCGAAAGCGCTGGAGCGGTGGACTTTCGGCGCCGCAACTTTCCGGTCCGATGCTTTTCCCTGAGCAGTCGGATTCTCGCAAAACCGGTGCCCACTTTGGGTCCGATGCGGTGCTTTCAGCGCCGCCCCCTTGCCAGGCTTCCGAGGATGCCGCGCACGATTGCCCGTCCGACGGATGACCCGACCGAACGAACGACCGATTTGATCGCCGCCTCCGCCACCGTCTGGCGATTTGACGCTCGCGGCGCCGGTGCTCGCCTGCTGCCGGTGGGCTGGTGGGCGGGATCGTCATTGCCGAAGCCTGGAATGGTCCAGCGTGAGCGGCCGCTCTCCTGCTGCTGCGCCTCCGCGTCCAGCGCATCCTTGGCTTTTTTCTGCAGCATCTCGAAAGCCGAGTCGCGATCGACGGTCTGATCGTACTGTCCCGCGACCGGGCTCTCGGTGATCAGCATACGGCGCTCGTCAGGCGTGATCGGCCCAAGTCGCGACGACGGCGGGCGAACCAGGGTCCGCTGGACCATGGACGGAACACCTTTGGCTTCCAGCGTCGAGACCAGCGCCTCGCCAGTGCCGAGCTGCGTGATCACGGTTGCACAGTCGAAATCGGGATTGGGCCTGAACGTCTCGGCGGCGGTCCTCACGGCCTTCTGCTCCCGTGGCGTGTAGGCGCGCAGGGCGTGCTGCACGCGGTTGCCGAGCTGGGCTAGAACCGTTTCGGGGATATCCAGCGGATTCTGGGTGACGAAGTAAACGCCGACGCCCTTCGAACGGATCAGGCGGACCACCTGTTCGACCCGGTCGATCAGCACCTTCGGCGCGTCATCGAACAGAAGGTGCGCCTCGTCGAAGAAGAAGACCAGCTTTGGCTTGTCGGGGTCGCCGACTTCGGGAAGCTCCTCGAACAACTCCGACATCAGCCACAACAGGAATGTCGCATAGAGCCTGGGATTCATCATCAGCTTGTCGGCAGCCAGCACGCTGATGGCGCCGCGCCCGTCGCGGGTGGTACGCATGATGTCGGCGATGCGCAACGCCGGCTCGCCGAAGAAATTCGTCGCTCCCTGCTGCTCCAGGACCAGCAGCGTGCGCTGGATCGCGCCGACCGAGGGTTTTGTGACATTGCCGTAGCGAGCGCCGATTTCTTCGGCGCGTTCGGCGATGTTGGCAAGAAGCGCTTGCAGGTCCTTCAGGTCCAGCAGCAACAGGCCCTCTTCGTCGGCGATGCGGAAGGCGATGTTCATGATGCCTTCCTGCGCCTCGGACAGGTTCATCAGGCGCGACAGAAGCAGCGGCCCCATTTCCGAGACGGTGGCGCGGATCGGATGGCCCTGCTCGCCGAACAAATCCCAGAAGATGACCGGAAATTCCTGGAAATCATAAGGATCGAGCTTGACCTGCTCGGCGCGCTTGACCAGAAAATCCTGTGCCGTGCCCATCATGGCGATACCGGACAGATCGCCCTTGATGTCGGCGCAGAAGACCGGCACGCCGGCATTGGAGAAACCTTCCGCCAGAATCTGCAAGGTCACGGTCTTGCCAGTACCGGTCGCACCGGTGACCAGGCCGTGACGATTGCCATACTGAAGCAGCAGATTTTCGGCGCGCTGGTAGCTGTCATCAGGCTTTCGGCTGGCTCCTATGAAAATACTGGTGTCGTCAGCCATGTGTCCGGTCTCCGCAAACCTGAAGTGTTGAACGCCCTGGTCTATTGAAAGTAACGGGGCTCGCCGCAGGTATAATGACGCCATTGCGCAGCGACAATGGCCATGGTCGAAATAGGGCTTTTGGAGCTTGCGGATTTTGCGCATGTTTGGCAATCGGTTGACGGTTCACCGTCGCAGGACGCGTGTTGCATTGTGATATCGGACGGGGAACCGTAGACTGACGTTTCAGGCCTATCGGCCGAGAAGACGAGGAGAGCGGATGGGCGCCGGTGCCTTGAACCACGATGCCGAACTTCCGAACCCTGACCGGCAGCGGTGGCTGGCCCTTGCGGAAAAAGCCTTGGCCGGCGGATCCTTAGAAAAGCTCGTATCCCATACGGACGATGGCATCCGCATCCAGCCGCTCTATGATCGTTCAGTCACCGCAGAGCCTCTCGCGCGGGCAAATCCCAGATCGCCGTGGATCGTCAGCCAGCGTATCGACGATCCGGATATCGGCCGTGCCAAAGCCCAGGCCCTGGAAGACGTCGCACAGGGCGCCACCGGATTGTCGCTTGTCTTCGAAGGCGCGCCGAATGCGTTCGGCTACGGCCTGCCGAGGACTGCCGAGGCGCTGGAGACCGTGCTCGACGGCGTGCCGCTCAACCGCATCCAGGTCCGCATCGACGCGCATCCCTGGAGCCGCGCCGTGGCCGACTGGCTGGTTGCGTTCTTGAGCAAGCGCCGGTCGGACCCGGCAAAGCTCAACCTTTCCTTCGGTATCGATCCGGCGGCAATCTTTGCCGGAACCGGCCGGTTGCGGATGTCGATCGAGGCCCTGCAGGCATCGATGCCGCAGTCCCTGGCACATTTTTTCTCGATGGGCGTGCCCGGGGTTCTGCTGGAGGCAGACGGACGCGTCTTCCACAATGCCGGCGCCACCGAAGCGCAGGAGCTGGGCGCCATGATGGCTTCGGCGGTCTCCTATCTCCGGATGTTCGAGGAGGCGCGCCAGCCGCTCGTCTATGCGGCGCCCCATATCGGCTTTGCGCTGAGCGTCGACCAGGATCAATTCGTGTCGATGGCCAAGGTCAGGGCTTTGCGCAGGCTGTGGGCGCGTGTACAGGAGGCATGCTCGATCGCCGCCTCCACCGCCAACATCCATGCCGAGACGTCCTTCCGCATGATGACTTCGGCGGACCCGGAGACGAACATCCTGCGTACTGCGATCGCCGGTTTTGCCGCGGCAGCCGGCGGGGCGGATTCGATCTCCATCCTGCCGCATACGATCGCGCATGGCCTGCCGGCGGGCTTTGCCCGCCGTGTCGCCCGCAATACGCAACTGATCATGGCCAGCGAAAGCCATATCGATCATGTCGCCGACCCTGCTTGCGGTTCGGGCGCGGTTGAAGCGCTGACCGCCGAACTCTGCGAAGCGGCGTGGGAAGAATTCCAGCGGATCGAGGCGGAAGGCGGCGTGCTGTCCAGCCTGCAGCGAGGACACATCCAGAAACGGGTTCAGGCGGCCGCCGCCCGCCGCAATGCTGCCCATCAGGCGGGCAATCGGGCCATCATCGGCACGACGCTTCACCCGTCGAAGACCGAACGTCCGGTCGAAACGCTGGCGGCGGAGCGGCGGCCTGCCGTCGCCGAGGGCGTAGCGGTGTGCGAGCCGCTGTTTCCGATCCGCCTCGATCAATCGATCGGAGCAGCGCCATGATCCCGGATTTCAGCCAGATCGGCTGGTCGGCGCCGCGCCGGGCGCCGATCGAGGCCAAGGGCCAGCGGATGACCCCGGAAGGGCTGGCCATCAAGCATCTGTACAACCAGGGCGACCTCCAGGGGTTACCGCATCTCGACACCTATCCGGGCCTGCCGCCATTCGTGCGCGGCCCCTACCCGACCATGTATGTCCAGCAGCCGTGGACGATCCGGCAATATGCCGGCTTCTCGACAGCGGAAGAGTCGAATGCCTTTTACCGGCGCAACCTTGCAGCCGGCCAGAAGGGACTGTCGGTCGCTTTCGACCTCGCCACGCATCGCGGCTACGACAGCGATCATCCGCGTGTCGCCGGCGATGTCGGCATGGCCGGCGTCGCCATCGATTCCATCTTCGACATGCGCCAGCTCTTCGACGGCATACCGCTTGACGAGATGACAGTGTCGATGACCATGAATGGCGCGGTGCTGCCGATCATGGCGCTCTACATCGTGGTGGCGGAAGAACAGGGCGTTGCGCAGAAGGACCTCGCCGGAACCATTCAGAACGACATCCTGAAAGAGTTCATGGTGCGCAACACCTACATCTATCCGCCAAAGCCTTCGATGCGGATTGTGTCGGACATCTTCTCCTACACGTCGCAGCACATGCCGAAGTTCAATTCGATTTCGATCTCCGGCTATCACATGCAAGAGGCAGGTGCGACCGCCGACCTCGAGCTCGCCTACACGATCGCCGACGGCATCGAATATGCCCGCGCCGGTATCGCGGCGGGTCTCGATATCGACCGTTTCGCGCCGCGCCTTTCCTTCTTCTGGGCGATCGGCATGAACTTCTTCATGGAGGTCGCCAAGCTGAGGGCAGCCCGCCTTTTGTGGTCGAACCTGATGCTGAAGAACTTCTTGCCGAAGGACGAGCGCTCACTGTCGCTGCGCACCCATTGCCAGACTTCGGGCTGGTCGCTGACGGCGCAGGACCCCTACAACAACATCATCCGCACCATGATCGAGGCGATGGCGGCGACGCAGGGTCATACGCAATCGCTGCACACCAACTCCTTCGACGAGGCGATGGCGCTGCCGACAGACCATTCGGCTCGTATCGCCCGCAACACGCAGCTCATCCTGCAAAAGGAATCCGGTACCACCCGCATCATCGATCCATGGGGAGGTTCCGCCTATCTCGAACGGCTGACGCATGACCTGGCGGCGCGCGCGCTTGCCCATATCGAAGAGATCGAGAGCCTGGGCGGCATGGCCGCCGCAACCGAAAAAAACATACCGAAGCTGCGCATCGAAGAGGCCGCCGCGCGCACGCAGGCGCGGATCGATTCCGGCGAGCAGATACTGGTCGGCGTCAACGCCCATCGTCCGGAGACGGACATCAAAGTCGACGTGCTGAAGATCGACAACGCCGAAGTCAGAGCCCGTCAATTGTCGAAACTGCAACGGCTGAAAGGCACGCGCGACGTCGCTGCCGTCGAGAGCGCACTGAATGCGCTGAGCCGCGCTGCGGAGAGCGGCGAAAATCTGCTGGAGTTCGCCATTCGCGCCGCGCGCGCCAACGCCACGGTCGGCGAGATTTCGCTGGCTCTGGAAAAGGTCTTCGGCCGCCATGTCGCTTCGGTCCAGACGATCTCCGGCGTCTATCGCAAGGCGCTCGGCGACAATCCGGTGGTCGACCGGCTGCAGGACAAGATCGTGGCGTTCGAGGAGAAGTCCGGCGGCAAGCCGCGCATTCTCGTCGCCAAGATGGGGCAGGACGGCCACGATCGCGGCCAGAAGGTCATCGCCACGGCCTTTGCCGATCTCGGCTTCGACGTGACCGTCGGACCGATGTTCCAGACGCCGGACGAGATCGCCAGGCTCGCGGTCGAGCACGACGTGCATATCATCGGCGCCTCGTCGCTGGCGGCGGGACATTTGACGCTCATTCCCGAACTCAAGGACGCGCTGAAGAAGCTCGGACGCGACGGCATATTGATCGTCGCCGGCGGCGTTATCCCGCCGCAGGATTACGATGCTGTGATGCAGGCGGGGGCCGCGGAGATCTTCCCGCCGGGCACGGTCATCCCCGAGGCCGCCGACCGGCTGATGGACCGGCTGTTGCGGGTTGGATGAGTCGTTATAACATATGTTGTAACGATGGCGGGTTTCGTTATAATTAGTGTTGCAACCAAGGTGCAACACCACGAACACGACCATCCGCAAGATCGGCAATTCCGAAGGCGTCATCCTGCCGAGGGAGCTTCTCGATCGTCTGAACCTGAAGGCTGGCGACCAGCTTCAAATCGTTGAAACCGGTGATGGCCTTGCGCTGAAGCCGGTGGACGATAGCTTCGAGCGGCAAATGAAAGCTGCCCGCGAGGCGATGGACAAATACAAAGTGGCGCTTCGAAAGCTCGCCGAATGAGCTGGCAATTCCTGAGCCGGCGCGCCGTGGAAGCGATGCACGCGGAGCAGCTGCGCCGGCATGGCGGCGCACAAGGTTTGAGAGACGAGAGTGCTCTTGAATCGGCGCCCGCCCGAGCCGAGAACAAGGCGAACTATGGTGATCCATCGATCGAGGATCTGGCTGCGGCCTATATCTTCGACACCGCCAGAAATCACCCCTTTGTCGACGGCAACAAGCGCACGGCCATCGTCGCCGCCGGCGCGTTCCTGATTGTCAACGGCTATACGCTGACGGCCGACAACGGCACGATCTATGAATTCGTCATGGGTGTCGCCGCCGGCGAGATCGACGAGGCTGGGGCGGCGGCATTCTTCCGCGACCATGTCGTCAAGATCGAGGTCTAATTGTCGGAGAGCTTGACGATTTCCCACTCCTTGCCATTCACCACGGCAATTTCGCCGACCTTCTTGCCGAACAAAGCCAGGGCCATCGGTGAAACATGGGAAATCGTGCCCTTGGCCGGATCGGCCTCATCCTCGCCGACGATCTTCCAGTGCACCTTCCTGCCGTCATCGCCTTCCAGCGTGACACCCATGCCGAAGCGAACCAGGTCGCTGCCCGGTTCCGGCACGGAAAGCTCGGCGCTTTCACGCCGCGCGGTCCAGTAGCGCAGGTCGCGCGAGATGAGCGCGATGCGCTCGCGGTCGGCCCTCTTCTCCGCTCTGGCCAGATCATCGCGCAGGACAGCCAGTTCGGCGTCGATCAGCGCCAGGCCGCGTTGCGTCACCAGATTGCGATGCTGACTGATCGGCCGCTCGCCGATGCCGGCGATGGCGTTTTCGCTATCCTCTTCACGCGTGAAGGCTCTGCTCATTAGTCGAGCTTATGCCTCGCGCGGCGACTTCACAAGCTATTGCCGGCAAACCCGGATCGGCCGATCCGGTCTGGCACGATTCCTGCGGCGCGACGGCCGAACGCTGGGAATCTGTGCCGATGTTGAACAGACGAAAATTTCTCGCACAAACCGCCGGCTTTGCCGTCCTGGGCCTCTCGCTCGGCAAGGCAGCGGCGGCCAGCGTGCCCGGCATCGACAATGCCCCGATGCGAGGCTCGATCAACGCTGCCGACCTCGGCGTGCGGCCCGGCGCGCTTGACGACCAGAGCGAGGCCTTCGCCACGCTGCTGCGCCAGGCAAACGACCGCGACATGCCGGTGTTCCTCCCGCCGGGCACCTACGTCGTATCCAACCTTTCACTGCCCAGCCGCGTCAGACTTTCCGGCGTGCCGGGCGCATCGCGGATCGTCTATGGCGGCAACGGCCATCTGCTCATGGCCGAACAGGCCGAGCATATCGAATTCACCGGACTGGTGTTCGACGGCACCAACCGCTGGATGGGCGACTACGCGCAAGGCCTGCTCGACTTTCGCCGCGTCGCTCACCTCGTCATCGACAATTGCCGGATATCAGGCAGCGGTAAGAACGGCCTGGCGCTCGAGCATGCTTCGGGCCGCATCGAGCGCTCGGAAATATCAGGCGCGGCCGACGCCGGCATCTATTCGGTCGAAGCCGCCGGCCTGGAGATATCAGGCAACACCGTTTCCGACTGCGCCAATGGCGGTATCCTCGTGCACCGCCGGCAAGCGGCCGAGGACGGCACCATCGTCAGCGGCAACCGGGTCGAGCGCATTCAGGCGCGTAGCGGCGGAACCGGCCAGAACGGCAACGGCATCAATGCGTTCCGCGCCGGCAACGTCGTCATCTCGGGCAATATCGTCTCGGATTGTGCGTTTTCGGCGATCCGCGCCAACAGCGCCAGCAATCTGCATATCGCCGGCAACACCTGCTCGCGGTCGGGCGAGACGGCGCTCTATTCCGAATTCTCCTTCGAGGGGGCGATCGTCAGCAACAACATCGTCGATGGCGCCGCCAATGGCATCTCTATCGTCAATTTCAACGAAGGCGGCCGCATGGGCGTGTGTTCGGGAAACATCGTCCGCAACCTCTCGACCAGCGGCCCCTACCCTGCCGACGCGCCCGGTTTCGGCGTCGGTGTCAGCGTCGAGGCGGATACTGCCGTCTCCGGCAACGTGATCGAGAATGCGCCGCTCTACGGCATGCACATCGGCTGGGGGCCGTTCATGCGCAATGTGGTCGCCACCGCGAATATCATCCGCAAGGCCGGAACCGGCATCGCCGTCACCGTGGTCGAGGGCGCCGGGACGGCGGTCGTCTCCGACAATGTCATCGACGGCGCCCAGAACGGGGCTATCGTCGGCCACCGCTGGGCCAAGCCGGTGACCGGCGATCTCGCCTCGTCAGGCAATGCCGGCTATGCGCATCTAACCATCGAGCGCAATCATGTGAGCTGAATGCCCGATCTCAGTGCAGCAGTGGGGCGGAGTGCGCCGACCTTGGCGCCGATCCGGCTTTGGATGGATGGATTTGCCTGGTCGATCAGCTTCTCCGCCAGTGCCTTGTCGGCGTGCAAAAGCCTGGCCATGCATGCCGCGACCATGACTTCAGCGGCGCGGCCAGCGCCATCATCGCATTTCAGCGCGATGCCAAGACCAAGCTCGGGAAGTGCTGCGCAATAGACGCCTTCGGCCCCTCCCTTGACAAAAATCCGGCCGGGTGCGGCCTCCATCAGCGCAACATCGGCCCTGCCTGTGCCGGCGACCAGAAAGGGCTCGGCCATGCAGGCGGAAAGCAGCCGCTTTGCGGCTTTGGCGCGCACGGGTTCAAAGCCGACCCCGGTCGCCATGCGGGCAAAGCCGAGCGCGAAGCTGCGTAGCGGCACGGCATAGGTCGGGATCGAGCAGCCGTCAGTACCGCAATGATCGAAATCATGGGCGGCACCGGTCACCGCCTGCATCGCATCGCGCACCATCTCCTGCGAGGCATGGCCTGATTTGACATAGCCGCGATGGGCGATGCCGGCGTGGACGCAGGTGCAGAGAAAGCCCGCATGCTTGCCAGAACAATTGTTGTGCAGCGCATTTGGCAAGTTGCCGGCGCTGGCAAGCGCAAGCGTCGCGTCGTGGCCGGATGGCCAATGTGCGCCGCATTCCAGCGCCACCTCGTCCAGCCCGGCCTTCGCCAGCATCGCCCGCGCCAGTTCGACATGCGCCGGCTCGCCGGAATGCGAAGCGCAGGCTAGCGCTAGTTCGCGGTCGCCGAAACCATACGCATCGGCCGCGCCGCTTTCGACCAGCGGCAGCGCCTGAATCGCCTTGACCGCCGAGCGTGGGAACACAGGGCGGACCGTATCGCCGATTTCCCAGACCGGCTTGCCATCGGCATCGAAGACCGCAATGGCGCCACGATGGGCGCTCTCGACCACGGCGCCGCGCAAAACTTCGACCAGAACCGGATTCGTCATGATTTCCCCGCTAACGCATGACCTCGAAAGTCATGCGTAAAATCAAAGTGTTACAGCGTCCTTTGCGCGCCCGGAAGGGCGCGCGGCGCTGTAATGCGGGCCGCTTTTATCTGATCCGATCGAGAATGGAAACGTAGTTGGCGACCGCAGCGCCGCCCATGTTGAAGATGCCGCCGAGCCTTGCTCCCGGTACCTGGATGCCGCCGGCCTCGCCGACGAGTTGCATGGCGCTCAGCACGTGCATCGAGACGCCGGTGGCGCCGATCGGGTGCCCTTTGGCCTTCAGCCCGCCGGACGGATTGACCGGCAGCCGGCCATCCTTCGCCGTCTCGCCGTCCAGCGCCAGTTTTGCGCCCTCGCCCGGTTTCGCCAGTCCCATCGCCTCATATTCGATCAGCTCGGCGATGGTGAAGCAGTCATGCGTCTCGACGAAGGACAGATCATCGAGCGTCACACCAGCCCTCTTCAGCGCCTGGTTCCAGGCCTGTTCGCAGCCTTCGAACGCCAGGATATCGCGCTTCGACATCGGCAGGAAATCCTGCACATGCTCGTTGGCGCGGAAGGCGACGGCGCGGCGCATCTTTAACGCAGTCGCCGTGTCGGCAAGGACCAGGGCGGCGGCGCCGTCCGAAACCAGCGAGCAGTCGGTGCGTTTCAGAGGGCCAGCGACGAAGGGGTTCTTCTCGCTCTCATGCCGGCAGAACTCATAGCCGAAATCCTTGCGCATCTGCGCATAGGGATTGTCGACGCCGTTCTTGTGGTTCTTGGCGGCGATCATCGCCAGCGCGTCCGACTGGTCGCCATAGCGCTGGAAATAGGCTTGGGCGATCTTGCCGAAAACGCCGGCGAAGCCTGCCGGCGTGTCGCCCTCCTCGGGCAGATAAGAGGCCTTGAGAAGGTTCTTGCCGATTTCTGGACCTGATGTCGTCGTCATCTGCTCGGCGCCGACTACCAGCACGATGCGGGCGGCATTGGCGTCGATGGCGCGGATGCCTTGCCTGACCGCCGCCGAACCGGTGGCGCAAGCGTTCTCGACGCGGGTCGCCGGCTTGAAGCGCAGCCGGTCGTCGGCCTGCAGGACCAGGCTTGCGGTGAAATCCTGTGCGGAAAAGCCGGCATTGAAGTGACCAAGCACGATCTCGTCGACCTCGTCCGGACCGATGCCGGCATGATCGAGCGCCTCGCTAGCCACCTTGGTGATCAGGCCCTCCAGCGTCTCGCCTTCGAGCTTGCCGAAACGCGAATGCGCCCAGCCGACGATGCATGCTGTCATGGTTTATCTCCATCCTGCGGGCCGGGCTACGCGATGTCGCAGCGCCTCAGCATTGTTCAAGCATGACCGTTCCAGCGACTTCGTGAAGGGGCCAGAACCACACAATCGCTTGATCTTGAGTATCTGGTCACGGCACCTGACTTTTGCCACCAAATCAGGCTGGATTTTTGTTGATTGATCCGTCAATAAAAAATAATCTCGTCGCAACAGGCCGGAGCAAGAATGCCGAAAGTCGGAATGGAGCCGTTGCGCCGCAGGGCGCTGATCGACGCGACGATCTCGGCGATCGGCGAGCGCGGTTCGCTTGATGTGACGATGTCGGAAATCGCCGGGCGCGCCGGCGTGTCCTCGGCGCTTGCCCATCACTATTTCGGCGCCAAGGACGAACTTTTGCTGGCGACGATGCGGCACATCCTGGCCGAGCTGACCGCCGACATGCGGCGCGCGCTTCGATCGGCCAGCACGGCACGCCAGCGCGTTTCAGCCGTGGTCGCCGTCAATTTCTCCGAAGTCCAGTTCCAGCCGGAAACGATCGCCGCCTGGCTGGCCTTCTATGTCGAGGCGCAGAAATCGTCGGCACTGCGCCGGCTGCTCAAGGTCTATGCGCGACGGCTGCATTCCAATCTGTTGAGCGGGCTGACCGGCATCCTGCCGAGAAGCGAAGCCGACCGGGTCGCCGAGGCGACAGCGGCGCTGATCGACGGGCTCTACATCAGGCGCGCGCTGAAGGACGGCGTGCCCAATGCCGCGACCGCGATCGCACTGATCGAGGATTACCTCGAAACGAAATTCAGCCGCCGGAGCGCGCAGTGACGTCCAAGCGACCCAATTTCCTGATCGTCATGGTCGATCAGCTCAACGGCACATTGTTCCCGGACGGACCGGCGGACTTCCTGCATGCGCCGCATCTGAAGGCGCTGGCCGCTCGTTCGGCGCGCTTCAAAAACAATTACACCGCCTCGCCGCTCTGCGCGCCGGGCCGCGCCTCGTTCATGAGCGGCCAGTTGCCGTGGCGCACCGGGGTCTACGATAACGCCGCCGAATTCGTCTCGTCGATCCCGACCTTCGCTCATCATCTGCGCGCCGCCGGCTACTACACCTGCCTGTCCGGGAAGATGCATTTCGTCGGGCCGGACCAGTTGCACGGTTTCGAGGAGCGGCTGACCACTGACATCTATCCCGCCGATTTCGGCTGGACGCCGGATTACCGTAAGCCCGGCGAGCGGATCGACTGGTGGTATCATAATCTCGGCTCGGTTGCCGGCGCCGGCGTCGCCGAGATCACCAACCAGATGGAGTATGACGACGAGGTGGTGTTCCTGGCCACGCAGAAACTCTATCAGCTTTCGCGCGAACAGGATGATGCGAACCATCGGCCCTGGTGCCTCACCGTTTCGCTGTCGCACCCGCACGATCCCTATGTCGCGCGCAAGCAGTATTGGGATCTCTACGAAAACTGCCAGGCGCTCGACCCAGAAACAGGGTTCATCGCGCATGACGAGCAGGATGTGCATTCGCAGCGGCTGTACCGCGCAAGCGACTATCCCTCGTTCGAGATCACCCCTGAGCAGGTGCGACGTTCGCGGCGCGGCTATTTCGCCAACATCTCCTATGTCGACGACAAGCTCGGCGAGCTTCTGGACGTTCTCAGCCGAACACGCATGCTCGACGATACCGTCATCCTGTTCTGCTCGGACCACGGCGACATGCTCGGCGAACGCGGCCTGTGGTTCAAGATGAGCTTCTTCGAAGGCTCGGTGCGGGTGCCGCTGATGATCGCCGGCAAGGGCATACCAGCCGGGCTGATCGATGCGCCGGTCTCCAATCTCGACGTCACGCCGACGCTTTGCGACCTCGCCGGCATCGATATCGGGGCGATCGCGCCATGGACCGACGGCCAGTCGCTGCTGCCGCTCACAGAGGGCAGGCAGCGCACCGCGCCTGTGTTGATGGAGTATGCAGCGGAAGGCTCCTGCGCGCCCTTGGTGGCGATCCGCGACGGCAGATACAAGTTCGTCCATTGCGAGCTTGACCCGCCGCAGCTGTTCGATCTCGAAGCCGATCCGCTCGAGCGAGACAATTTGGCCGACGACCCGGTCAATGCGGACCTGGTGGCGACGTTCATGGACAAGGTTCGGGCGCGCTGGGACATGGCCGGCTTCGACGCCGCCGTGCGCGAAAGCCAGGCGCGCCGCTGGGTCGTCTATCCGGCGCTGCGCAATGGCGCCTACTACCCCTGGGATTTCCAGCCGCTGCAAAAGGCATCGGAGCGCTACATGCGCAATCACATGAACCTCGACAATCTCGAAGAGAGCAAAAGGTATCCGCGAGGCGAATGATGACAACCCTTGTGCCCTCCCTCGATCACCTCAAACAGGCCTATGCGGTCACCGCCAAGGCGACGCAGATCACGCCGCTGCTGGAGTCGGCGGCCCTTGCCCGCGAGACCGGTGCTGCCCGCGTCTTCGTCAAGCCGGAATCGCTGCAATGGGCCGGCTCCTTCAAGGTACGCGGCGCCTATTGGCGGCTGAAGCGGCTGTCGCCTGATGAGGCCAGCAAGGGCGTCGTCGCCTACTCCTCCGGCAATTTCGCGCAAGGGCTGGCCGCCGCCGGCCAGGCGCTGGGCATTCCGGTCACGATCGTCATGCCGATCGATGCGCCGGCCGCCAAGCGCGACGCAACGGCCGGCTACGGCGCGCGCGTGGTGTTGACCGATCATGGCGAGAGCGCGCGTGAGGAGGTTGCCGCCGCCAAGGCACGCGAGATCGCCGAGACCGAGGGACTTGCGCTGCTGCATCCCTTCGACGATCCGGAGATCGTCGCCGGCCAGGCAGGCGCGGGGCTGGAAGCACTCGAACAGCTCGATGCCAAGGATGCCAGCGCCGATTTGCTGTTCTGCGCGGTCGGCGGCGGTGGGCTGATCGGTGGGGTTTCGCTGGCTTTCCACTATCTGTCGCCGGCGACAGAGATCATCGGCGTCGAGCCGGAAGGTTTTAACGGTATGGGCGCCTCTCTGGCGCATGGCGTCATCGAAACCATGCCGATCGGGCCGAAATCGATCTGCGACGGGCTGATGGCGCGCAAGCCTGGCAACGCGCCGTTTGCGGCGGTCAAGACGGCCGGCGTTCGCGGCATCACCGTCGACGATCAATCGGTGCGCCGTGCGATGCGGATCGCCTTCGAGCGGATGAAACTGGTGCTTGAACCATCGGGCGCGGCATCGCTGGCGGCGCTGCTCGGCGGCAAGGTGGATGCGCGCGGCAAGACCGTGCTCGTGGTGGCGACCGGCGGCAATGTCTCGCTCGCCGATTTCATGGTGCACATGAACCATGCTTGAGGCGGATTTCGTTATCATCGGCTCCGGCTCGGCCGGCTCGGCCATGGCCTACCGGCTTTCGGAGGACGGCAAGCATTCGGTGATCGTCATCGAATTTGGCGGCAGCGACGTCGGGCCGCTGATCCAGATGCCGTCGGCGCTGTCGATCCCGCTCAACATGAGCCTCTATGACTGGGGCTTTGCCAGCGAGCCGGAGCCGCATCTCGGCGGCCGCGTGCTGGCGACGCCGCGCGGCAAGGTCATCGGCGGCTCGTCCTCGATCAACGGCATGGTCTATGTACGCGGCCACGCCCGCGATTTCGACCATTGGGCCGAACAGGGCGCGGCCGGCTGGGGGTTTGCCGACGTGCTCCCCTATTTCAAGCGCATGGAGGACGCCAACGGCGGCGAGAATGGCTGGCGCGGCCACGGCGGCCCGCTGACCGTGCAGCGCGGCTCAAGGACGAACCCACTCTACGGCGCCTTTGTCGAGGCAGGCCGTCAGGCCGGCTTCGAGCTGACCGACGACTACAACGGCGCTAAGCAGGAAGGCTTTGGGCCGATGGAACAGACCATTCGCGGCGGCCGCCGCTGGTCGGCGGCGAGCGCCTATCTCAGGCCGGCGCTCAGGCGGAAAAATGTTAGCCTGATCAACGGCTTCGCCCGGCGGGTGATCATCGAGAATCAACGCGCCACCGGTGTCGAGATCGAAACGCGCAAACGGATTCAGGTGGTCAAGGCGCGACGTGAAGTGATCGTTGCCGCGTCCTCGATCAATTCGCCCAAAATCCTGATGCTGTCCGGCATCGGCCCGGCCGAACATCTCAGGGAATACGGCATTCAGGTGCTCGCCGACCGGCCCGGCGTCGGCCGCAACCTGCAGGACCATATGGAGCTCTATATCCAGCAGGAATCGACGCAGCCGATCACGCTGAATTCGGTGCTGAATCCCTTCTCCAAGGCGATGATCGGCGCGCAATGGCTGTTTTTCAAATCGGGTCTCGGCGCAACCAACCATTTCGAGGCGGCGGCCTTCGTGCGGTCGCGCGCCGGTGTCGACTATCCCGACATCCAGTATCATTTCATACCGGCCGCGGTTCGCTATGACGGCAAGGCGGCGGCGAAAGCACATGGTTTCCAGGCGCATGTCGGGCCGATGCGATCGAAGTCGCGCGGTTCTGTCATGCTGCGCTCGCCCGATCCGAGATCGAAGCCGGTGATCCGCTTCAACTACATGTCGCATCCGGACGACTGGACCGAGTTCCGCCACTGCATCCGGCTGACACGAGAGATCTTCGGCCAGTCGGCATTCGACCCTTATCGCGGCAGGGAGATCTCGCCGGGCTCGAACGTGCAATCGGACGACGATCTCGATGCCTTCATTCGCGATCACGCCGAAAGCGCCTACCACCCTTGCGGCACCTGCAAGATGGGCCGCACCGATGATCCGATGAGCGTCGTCGATCCGGAATGCCGTGTCATCGGTGTCGAAGGGCTGCGGGTCGCCGATTCTTCGATCTTCCCGCGCGTCACCAATGGCAATCTCAACGCGCCGTCGATCATGACCGGCGAAAAGGCCGCCGACCACATTCTTGGCCGCGCGCCGCTGGCGCCATCCAACCAGGAACCATGGATCAATCCGCGCTGGCAGGCGTCGGACAGATAGGCCATGATCCGGCGGACTGCTCCGCTCTAGCGAAGGCGATTGGAGAACAGCTATGCGCGCCCAGCCAAAGGCATCGCACTATGTCAACGGACGCTACATCGACGACGAGCAGGGTGCGCCGCTGCCGGTCATCTATCCGGCAACCGGCGAGACCATCGCGATGCTGCGTTCGGCGACGCCGAACGTTCTGGAACTCGCGATCGAAGCAGCGCGTGCAGCGCAACCGGCCTGGGCGCGGCTGAAGCCGGTCGAGCGCGGACGCATCCTGCGCCGCGCCGCCGATATCTTGCGCGCGCGCAACGCCGACCTGGCGCGCATCGAGACGCTCGATACAGGCAAGGCGATCCAGGAGACGCTGGTGGCGGACGCGCCATCGGCAGCCGACTGCCTCGAATATTTCGGCGGCGCGGTCGCTGCCTATAATGGCGAGTCCTTCGATCTCGGCGGCCCCTTTGCCTATACAAGGCGCGAGGCGCTGGGCGTCTGCGTCGGCATCGGCGCGTGGAACTATCCGATCCAGATCGCCGGCTGGAAATCGGCACCCGCACTCGCCATGGGCAACGCCATGGTGTTCAAGCCATCGGAGAACACGCCGCTGTCGGCGCTGGCGCTGGCCGAAATCTATACCGAGGCCGGCCTGCCCGACGGGCTGTTCAACGTCGTGCAAGGCTATGGCGATGTCGGCGCCGGCCTCGTCGGCCACGATGTCGTCGCCAAGGTCTCGGTGACCGGCTCGGTGCCGACCGGCCGCAAGGTGCTGTCGCTCGCCGGCTCGAAGATGAAGCATGCCACCATGGAGCTTGGCGGCAAGTCGCCGCTGATCGTCTTCGATGATGCCGATCTCGAAAACGCTATCGGCGGCGCCATGCTCGGCAATTTCTATTCGACCGGCCAGATCTGCTCCAACGGCACGCGTGTCTTCGTGCAGAAGGGCATCCACGACCGTTTCGTCGAACGCCTGACCGAGCGGACGAAGAAGATCCGCATCGGCGATCCGCTCGACCAGGAAACGCAGATGGGGCCGCTTGTCTCCAAGGTCCAGCACGAAAAGGTCATCGGCTATATCGAGGCCGGCAAGCAGGATGGTGCTGTGCTCGCCTGCGGCGGCAAGGTGCCTTCGCTGCAAGGTTTCGGCGGCGGCTTCTTCGTCGAGCCAACGGTCTTCACCGGCGTCACCGACACCATGCGCATCGCGCGCGAGGAGATTTTCGGGCCTGTCATGAGCGTGCTGAAATTCGACGGTGAGGACGAGGTGATCGACCGCGCCAACGATACCGAATTCGGCCTTGCCGCCGGCGTGTTCACGCGCGACCTGCCCCGCGCCCACCGCGTCATCGCCGAGCTGCAGGCCGGCACCTGCTGGATCAACGCCTATAATCTGACGCCGGTCGAAATTCCGTTCGGCGGCTTCAAGCAGTCCGGTATCGGCCGCGAAAATTCGCTGGCGGCGCTGGCGCTCTATTCGCAGCTGAAGTCGGTCTATGTCGAGACCGGGGATGTGGCGAGCCCCTATTGAGGCTCGCGGCTACTGCTGGTCAGCCGCTGTATTTGCCCGACTGGAAATCCGGTCGGATGCGAGCTCGATGAATTCCTTGACGAGGGGCGAAAGATGCCGGCTGCTCGGATATAGGACATGCAGCCCGCCGACCGGAGTCGTGTAGTCCCGGAGAACGCGGCTCAGCCGCCCCCCATTGATGAGGGGCTCGGCGATGCTGTGCGGCAATTGGGCGATGCCGAAGCCTGCGAGCGTGGCCGCAACGACCGCCTGCATTTCATTCGCGGCGAAGCGCCCGGCCACCGTGACCGTTTCCTCGCCGTGTGGCCCGTCCAGCACCCAATGGGTGCCCGAGGTCGAAGGGCCTGCGATGACGCACTGGTGGTGCGCGAGATCCGCCAGGCGTTCCGGCATCCCGTGCCTTGCGAGATAGTCCGGGCTGGCGCAGAGCAGCCTGTGCGTGGAACCGAGTTTGCGGGCAATCAGCGTCGAATCCTGAAGGATGCCGGTTCGGAAGGCGAGATCTATACCATCCTCAACCAGGTTGAGCTTGTCGTCGGTCAGGCGGAGCTCGACCTTGGTTTTTGGATACATCGCAAGAAAGTCGACCACCGCCTGGGTGAGGAAATAGCCGCCGAAGCCGACAGGAGCCGAAACGCGGATCGTGCCCGATGGCTCCGCTCTTGCTTCCGCGAGGCGCAAATTTGCTTCCTCAATCGTCCGCAGCGCCTGGCTGCTCTGCTCGTAATAGAGCCGTCCAGCGTCCGTCATATTGAGGCTGCGTGTCGTGCGCTGCAACAGGCGGACCCCGACCTCGCGCTCGAGCGCGGCAATGCGGCGGCTGACCGTCGTCTTGGGCATGGCGAGCAGGCGCGCGGCGGCGGTGAAGCTGCCAGCTTCGACGACGCGAGCGAACACCACGATGTCGTTGAGGTCGAGCATTGTATCCATTGTTGGGACAACGTTTTCCAATTATAGGTGGTTATGCATCAATGCGATAGGTCCTAATTTTGCTCCAGCGAACGGAAAAGGAGCGAACAAGATGACCACCAAACGAAACGTTCTGGTGACCGGCGCCACAGGCCAGCAAGGCGGCGCAGTTGCGCGTGCTTTGCTGTCGAGTGGTGGACATCGCGTCAAGGCACTGACCCGCAAGCCGGACAGCGATGGCGCACGGCAGCTGGCGTCGGTAGGCGCCGAGATCGTGGCCGGCGATCTCGGCGATACGGCCTCCGTTGTGAAGGCAGTCAAAGACGTCGACACCATGTTCTTGATGGGCAACAGCTACGAAGCCGGGATGGAAGAGGAGACCCGCCAGGGGATTCTAGCCGCCGATGCAGCCAAGGCTGCAGGCGTCGGGCATCTGATCTATTCGTCCGTTGCCGATGCCAACAAGAAAACCGGCATCCCGCATTTCGAAAGCAAATATCTCGTCGAGCAGCATGTCGAACGGCTCGGCATTCCCTATACGATCAGCGCCCCGGTTGCCTTCATGGAGAATTTCGTCGCGCCGTGGTCGATCGGCGCGCTCAGCCAGGGCACGCATGCCTTTGCAATGCCCGCCAAACGTGTCCTCCAGCTGGTCGCACTTGCCGACATCGGCGCCTTCGTTGCCGCCCTGGTCGAGCGACGCGAGCGCGTGTTCGGCAAGCGCTTCGATATTGCGGGAGACGAGTTGTCCGGCGAAGACCAGGCCAAGATCCTTTCGCAGTCCATCGGCCGCCCGATCAACTATCAGGCAATTCCAATCGCGGTGGCCCGCCAACAAAGCGAAGATACGGCGCTGATGTTCGAATGGTTCGACCGCGTCGGCTATGACGTCGATATCGCTGCCTTGCACAGGGATTTCCCGGAGGTCCGCTGGCACAGTTTTGCCGACTGGGCGCGGAAGTTCGACTGGCGTGCCCTTGAGCGGGCTTATTCCGCTGCCTGAGTTCCTGTAGACATCATCGGCCGATGAAAACTGGGGGGAGCGGACCAGCTGTAACGGGAAAATTTGGTCCGCTCCCCACCGTGGCCTTCTAACGCCGCGATGAAATGAGAAAACCTAAAGCGCGTCGCGTTTTGACCGGCCTCATGCGACGCGCTTTAGGTTGTTGTTTTATGCATGTCGTTATCGCAAAACCGCTGCACACTTTTGCGCGACATGCATTAGAACGTCTGGTTGTAGGCGCCGACTTCAGGGCTGCGGCGCAGCACCGCATCGACGGCTTCGAACATCTGCCGGCGCCGCTCGGATGACACCGGGCTCTCCACCACGACGACAAGCTCCGGCTTGTTCGACGACGCCCGCACCAGGCCCCAGGTGCCGTCCTCGGCCACGACGCGCACGCCATTGACGGTTATCAGATCGGCGATCTTCTGGCCGGCGAAGACCGTGCCGTCCTGCTTCATTGCCTGAAAATCGGAAACGACCCGCTCGACCACGCCGTATTTCAGCTCGTCGGCGCAGTGCGGCGACATGGTCGGCGTGCCGAAGGTCAGCGGCAGGTCGCGATAGAGATCGGCCATACTGCTGGTCGGGCTGCGATCCAGCATCTGACAGATGGCGATAGCTGTGATGAGACCATCGTCATAGCCGCGCCCGATCGGCGGATTGAAGAAGAAATGACCGGATTTCTCGAAACCGGCGATGGCGCCAAGCTCGGCCACGCGCCGTTTTATGTAGGAATGGCCGGTCTTCCAATAGTCGGTGATGGCGCCATCGGCGCGCAACGCGGCGTCGGTGTTGAACAATCCGGTCGACTTGACGTCAACGACGAAAGTCGAGCCGGGATGCAGTCGCGCGATATCGCGCGCAAGCATGACGCCGACCTTGTCGGCGAAGATCTCGTTGCCTTCATTGTCGACCACGCCGCAGCGGTCACCATCGCCGTCGAAGCCGAGCCCGACGTCGGCTCCCGTCTCCAGCACCTTGTCGCGGATCGCGTGCAGCATCTTCATGTCTTCGGGATTGGGATTGTAATTCGGAAACGTATGATCGAGCTCGACGTCCAGCGGGATCACCTCGCATCCGATCCGCTCCAGCGCTTCAGGTGCAAAGGCGCCGGCGGTGCCGTTGCCGCAGGCGGCGACCACCTTGAGCTTTCTCGATATGCGCTTGTCCCGGGTCAGGTCGTCGAGATAGGTTTTGCGGAAATCCGCAACGAAGTCATAGGAGCCGCCGCCGATAAGATCGAAGTCGCCGGCAAGCACGATCGTCTTCAATGCGCTCATTTCCTCCGGGCCGAAGGTCAGCGGACGCGCCGCCCCCATCTTGACGCCGCTCCAGCCGTTTTCGTTGTGCGAGGCGGTGACCATGGCGACGGACGGCGTGTCGAGCGCGAACTGGGCGAAATAGGCCATCGGTGACAGCGCCAGCCCGATATCCCTAACCCGCGCGCCGGCGGCCATCAGCCCGGAAACCAGCGCCAGCTTGATCGCCAGCGAATAGGAGCGGAAATCATGACCGGTCACGATATCCGGCCCGGCGCCCAGGCGTCGGATCAGCGTGCCGAGCCCCATGCCGAGCGCCTGGACACCGATCAGGTTGAGCTCAGGCGGCTTCGCAGATCCAGGATGGCCGAACCACCAGCGCGCATCATACTCACGAAAGCCGGACGCCTTGATCAGCGCCGAGGTTTCAAACTCGAAGGTGTTGGGAAGGGCTTCGCTAACGATCTTCAGGGACAAGACAGCAACTCCAAGCGGCTGGAATCAGAGTGGTTTTAACGCAGGTGGCCATGCCTATAACATGAGCCCTTAAGCGGTGTTTATCCCGCAGGGAACTGAAACCTGTATGACGTTACGGCGAAAGCGGAAGAAATGCGACAGAAGCGTTGCCATTGGCGCTTGCAGGAACGAAGTGCGGCGGCTATAAGCCCGCGGTCTGGTCACGGAGTGTAGCGCAGCCTGGTAGCGCACATCGTTCGGGACGATGGGGTCGCAGGTTCAAATCCTGCCACTCCGACCAGAAAAAACAAGCACTTAGCTTTTTCCCGAAGCTGCCTCCCACCTGAAACTCACTCGCAAGCCCAAATCTTCTACGCGTTTTCGGCGTGACTTCCATGCCGTATTGGCCGGCGGCTAACGCGCCATAAGGATCGGCATCGGCGGGTCTTCAAGCATCGAGACGGTGACGCCGCCGAAGATGCGCTCGCGCAACCGGGAATGACCATAGGCGCCCATCACCATCAGATCGGCGGCCATGTCGACCGCGTGCCTGCGAAGCACGTCGGCGACTGAATGATCCAAGCTGGGCAGCCGGTCGACCGTGACATTTACGCCATGCCACGCGAGATAGGCAGCGGCGTCGGCTCCGGGTTCGGCCCCGTGGCGGTATTCGTCCTCCACCGGATCGACCATGACAAGGTGCACCTCATCGGCACCTGGCAGCATGTCGAGCGACTCGCGGACGGCACGCGATGACTCCAGACGGGCGTCCCAGGCGATCAGCACGCGCTTCGGCTTCAGTGTCGGCCTCGGTCCCTCGGGGATGAGCAGCAAGGGCTTTCCCGAAGAAAACAATACGCCTTCGATCGCTTTGCTTTTCAGCGTTTCGTTGGCAAGCAACTCCGGTCCAATAGCCGTAATGTCGGCGTAGCGGGCACGGCGGCCGATGGTGTCGTCGGCCCAGCCGGCTTCCGGATACTCGTTGGAGACATCGGCCGAAAGAACCCTGCCGGCGAGAAAAGCCGACACGGCAGCGGTTCGCTTCTTCAACAGATTCTCGTCGGCCTGACGCTCCTCGAGCCAGGCTTCTGAAACGACTGCGGCATACTCCCCGACCGGTGGCGGCGCAGCTACGGCAACGACCAGAACAGCGAGATGGGCGCCGATTTCGGTGCACAGGCCGGCGGCGAGCTTGAGATCGTCGTCTCCCTTGTTCGGTCCCGTAACGGTAAGTATCGTCCTGAAAGCCATGGCGGCTGCTCCCGATTTTGCGTCAAAGCCCAATCGTCGTTGCAAAAACAGCGAGACGGCTCGGCGCGCTCCTAGCGCTGAGTCAAGAACGCCGCCGCGCATCATTTGATCCGTATCAACATGGCCAGTGCCGACGCCAATAGGCTTCAGGCCGTTACGTCGTGCCGGAACATGGCGATCGCGACATGCCTGTGTGGTCGCCAACTTTCTTCCGGAGGACGCTAAGAAATACCGCCTGAACACCGGAAAAGCATCACCGCGGAACGCATCCATGACCTGGCTGGTTATATCCAGACGCTGCAGCAGTAAGGGCCTGATGGCGTGGAATTTCAGCGACCGCGCTCGTCGGATTCCAAGGGTTCGATACAGATTGATACAGATTAAAGAGGCACCCGATGATCGTCGAAGATCAGGAATCCGTGGCCGCGATGTTGATGAACCCCTCTGCATATGGCGAGAGCGGGCCGGTCGAGGCGATCGAAACCCATATCTCGCGCATCTTCCTGGTTGGCCAGCGCGCCTACAAGATCAAACGAGCAGTCAAACTGCCCTATGTCGACTTCTCGACTGCGGTCCTGCGGCTCGCCGCTTGCGAAAAGGAGGTCGAGCTCAACTCCAAGACCGCGCCCGGCCTCTATCTGGGTGTGCGGCGCATCACGCGAGAGGCCGGCGGCAAGCTCGCCTTCGACGGAAGCGGCGACCTGGTCGATGCGGCGATCGAGATGGTCCGCTTCGACCAGTCGAAGCTGCTCGATCGAATGGCAGTCGGCGGCGAACTGACGCCTGCGTTGATGACGGCGGTCGCGCGCATGGTCGTGCGCTATCATCGCGGCGCGCCGGAGGTCCACAACGGCAGCGGATCCTCGAACCTGGCAGGCGTGCTCGCCATCAACGAAGCCGGCTTTGCCACCAGCCATGTTTTCGAAGCAGCCGAGATCAAGGCATTCACCGGGATCTTCCGCACCGCCCTCGGCCGTCATCGCGAGCTGCTCGACCGGCGGGAGGCGGCAGGCAAGATCCGGCGATGCCACGGCGACCTGCATCTGCGCAACATCTTTCTCTTCGACGGAGAGCCCCGCCTCTTCGATTGCGTCGAATTCAATGACCAGATCGCCAGCATCGATGTGCTTTACGACCTGGCCTTCCTGCTGATGGACCTTTGGCGTCGCGGGTTTCCGGAACTCGCCAACCTGGTGATGAACCGCTACCTCGACGAAGCAGACGACGAGGACGGCTTCATTCTCCTGCCGTTTTTCATGGCAGTGCGGGCCGCAGTGCGCGCGCATGTCACCGCAACCCAGATCGAGGAAGGCGGTGACGATTCCGGCGGGCTGATTGCCGAGGCCAGATCTTATTTCGAGCACGCTCGAACACTTCTCCAGGTAAGGCCGCCGCGGCTGATCGCCATCGGCGGCTTGAGCGGCTCCGGCAAGACGGCCGTTGCCGAGGCACTCGCCGCACATGTCGGCGCGCCGCCCGGCGCGCGCATTGTCGAGAGCGACCGCATCCGCAAAGCGATGCACGGTGTGCCGGCCGAGACGAAGCTGCCGGACAGGGCTTATCGACCTAATGTGTCGGACCGCGTCTACCGCGAAATGGCATGGCGCGCCGACCTGATCCTTTCCGAAGGCGGTTCGGTGGTCGCCGATGCCGTCTTCGACCGGCCGGCCGATCGCGACCGCATCGAGAAGGCGGCAAACGGCAGAGACCTTGCTTTCGCCGGATTCTGGCTGGAGGCGGATCCGCTTGTTCTTTGGCGACGGGTAAGCGAGCGTCGGGGTGGCCCTTCCGATGCCACCATCGATATCCTTTCGCGGCAATTGCAACGAAAGGCCACCCAGTCCACTTGGCGCAAGGTCGACGCCGATCGAAAGCTCGCCGATATCGCCGCCGAGTTGGCAAGCGTTTCGGAAGCGGCCGCTGCTGCGCAGGGTGCTCCACTCAAGACAGCATCGTGGCGGCGACGCGCATAAAGATGGGTGAATGGGCATGACGCAGGAAAAACTGGTGGTTTGCGGCAAATGCGGCGGGGTCAATAGCCTGCCGCCTGGACGGGATGCCGGGGACGCGAAATGCGGAAAGTGCGGCTCCAAGCTGTTCTCGGGCCATCCCGAGGACGTCGACGCACAGAGCTTCGATCGCCACGTCAAACGAAGCAGCCTCCCCGTCGTCGTCGACATCTGGGCACCGTGGTGCGGCCCCTGCAAGATGATGGCGCCGGCCTATGAAGCAGCAGCAAACGAACTGGAGCCGCATGTTCGCCTGATCAAGCTCAACTCCGATAATGAGCAGGCCGTTGCAGCCAGGCTCGGCATTCGCAGCATCCCGACCATGATCCTCTTCCATGGCGGACAGGAGGTTGCGCGCACATCCGGCGCCATGACGGCGGGGCAGATCGTCAGGTGGGTCCGCGATCACCTGCCGACGGCCGCGGCCTGAAAGCCGTCACGCTGTGGATGATCGCCGCTGGCCGCATCAGCAAGCGAGCGCAGAAAGCCATATGATGATCTGAGGGCTATGACAAATTTCATATGATGACCTCGCTTTTGACCCGCACTGGGAGTATGGATCCTCATGACCCGGCAAAGTTTGGAGGACCCATGCAGCAGGCCGAACATCGAACGTCCCGCAGGTCGTTCGTTTCTCAGGTCGCAGATGCGCTGCGCGGCCAGATCGAAGCCGGCTTTTATGCGCCTGGCGACAAATTGCCGACAGAACCCGCGCTGATTGACCGGTTCGGGTTCAGCCGCACTGTCGTCCGGGAGGCCATTGCCGCGCTTCGCGCCGACGGGCTGGTGGAATCGCGGCAAGGCGCCGGCGTCTTCGTTCTCGGCCCGAAACCCGTCGACGAGGGATTGAAGCTCTTCACCGACGAAACGAACAAGATCTCGGACATCATCGAAGAGCTCGAGCTGCGCATCGGCATCGAAGTCGAGGCAGCGGGCCTTGCTGCAGCCCGCAGTTCGCCGGCGCAGGAGGCCGAAATCGAGGCCCAGGTCGAAAGGTTCGCCGATCTCATGGCGCAAGGACAACCCACCGACGAGGCGGACTTCCAGTTCCACTTGGCGATTGCCACCGCAACCAACAACGCCAGGTTCAAGGCATTCCTCGAACATATCGGCCGGCGGATGATCCCGCGGGTGAAGTTCAAGACGATGATGGGCGGCATCGATCCCTTGCCCAATCGCGACCATCCAATTCTGGAGGAGCACAGGGAAATCGCCGATGCGATCCTCGCCCGCGACCCGGAAAAGGCGCGTGAGGCGATGCGCCGCCATCTGGTGACGGGGATAAAGCGCTATCGTGCCCTCACCGTCCGGCGCTCGACAAATCAAGACAACACCAGCAGTTGACTCGTCCGCATACTCATCATATGAATCTGGATGACATCATATTAATTGTGGGATGAGTTCCTTTGTCGCCAGATGAAATCAAGTCGCGTGTCGCTTCAGGGCTGCTGTCGTTTCCGGTCACACATTTCAACGAGGATTTCAGCCTCAATCTCGAAAGCTATCGCGCGCATGTGGAATGGCTGTCGGGGTTCGGTGCCGCTGCCCTGTTCGCGGCCGGCGGCACGGGTGAATTCTTCTCCCTGTCGCCGGAAGAGGTCGCCGACGTTACCCGTGCTGCCAAGGATGCCTCGGGAGACGTGCCTATCATCGCCGGCTGTGGTTACGGCACGGCGCTCGCCACGGAAATTGCTCGCCGCGCCGAGGCTGCGGGGGCCGACGGTCTCTTGCTTCTGCCGCATTATCTGATGGAGGCCTCGCAAGAGGGGATATTCCGGCATGTCAAAGCCGTGTGCCAATCCACCGGCCTAGGCGTCATCATCTACAACCGTGCGAACTCGGTCGCCAATGCCGACACGGTTGCCCGCCTTGCTGATGCGTGCCCAAACCTCATCGGCTTCAAGGACGGCACAGGCAAGATCGATCTTGTCCGCCACGTCACCGCAAAGCTCGGCGATCGGCTCTGCTACATCGGTGGCATGCCCACGCATGAGCTCTTCGCCGAAGGCTTCAACGGCGCCGGAGTGACGACTTATTCCTCTGCGGTCTTCAACTTCGTGCCGGAATTGGCACAGCGCTTCTACAGGGCGATGCGGACAAGCAATCGCGCTGCGATGGAAGAAATCCTGCACAGCTTCTTCTTCCCCTTCGCGGCTTTGCGCGATCGCGAGCAAGGTTATCCGGTGTCGATCATCAAGGCAGGCGTCGAACTCATCGGACGGACACCCGGTCCCCTTCGGCCGCCGCTGACGGATCTGAAGCCGGAGGAGAAAGACATGCTGCGCGGACTGATCGCGAAAATCGCCGGCTAGTCGCCGGGAGATCGGCAAATTGTCGGACGAACGCGCCGAGGAGGTTCGCCCGTCGCACGACAGCCAGAACGGAAGATCCCAAGCGGAAGATCAAAGGGAGGAGAGACATGAATAGAAGCGTTCATACGATTGCAGCTGTCGTATTGATGACCGCTGCCGCGCCATCGGCTGTCGCACAAGAAGCGGCGCAGGAAATCCGTATCGTCCTGCCGGAGCAGCCGGCCAATCTGGAGCCCTGCGGCACCATCATCACCAATGTCGGCCAGATACTCAGCCAAAACGTCGTTGAATCGTTGACCGTCATCGATCCGACCACCGGACAACCTCAGCCGAAACTGGCGACCGAATGGACCAGCGTGGACCCGACGACTTGGCGGATCAAGCTGCGCGAGGGCGTGAAGTTCCAGGACGGAACGGAACTCAACGCGGATGCGGTCGCATTCTCCATCAACAGGATGATCAGCGGCAAGATCACTTGCAGCAACATTGCGAAATTCGGCGATGCCAAGCTGACGCTGACGCCGGTCGACGATCTGACCGTCGAGATAAAGTCGGACAGGCCCGAACCCATCATGCCGACGCTGTTGAGCGTGGTCATGATCGTCTCGCCGAAGACACCGGTCGACCAGGCGGTGAACGATCCGGTCGGGACCGGCCCGTTCACGCTATCGACCTTTTCCCCGCAAACCGTGGTGCTGGACGCGTTCGATGGCTATTGGGGCAAGAAGCCGGAGATCACCAAGGCAACCTATGTCTGGCGGCCCGAATCATCGATTCGAGCGGCCATGGTCGAAACCGGGGAAGCCGACCTGACGCCGTCGATTGCCATCCAGGACGCCAGCAATCCGGAGACGGATTTCGCTTACCTGAACTCCGAAACCACCGCCATCCGCATCGATGCCGCCGAGCCGCCGCTCGATGACCTGCGCGTCCGCAAGGCGCTCAACCTGGCGATCGACTGGGAAGGCCTTGCCCAGCTGTTCGGCGACGACGTCAAGCGTGCGTCGCAAATGGTCGTTTCCGGGATCAACGGCCATGACGATGCGCTCGAGCCTTGGCCGTACGATCCGGAAGAGGCGAAAAAGCTCGTCGAAGAGGCGCGCGCGGCGGGTGTCGCGGTCGACACCGAGATCAAGCTCATCGGGCGAAACGGCATCTATCCGAACGGCGCCGAAGCGATGGAGGCCATGATGACGATGTGGCAGGACGCCGGCCTCAACGTCAAGCTTACCATGCTCGATGTCGCCGACTGGCTGCGCTATCTGCAAAAGCCGTTCCCGCCGGAGCGCGGCCCCAATCTCCTGCAGATGATGCATGACAACAACAAGGGCGATGCGGCCTTCACGGTTCCGATCTTCTACCGATCGAGCGGCAGCTACTCGACCTTGGCCGATCCGGCATTCGACAAGGAGATAGACGCGGCCCTGGCGGCGACCGGCGAGGCCCGCACGAACAGCTTCAAGGCGATCTTCGGCAAGGTCCGCAACGAAGTGGTGGCGGACATCCCGATGTTCCATATGATCGGCTATACCCGTGTTGGCACCAGGCTGGAATGGAAGCCCGATATCACCACCAACAGCGAAATACCGCTGGCCAATATCGCTATCAAAAAAGACTGAGTGATACGGGGGCGCTGGGTCCGATCGTGACCCTGCGCCCTGACCCGTTGCCTCCGTCGATATCCGTCCAAGGGCATCCCAAATGATTACCTATCTTGGACGCCGCGCGTTCCACAGCATCCTGTCGGTCATAGGTCTGTTGACGCTGGTCTTTTTCCTGACACGGCTTACCGGCGATCCTTCCGCCTTGTACCTGCCTCTGGACTCGACTGCGGAAGCTCGGGCCGCGTTCGCGCGGTTGAACGGCCTCGATCAGCCGATCTATTGGCAGTTTCTGGATTATTTGCGCGATCTTCTGCAGCTGGATTTCGGTGAATCGCTGCGCCAGAACCGCTCGGCGATGCAGGTCGCGCTTGAGGCGTTCCCGGAAACGCTGAAACTTGCCGCCGTCGCGATCACCCTGTCGACCGCTTTGGCTATCCTTGTCGGTTCTCTGGCGGCCGCGCGGCCGGGCAGCATCTTCGACCGTGTCGCCAGCTTCGTCTCCCTGGCCGGCGCAAGCGCGCCGGATTTTTGGGTCGCCATCGTCGGCATCCTTGTCTTCGCCGTAGGGCTCGGGCTTTTGCCGACATCCGGCACCGGAAGCTGGGCGCATTGGATCATGCCCAGCTTCGTGCTGATGCTTCGTCCCTTCGGTCTCCTGGTGCAGGTCGTGCGCGGAACGATGCTGTCCGCACTTGCCTCTCCATACATCAAGACCGCAAGGGCCAAGGGCCTGCCTCGTCAGAAGATCATCTTCGGGCATGCGCTTCGCAATTCGCTGCTGCCCGTCGTCACGGTCGCCGGCGACTTGGCGACCAGTCTCGTCAACGGCGCTGTCGTCGTGGAATCGATATTCGGCTGGCCCGGCATCGGCAAGCTGATGATCGACTCGATCATCCAGCGCGATTTTGCTGTCGTCCAGTCGACCATTCTGGTGACGGCTACCGCCATCTTCATCCTGAACATCGCGATCGACCTGCTTTATGCGGTTCTCGATCCGCGCATCCGGTACTGAGCCATGACGATCATCACCCCCGACATCAAGCCGGCGGCCGTTCCAGGCAGCGGCAGCGTGCTTCTCTCCTTTTTGAAGCGCGACAGGCTTGCGCTCGCCGCCGCTATTTTCCTGGCGATCGTCGTCATCGCGGCGGTCCTCGGCCCGTGGCTGGTGGGCGACGCCGCTTCGCGGCTGGGGCTGCGCCAGCGCAATCTCGCCCCGTTCTCGCTGGCCAGCGGCTGGATCTATGTCCTCGGCGCCGATACCCTCGGCCGGCCCATCCTGGCCAGGCTGATTGTCGGCGCGCAGAACACGTTCGGCATTGCCGCGGCTGCGGTATTCGCGTCGATGCTGGTTGGCGGAACGCTGGGCCTGATAGCGGGCTATTCGGAGCGCTGGTACAGCCATCTCATCCTGCGCCTGGCCGATGTCGTCATGAGCTTTCCCTCGCTGCTGCTGGCGCTCATCGTGCTCTACACGCTGGGCCCGAGCATCACCAACCTGGTGATCGTTCTCGCCGTCACGCGCATGCCGATCTACCTCAGAACGGCGCGCGCAGAGGTGCTGGAGCTGCGCGAGCGCATGTTCGTCAGCGCGGCGCGAGCCATGGGTGCGAAGCCGACCCGGATCATCGTCCGGCATATCGCACCCCTGGTCCTGCCGACACTTGTGACGATTTCCGCCATTGATTTCGCGACCGTCATTTTATCGGAATCGGCGCTGAGTTTCCTTGGCCTCGGCATTCAGCCACCTGACTTTACCTGGGGTGCAATGGTGGCAAACGGCCGCGGCTATCTCGCCACCGCCTGGTGGATCGCATTCTGGCCGGGTCTTGCGATCATGCTGACGACGCTGTCGCTCAACATCCTCTCGAACTGGGCGCGCACCGTCGCTGATCCGCAGCAACGCTGGCGTCTTCAGACATTGCGAAAAGCTGCCCGATGAGCAACGCGACCATTCTCAAAGTCGAGGGCCTGACCGTCGATTTCCTTTCGGACGATGAGCCGGTACGCGCCGTCGACGATGTCTCTTTCCACGTCAGCCGTCGCGAGACACTGGTGATCCTCGGCGAAAGCGGTTCGGGAAAGAGCGTCAGCACCAGCACGGTGATGGATCTCATCGACTGTCCGCCAGGCGATGTCGTGGCCGGTTCCTGCCTCTTCGATGGCGTCGAACTCTCGGGCCTCGGTGCCGAGGCGCGCCGAAGCATCAACGGCCGCAGAATTGCGATGATCTTTCAGGATCCGCTCGCCTATTTGAACCCCGTCTACACGGTGGGGCGCCAGATCGAGGAGGTATATGAGAGCCACGGCGCGGGAGCCGGCAAGGACGCACGCGCCAAGACCATAGAGCTGCTTCGGCGCGTGGGCATTCCAGAGCCGGAAAACCGCGTTGACTTCTATCCGCATCAATTCTCGGGCGGACAACGTCAGCGCGTAATGATTGCCATGGCGATCGCGCTGAAACCGGACATCCTGATCGCCGATGAGCCGACGACCGCTTTGGACGTCAGCGTGCAAGCGCAGATTCTCGATCTGCTGCGTGATCTCCAGCGCGAGACCGGCATGGCGTTGATCATGATCACCCATGACCTCGAAGTCGCCGCGTCCATGGCGGACCGGATTATCGTCATGAACGGCGGCAAGGTTGTGGAGACAGGCATCGCCAAGGAGGTCTTCAGCAATCCGCAGCACGCCTATACGCGCCGCCTCATCTCCGCCCTGCCCCACGGCAACGCAGCGGAGGCGCCGAACAAGCGTTCGACGACGACCGCCGACGAGACCCTGCTCAAGGTGGAACATCTCACCAAGCACTATGTGCTTGCTTCCGGAGCCTTCAGCAGCAAGCGGACGTTCAAGGCGGTGGACGACATAAGCTTCGAGGTCAGGAGAGGAGAAACGCTCGGCATCGTCGGCGAGTCGGGCTCCGGCAAATCGAGCGTCGCACGCATGCTGTTGGGGCTGAACGAGCCAAGCGCCGGCAAGGCTGTGTTTGCCGGTGAGAACATCTTCGAAATGAACGAGAAGCGGCTTATGGCGTTTCGGCGCAAGGTCCAGATGGTATTCCAGGATCCGTACGGATCGATGAATCCGCGCATGCGCGTTTATTCGATCATTTCCGAACCCTGGGTGATCCACCGCGATATTCTGTCGAAGAACAGGTGGAAGGCTCGAGTGGCAGAGCTCCTGGAATTGGTAGGGCTGTTGCCGGAGCACGCCGACCGCTACCCGCACCAGTTTTCCGGGGGCCAGCGACAGCGCATCGCCATTGCGCGAGCGCTTGCGAGCGAGCCGGAACTGATCGTCTGCGACGAGGCGGTTTCGGCGCTCGACGTCTCTATCCAGGCGCAGGTGATCGACCTTCTGTCCGACCTTAGGACCAGGCTCAGCCTCTCCTATATTTTCATCACCCACGACTTGCCGATCGTGCGCCATTTCGCGGACCGGATCATGGTCATGAAAGATGGAAGGATTGTCGAAGAAGGCCAAACCTCGGCGCTGTTCGGGGCGCCTCGCCACGAATATACGCAAAGCCTGTTGCAGGCTGTGCCCAGGCCCAAATGGCTTACGCAAGCCCAATAGTCCGGGCGATGCGCGAACAACGCCTGGCAGTGCCAACCGCGCGTCGCGGAGACTTCTGCACCGGCCCGGGTTTCATCCTCCCGCAGTCAACCTTTGAACAGCCGAACGTCAAGCTCGAACGGATCGACTCGTACGATTTTGATTCGGGCCGCGGCAGGATGACGAGGATTGATGAGCACATTCTCGTCTGGTCCGTCCGAGATCGGGACAATGGCTGACGGAACACAGAACAGAGCAGCGCTGACGCTGTTCAGCCCCTCATTGCCGAGCCGAATCCGCCGACTTGAGTCGGCGGATTGTTCGGCACTATGATCAAACCGCACTGCCGGAGGATCTGCCGATGCCACAACGCCCCTATGATGAGCGCCTGCTCCGTCAGGCGTTCGAAGTCGCGCGCAGGGCCCGCGATGCTGGCGAACATCCCTTTGGTTCGCTCCTCGCTGACAAAGACGGCAATGTGTTGCGCGAGCAACTCAACGGTTACAAATCCGGAGGGGGCGACCGCACCGCTCATGCCGAAAGGCTGCTGGCCTCGTGGGCGGGGATGAATTTCAGTCTCGAAAAGCTGGCCTCCTGCACACTTTACACTTCGGCCGAACCTTGCGCGATGTGCTCCGGGACAATCTATTGGGCGGGCATCGGAAGGGTTGTCTTTGGGCAGAGCGAACATGACGTCAAAGGGTTGACGGGTGCACACGTCGAGAATCCCACACTCGATCTCCCCTGCACGATCGTTTTCGAAGCTGGGCAGCGTCCGACTGAAGTCGTCGGCCCGCTGCTTGCTGATGAAGCGGCGCAACTCCACGCCGATTTCTGGGAAGACAAGTAGCTCAATTGGCGCGCGCGGAAAACGAGTGAGTGCTAGGCGATGTCGTCGCGAATGCAGGCCTTCAGATGGCCATCGGACGTTGTTGCCCGTAATGGCGGGACGATGCCGGCGCAAGCATCCAGGGCAACCGGGCAACGGGTTCGGAAAACACACCCGGTTGGCGGATTTGCCGGGCTTGGAATGTCGCCCTTCAGCACCTGCCGGCCCTGCTTGGCCAGTGGGTCGAGCGACGGAATGGCCGAAAGCAGCGCGCGCGTATAGGGATGCTGCGGCCGGGCATAGAGCGCGGCAGCATGCGCGACTTCCATGATCCGGCCGAGGTAGAGAACGATCACCGTGTCGCAGATATATTCGACGACGGCCAGGTCATGCGAAATGAACAGCATGGTCAGACCGAGCCGGACCTGCAGGTCGCGCAAAAGATTGATGATCTGCGCCTGGATCGAGACATCGAGGGCAGAGACCGGCTCGTCGGCGACGATGAATTCGGGTTCGAGCGTAAGCGCCCTGGCGATGCCGATGCGCTGACGCTGCCCGCCCGAAAATTCGTGGGCGTAGCGGTCATAGGCGTCGACCGGCAACTCGACCGCGGCAAGTGCCTTCTCCGCCCTCGCCCGCCGCTCGGGCCTGTTGCCGATGCCCTGAATATCCAGGCCTTCGGTCAGGATCTGCCCGATGGTCATGCGCGGCGACAGACTGGCGAACGGATCCTGGAAAATATATTGCATCTTGCGGCGCTGGCGAGTCAGCGAGCCGGCGCTCAGCTTGGTGATATCGACGCCGTCAAATCTTATTTCGCCGGACGTCGGCTCGATGAGACGCAGCACCGAGCGGCCGATCGTGGTCTTGCCCGATCCGGATTCGCCAACGAGACCGACCACCTGGCCGCGCGCAATGTCGAAGGAAATATCTTCCAGCGCCCTGACGACGGGACCGCGCGAGAACGCCGTCGGCGCAAAATGCTTGGTCAGCTTCCTGACCGAAAGGAAGGGGGCGTCCACTATCAGAGATCCTCCCAGCGCAAACAACGGCTTTGCTGGGTCGGTGTCGCCGCGAACAATGGCGGTACAGCAGTGCGGCAGGCATCGACAGCCAGGGCGCAACGCGGCGCGAAGGAGCAGCCATTGGGCAGCAAGGCCAGCGACGGAACATTGCCGGCGATGGTCGGAAGTGGCGTTCCTGCTGCCTTCAGCGTGGTGGCCTGGCCGAGCCGCGGCACCGAACGCATCAGCCCGGCGGTGTAGGGATGACGCGGACGAGTGAACACCTCGCTCACCGGACCCGATTCCACGATGCGCCCGGCATACATCACCGCGACCCGGTCGGCGATCTCGGCAACGACGCCGAGATTGTGCGTGACGAACAGAATGCCCATGCCGCGTTGCGCCTGCAGCTCGGCCAGCAGGTCGAGAATCTGGGCCTGGATGGTGACGTCGAGCGCAGTGGTCGGCTCGTCGGCGATCAGCAAGGTCGGATCGCAGGACAATGCCATGGCGATGGTGGCGCGCTGGCGCATCCCTCCCGACAGCTCATGCGGGTATTGCCGCGCCCGCCGATCGGGATCGGGAATGCCGACCTGAGCCAGCAGTCGCACGGCATCAGTGGCCGCATCACGATGCGACTTGCCGAGATGGATGCGGATCGGCTCGGCGATCTGTTCGCCGATGGTGTAGACCGGATTGAGGCTGGTCATCGGCTCCTGGAACACCATGCCGATGTCGTTGCCGCGCACCTTGCGCAGCGACTCAGGATCGAGGCCGGTCAGCTCGGTGACAGTGCCGTCCCTGCGCCGCAGCGCGATCGATCCCTCGGCGATGCGCCCGATCTTCTTCGGCAGCAGGCCGATGATCGACAGGCTGGTGACGGATTTGCCCGATCCGGACTCGCCGACCAGCGCGACCGTCTCGCCCGAACCTATCACCAGATCGACGTCCTGCACGGCGGCGATGTCGCGTCCGGCGATACGGAACACCGCCCGCAGACCGGAAATCGAGAGGATCGGAGCGTCCACGGTCAGCGGAGCAATCCGACGTCGCGAAGGATGATTTCGACCTTTGCGGTTTCCTCGTCGTTCAAGCTGCGTTGCGGCCGCGCCATGGTGTTGGAGGCGATGATGCCGAGGCTCTTCATCGCGCTCTTGAAGGCGCCGACGCCGGCCGAGCCGGCGCTTGTCCTGCCGAGCGAGATCCAGACGATCTCGAACAGCTTCAACAGCCGCTCCTGCTCCAGGCGGGCTTCGGCGTGCTGACCCGCCTGCATCAGGTTCCACAGCCTGACGTAGCCGTGCGGGTCGACGTTGGCGAGGCCCGGCACGACACCATGCGCACCCATGGCAAGCACGCTGTCGACCAGGATCTCGGACCCGGTCATGCCGAAGAAACTCGGATCGTTGGCCATGTCCTTGAGCACATAACGCAGATTGCCGTCATCGCCGCTGGAATCCTTGATACCGGCGATAACGCCTTCGCTGGCAAGGCCGACGGTGGTCCTGCGCTCCAGCTTGACATGGACGCAGACCGGGATGTCGTAGGCGATGATCGGGATATCAACCGCGTCCTTGATATAGCGGAAATGATCGCCGATCTCGGGCTGGCTGGTGCGGGTATAGAAGGGCGCTGTGACCACAACAGCGTCGGCGCCGGCCGATCTGGCTGTCCGGGCGTGGTTGATGACACGATCGGTTGTCGGGTCGATGACCCCGGCGAAGATCGGAACGCGGCCGTTGTTGACCTTGACCGCGTGCTCGATGATGGCCCTGCGGCCGGCCTCGTCATGGAAGACTACTTCGCTGGTCGAGCCGAGCACGAAGAGCCCGTGGACGCCGCCGTCGAGCAGGTTTTCGATCGTCCGGGTGAACGACGGCAAGTCGACACTGAAATCGGAATGGAGCGGGGTGACGACAGGTGGCACGACGCCGGTAAACAGGGGCATTTTTGAAAAAACCTTCAGGTCAGTTGAGATCGGAACGGGGGTCGAATGCATCGCGCAGGCCATCGCCGATGAAGTTGATGGCCAGGACGGTGAGCACGAGGACGGCGCCGGGAAACATCCATTGCCAGGGATATTGCTCGAGCACCACGGTGGAGCGGGCGAGATTGAGCATGTTGCCCCAGCTGGCTTCGGGCGGCGCGATGCCGAGACCGAGGAAGGAGAGACCGGCTTCGAGTAGAATGGCGTTGGCGATCTGCAGCGTGGCATAGACGACAAGAATGTCGATGCAGTTCGGCAGGCCGTGACGGAACAGGAGATGCGGCAGCCCCGCCCCCATGCCACGGGCGGCGACGACGAAGTCACGCTCGCGCAGCTCGAGCAGCCGGGCGCGCACCATGCGCGACAGCACCGGCCAGGAGAGCAGCGAGATCACCAGGATGGTCGGCGCAATACCGGTGCCGGCAATCGAAGCGAGCACGAGCAGGAAGATCACCGGCGGCAGCGTCATTGCGAGATCGACGAAGCGCATCACCGTGCCGTCGACAAGGCGCCCGCCGAAGCTGGCGACAGCGCCGACCAGGAAGCCGATGACGATCGATATGGCGACCGAGCATACGGCGACCAGCAGCGAGATCCGCCCGCCTTGCAGCAGCCGGGCCATGACGTCGCGGCCGACGCCGTCGCTGCCTAGCCAATGAATGGCGGACGGTCCCTTGTTGATCGCCCTGAGATCGATGGAGTTGGGGCTGAACGGCCACCATAGAGGATAGGTCGAGACTGCCAGCAGGATGGGGACGACGATAAGCAGACCGGCGCGCGCCGCACGGTTCTCAAAGAAGCGGTCGACCGCGCGGCGGAGCGGTCCCTTGGTTTTCGGCACGGCTGTCGGGTCTGGCGCGGTGATTGTCATCACGACACCTGAATGCGCGGGTCGACGACGGCATAGACAATATCGGTCAGGAGATTGACCAGGATGACGCAGATGCCGATTACCAAGGTGGCGCCCATGATCACCGGGTAATCCCTTGTGCCGACGGCGTTGACCAGCAGCAGGCCCATGCCCGGCCAGTTGAACACGCTTTCGAGGAAGATGGCGCCGCCGATCGCGATGCCGACCGTCGAGCCGATCAGGGTGATAACAGGTAAAAGCGCATTGCGGGTCGCGTGCTTGATGATCACCCAGAATTCGCGCACTCCCTTGGCGCGCGCGGTCCGCACATAGTCCTGGTTGAGCACTTCCAGCAGCGACGCGCGCATGTAGCGCATGATCAGCGCGGCGTGTCCGATGGACAGCAGGCAGGCGGGCAGGACGAGATGCGCGAGCACGTCCGATACGGAAAAAGGTGCGCCGGCGGTCTGCATGCCGCCTGATGGCGCCCAGCGCAACAGCACCGAGAAAAAGTACAGCCCGAGAAGTGCCGTCAGAAAAGCCGGGCTGGAGATGCCGACGAAAGAAACCACCGACAGAGCGATGTCGGGCAGCGTGTTACGGCGGACGGCGCTGAAGATGCCGGCGGAAATGCCGAGCACGATGGCGATGGCCAGGCCGGTGCCCATCAACAGCGCGGTTGGGCCGATGCGCTCCATGACCAGCGGCAGCACGGCAACGCCGCCGCGCTGGATCGAATAGCCGAAGTCGCCGCCGAGCGCGGCGCGAAGCCAGGCGAGATATTGCACGGGAAGCGGCTGGTCGAGCCCAAGCCGGTCGCGCAGGACTTCAAGGTCGGAAGCAGACATCGGGCTGGACGGGTTGATATAGGCGTCGATCGGATCGCCGGGCGCCAGCCGCAGAAGGATGAAGATGAGGACGCTCAGGGCGACCAGCATCAACAGTCCTGTAGCGCTGCGGCGGGCAATGAAACTCAGCATTGGCTATCCGTGGTGATGGTGAGCGGGGCCGGCATCGTGCCGGCCCGTTTCATTGGCGCGCCGGCGTGGCCCGCCAGCCGTTTTACTGGATATCCCAGCGTTCCGGGTGAGCCGCATAAGGACCGCCGGCCGGCGCCGGCGTCCAGACAAAGTCACGCAGCTTGTTGGAGGCGACGCCATAGCGATTGGCCACCCATAATGTCGCCCAGGGCAGATCCTTGTTCATCACCTTGCAGACTTGCTGCCAGGATTGATCGATCTTGGCCGGATCGGTCTGGCCGAGCGCGGCGTCCAATGCAGCGCTGAGATCGTCGAACTCGATGCGCATGGTGTTGAAGCCTGCCGGCGGGATCTGGGACTTGTTGAGACCCGGGCTGATGCCAGCCGGATTCGGGCCGTTCTGCAGGCCGGCATAGACCATCGCAAACGCGTTCCAGTCCGGCGTGCCTTCCTTGTAGACGATGCCGTTATAAGTCGGCGTATCGACGACGCGCGGCACCACATTGATCCCGACCTCGGCCAGCATCGACTGGATGGCAGCCATCACATTGGCCGCTTGCGGCGAGCCGTAATAGGTCAGCAAGGTGATCGGCTTGTCGCCGTTGATCTTGTCCCAGCCAGCCTCGGCAAGCAGAGCCTTGGCCTTTGCCGGATCATAGGCATAGGGTTCGAGGCCTTCGGGAAGCAGGTGCGGCGCGACGTAGCCGCAATTGGCCGGTTTGGCCGCCCCGCCATAGAGGCTCTCGATGATCGCATTGCGATCGATCGCGTACATGATCGCCTGGCGCACGCGAACATCCCTAAAGAGCTCGACCTTCTGGTTGAGGCCGATGTAGTTGACCACATAGGAGGCGCCCTCGATCACCTTGAAATTGCTGTCGCTCTTGAAGGATACCGCATCGTCGGGCTCGACATAGGTGAACTGGATTTCTCCGGCGCGCAGCGCGGCAACGGCCGCCGCCGGGCTTTCGAAATACCTGTTGATGAGCACGTCGACCTTCGGCTTGCCGCCGCGATAGTCGTCATCCGCGGCCAGTTCGACATATTGATCGCTAACATAGCGCTTGAACTTGAAAGGGCCGGTGCCGACCGGAGTGGTGGACCACCAGGTGCTTGTGGCCAGCGTTTCCGGCGGCATCGCGGCCAGGGCATGCTCCGGTAGGATCATCACCTGCGAGAGAACCGACAGGAAGGAGCCGTTGGGCTTCGACAATTTGACGACCACGGTGCGATCGTCCGGCGCGTCGACCGACGCGATGTCGCCGAGGCGCGCGGCAAACAAACTGCCGGAGGCTTTGTTCCTGGCGAGCTCAAGCGTGAACTTGACGTCCTTGGATGTGAACGGCTTGCCGTCGTGCCAGCTCTCCTGGGCAAGGTTGAACGTATAGGTCAGCTTGTCGTCGCTGACCTTGTAGCCCTTGGCCAGATCGCCTTCGAGTTCGGTCAGATCGGCGTTGTAGATGACCAGCGGTTCAAAATAGGTGCTGAGCCAGGTAAAGCCGCCGGTCGCGGCCAGCGGATTGAAGTTCTTGGGAAAGCCGCCGGGCCCGACGTCGAAGCCCCCGGTGATGGTCTTGGCGTCCTGTGCCTGGACGCTAGTGGCCAGGCCGATGCCGCCGAGCAGCAGTCCGGTAACGGCCAGATGACGAGCGATAGTCTTGATGCGCATGGTATTCCTCCCTTTGCATTGTCAGGTAGTCCGGCGTTGGGTCAGGTAATCCGGTTTTTGGCGATGACTTGCTGAATACCCCTGTAGTGGTCGTCGAGGCGCTCGCGCGCCCGGTCGACGTCCTTGGCGGCGACGGCCTCGACGATCTCGTGATGGTCGCGCCACGTCGCCAGCGGTGTCGGATTGTCGAGGCTGGTGAAGTTCGAGGCCTTGTTGAACGCCACCCAGAAGATGTCGATCAGCGCGCTCAGCATGTGATTGTTCTGGCAGCGGAACAGCAGCTGGTGGAACTGCTGGTCCTCTTCGGCAAAGCTCTCCTGGCGCTCGGCGCGCCGCCGCATGCTTTCGGTCAGCTGGCGCAGCGCGGCGATGTCTTCGGCGCTGATCATCTCGATCGTCTTGGCGATCAGGCCGGTTTCAAGGACCCGGCGGATCTCGCGCAGCTCCTCGACGTCGCGCAACGAGTCCTGCAGGCCATATGCCAAATTATCCAGCAAGGGCTTGAACGAGAATTCCTTGACGAACACACCGATGCCGCGACGCGTCTCCAGAATGCCGATCGACTCCAGCGCCTTGATCGCTTCACGCACCGAGTTGCGGCCGACGCCGAGCCGCTGCGCCAGGAAGGTCTCCGGAGGCAAGGGGTCCCCCGCCTTGAGCTTGTTGCTCTGGATATATTTCCTGAGGCTCTCCTGCACGCTGACGTGAAGCAGCGGCGGTCGGGTCAGCGGTTCGATCGATTTTTGTTCCGAGATCAACTTGGTCTCCGAGATCGATTTGGGTTCCGGCATTTTGCTCCCAGAGCCGCTGCAAATGCGCCCGATGGCGCGTCGCAAAAGCGGTCGATGCTTGTAGCATAGCAACTTGTAGGATATCCTGCAAGCAAGAGGATTACATCGCTGAATGAAGATAGTTCTGGCCGGCTCAAGCCATTGGCACGCCGAAATGCATCTCGACGCCGCAAAGTCTTGTGGCGCCGAGATTGCCGGCATCTGGGATGAGGACGCGGAGCATGCGCGCGCCTTCGCGGCGCGCCATCATTTGCCGTTCATCACCGATTTTGCGAAAATCCTCTCCAACCCGCCCGACGTGGTCCTGTTGATGGGACATCCTTCGACGGTGCCGGCGCTAGCGCGTGCCGTCATCGAAGCCGGCATACCGCTGATCCTGGAAAAGCCGGCGGCGAGCAGCACCGCAGCGTTGGCCGCGCTGCGCGACTTGGCGAGGCAGCACAAGGCGTTTGTCAGCGTTCCCCTGCCCAACCGTTTTGGGCCGGCCGTCACTGCCTTTGAACGGCTGCGCAGCCAAGGCCGCGCCGGTGCGGTTGCGCATTGCCAGTTCCGGCTGGTCAACGGCCCGCCGCAGCGCTACGCGGCCGAAGGCGTTGCCTGGGTCGTGGATCCGGCGATCGGCGGCGGCGGCGCGCTGAGGAACCTAGGCATACACGGCGTCGACGCCGCGCTCGGTCTGGCAACAGGCGGGCTTGGACTGAAAGCCGTTTCGATCGAGAACCGCATTCACCGCGCCTTGGTCGAGGATCATGCGCTGCTTATGCTGGAAGACGCTGCCGGAACGTTGTTCATCGTCGAGGCCGGATACACTTTCGCGTCGATGCGCCCCGGCGGCGACTTCGAATGGCGCATCGTCAGTGAGAATGCGACCCTCATCGACTATGGCGACCGCGCCATCTGTGCGACGCTCGACGATGGCGCTATCGTCGACCTGGCGATCGAATTGCCGGCGACGCGCTACCGGCTGTGCATGAGCGACACGCTCGACCGGCTGGCTCGAACGGCGCCGCCGGCGACTTCAATCGATGACTATGTTGCGGCGATGTCGCTGATCGACGCCGCGTATGACAAGGCAGGACGATGATTGGAATAGGCATTATCGGAGCCGGCGATTTCGGCGCGGCCCACGCAAGGGCAATCAAGCAAGTGCACGGCCTGCATCTCGTCGCATCGTGCCGCGGGAACAACGATGCCCTGGCCGCCTTCACCAGCGAACACGGTGGTCGCGGCTACACCGACTGGCGCAAGCTGCTGGACGACAGGGATGTCGACGCCGTCCTCATCGCCAGCCCTCACCATCTCCATGCCGAGATGGCGATCGGTGCGGCAAAGGCCGGCAAGCACATCATGCTCGAAAAGCCGATGGCGCCGACGGCGGCGGCCTGCGATGCGATCAATGCCGCCGTGGCCGCCGGTGGCGTCAAGCTGATGGTCGCCCATCTCATGCATCTCGCCCTGCCCTGCATGGCCGCCAGGCAGGCGCTAGAGGAAGGAGCGCTCGGCCGGCCGCTCATCGGATCGAGCTGGATCATCAAACTCTGGATGGAGCACAATCGCCGCGACTGGCATCTGCGCAAGGCGACCGGCGGCGGCATGCTGTTGACCGCCGGCATTCATGCGCTCGACCGCCTGGTCTGGCTGATGGATGACGACGTCGTGTCGGTAAGCGCCATGCTCGGCGCCAAGTTCCATGACCAGGAAGCCGACGACACCGCCCTGCTCGGACTGCGCTTCGCCGGCGGCGGGCTCGGCCAGGTGCAGAGCGTCGGCTATCGCAATGGCGCGGCCGGCTACGCTATGGACCTGGTCTGCGAGCAGGGGACGCTGCGCATCGACATGGACCGCGGCACGATGCTTGGCCGCGATACCACCTGGATCGACCTGCCCGGTTCGTTCGAGCCGAACTGGATGCACAATGCGCTGGTGCGTGAGTGGAGCGCGATGCGCGATGCCATTGCCGACGACAAGCCGGTGCCGGTCGACGGCGCCTATGGTCGCAAGATCATCGGCATCATCGAGGCCGCCTTTGCGTCGAACGAAACCCGGCGCGAACACGAGATCGCCGGTGCGCGCTGAACCGGACGACCACCTGAGCCACTTGCCCGCACACGCGCCGCGCGGCGTCTGGGGCGCGGTGATGCTGGCCATCGACGATCGTGCAGCGATCGACTGGGAGGCGACGGGCGAGACGGTCGCACGGCTCTGTGCATCAGGTGTCGATGGCATCTATTCCAACGGCACGGCCTGCGAATTCCACTGCCAGACCGAACCCGAGTTCGACCGTCTTTGCGACCTGGTGGCCGCGATAGCCGGCCGCTCGCGCCTGCCCTTCCAGATCGGCATCAGCCAGTCCAATCCGCGCGTCGCGCGCGAGCGGTTGATGCGGGCATCGGCGCTTCGCCCGGCGGCAGTGCAATTCACCTTGCCCGATTGGTGGCCGCCCAGCGATGACGAGGTCATGCGCTTCGTCGGCGGTCTTTGCGAGACCGCGCCTGACATGCCTCTGGTGCTATACAATCCACCGCACGCCAAGCGCCGCCTGATGCTCCAAGGCATCGCCGGGCTGCGTGCGGCCGTGCCGTCGCTGGTCGGCGCCAAGCTGCCGGGCGGCGACGCCAGCTGGTACGCCGACATGCGCCGCGAACTGCCGGGATTTTCGATCTTCGTGCCCGGCCATACGCTGGCGACTGGGTATGCACTGGGCGCCCACGGCAGCTATTCCAACGTTGCCTGCCTCAACCCGAAGGGCGCGGTGACGTGGTGGCAGATGATCCGCACCAACGTCGCAGCCGCTGCCGAGGTCGAGAAGCGCATCCAGGCTTTTCTCGCCACGCACGTTCTGCCTTTTCGCGCTCGCTACGCTGTCAGCGATGCGGCGCTCGACAAAGCGATGGTGGCGGCCGGCGGCTGGGCGCCGCTTGGCCCGCGACTGCTCTGGCCCTACAGCTCGGTTCCCGACGAGGAGATCGCGACGCTGGCCGAAGCCGCACGCACGGCCTTCCCCGAATGGTGGCAGTGACCGTCGGTTTAGGGCGCTGCGGCCGCACGTCGCTCATTCGGACTGCATTCGACTTCCCTAAGTGGTGGCACGTCTGGAAATCCATCTACGCTGGCCATCAGTTCCAAATACCGTTGCGCCGACGCGGCCCACTGAAATCGGGCCGTCCTTGCGCGACCGCGTGCGATTAATTTGGCTCTGAGGCCTTTTTCGTGGACCAGGCGCATGAAACAATCGAACCATGCATTCTCATCGCAAGGTGATGCGTACAAAACCGCATCCCCGCCGATTTCGGGCAGACTGGCACGGTCCGACATGACCACCGGACATCCAAGTGTCATGGCTTCGAGGGGCGGCAGTCCGAAACCCTCAACCAGGGAGGGGAACGCGAGGCATAGGGAATCGCGCAGAAGTGCGCCGAGTTCCGCGTCCGACCTTCTTCCCAGCCAAATGACGTTCGTCGACGTCTTGTTGCCAATGCTGCCGAAAACACGGGGCGTTGACGCGCCCACAACAACAACCCGTAGCCCCGCCGCGGCAAGGCGGTCGTGCATGCCAATGATCAAGCCGACATTTTTGTGCGGGATAGAACTGCCGAGTACGACGATCGTACCAGGGCCGGCAACTGCCAGGGTTTGTTCCGAGTGACAAGAAGCCCATCGCAGCGCATGTTCATGCCCGTTACCCACAACCTCGGCCTTTGCCGCCGGGCACACGCCATAGCGCGTCAGTTCAGCTGCAGAGTATTGCGATACTGTCGCGACCTTAAGCGCGGTCCTGCCCAAGGCAGGAATTAAGGTGCGGTAAAGAAGCCGAAATGGAAATGAATAACTCTGTGGGCATGCCCGTGTATTGACGTCGTGAATGCACAGCACCTGCCGGCGTACGGCGAGAGGGCCCGTATTGCAGAGGCTGAGCAGGCCGCCGCGAAGATAGGCCGGAAGCACAGCTTGCTCCCATGCATGCCCCCCGAAGCTGCCGACAGTCCTGACACGGATCGCGGCTAAGGACAATTTGTCAAGCGTCCCCGGTGGGACCAGCAACTCGACCGTTAGATCCCGCGCCAAGGGAGCTTGGCCCACGATCAAGGCATCCAGCGCCGAAACGATCTCGCGTGCGTACCGCTGAACTCCGGTGGTCGGCTGCGCGAGAAAACGGCCGTTGATCGTCCAATGTCGTGTCATCACAGGGTTTTGGTCACCAGCGCCATGTCTCAGTTCCGCGACTTTGGACGACCAAGACGGCAGGGTCATCTTGGCCTTTGGGACGTAACCGGTCGTTTGCCCGAGAGGCTTCCCGGCAGCTCTCATCCGAATGGCGTGGCAAATCATGGGCGTTTACGCCAAATGTTTGAGGTTCGGCGTGGCGCGGCAGTGGTAGACTGCGTTCGGCAGTGCGGCAGGTCTCAATCGTCGTGCTCGGATGGATGTCAGGCAGAGTTCAGCGAATGGAGTGATGCCGAAAATGTCTGGCGCAAGACAAGCATGTTCGCGCTGATGCAGCGGCCGACCAATCCATCGCAACCAGGTTCCATTAGACGGGCCGTCGCCGCGACCAGACGTCTTTGGACAACCCTGGCATGCCTGCTTGGCATGACGGCTTCGTGCGCAGCGGATTTGCTATGGGGGGTGAACGGCCATCCCTTCAACGCCTATCCTGGGATATCGATCGAACAGCAACTCGACTATATCCGCGACCTCGGCATGAAGTCGTATCGCGTCAACATTTCCAGCGCCGACAGCGCCACCAAACTTGCCGAACTGGTCAAAGCGGGCAAGGAGCGCGGAGTCCAGATCCTACCGGTAATCACGCCCGAACTAGACCTCGACAATGAATCCGTCGATGACCTCTATGCGCAGGCCTACGATCTCGCGTCGACACTCGTATCCCGCTTCAAGGACGACATCCGCGTTTGGGAGCTTGGCAACGAGATGGAGAACTACGCTATCTTGATGCCCTGCGAGATGCAGGACAGCGGAATACAATACAACTGCTCCTGGGGCCCTGCCGGGGGCACCGAGACGTCCGACTATTTCAGTCCGCGCTGGGCGAAAGTAAGCGCAGTGTTGCGCGGTCTATCGGATGCAACCGTCGCAGTGGATCCGACCATAAGAAAAGCAATGGGAACGGCCGGCTGGGGTCACCGCGCAGCGTTCATCCGCATGCTGCAGGACGGTATCAAATGGGATATATCGGTCTGGCACCTTTACGAGGGTGACCCGGAGGAAGCATTCAAATTCCTGGCGACGTTCGGCCAACCCATCTGGCTGACAGAGTTCAACTACAGCGGCGGCAGCCAACGAGGGGAAAAGCAGCAGGCCGAAGGTCTGGTCCAGATCATGACGCTCCTGCGCAGATATCAATCTCTATATGGATTGGAAGCTGCCCATATCTACGAACTACTCGACGAGACGTACTGGGCGCCAAGCTACGAGGCCTTTATGGGCCTCGTCCGCCTGAAGAAGCGTGACAACGGGCTATGGGCGCCGAGCGGGCAAAAGCTGGCATATGATGCCGTAAAGAAAGTCATTGCGGACGGCGATGCCGGCTTGAGTTCGCCGACGGTCTCGACGAAGAGCTTGCCGCCTGCGGCCCAGACGTCGGTACCCCCCATTGCCGATGCCGGTGCATTTCACCCCTGTTCGCTTGATGCGTTCGACAAGTCTGCCTTCAACCATGCCAACCAGATTGCATATGCTTACTGCCTAATCTTGCGTCGCATGCCGTCTCCGACCGAGCAGTGGCGCGAGGTCGTCGCGATGAAGAAGGATCCATCTATCTTTCCGACACTGACGAAGATGTTGCTTTCGGTCGAATTCAGGACTGACAATCAGCCAGTTGGGCTTGGAAATGCGCAATTTGTGGCCCTTCTCTATCGGACATTGCTGGGACGGGAGCCAGACGGCCAGGGGCTTTCTGCTTACGTATCGAAACTGGACAGCGGCGAGGTAAGTGGAGAACAGATCGTGGCGGAATTGATCCATTCGTATGAGTTTCGCTCGAGACACACGGTTCTGTTTCAGAACGAGACTCAGCAGGGGGTTCAATGAACGTTTTCGGCCGACAGGTCGTCACTGGCGCTGTTTGGGCTGCTGTCAAGACCTGGGGCCGACAGATCGCAATGTTCGGCGTATTTGTGGTGTGGCGCGGCACCTTGGCCCCGAGGCGTTCGGGCTTGCGGCGCTCGCCATGGTGGTGCCCAATATTCCGGCTGCTCCGGTAACGAGGGGTCTACCTGACGCCAATATCCAGCGAGAGGAAATCGATCCCATCCACCTTGGTTCGGCTTTCTGCCTCCTTGCGGCGACAGGCGTTGCGATCACTGCACTTATCTGGATATCCGCCGGTGCCATCGCGGCCGCGTTCGACCAACCGTGTTTGGAGGCGCCCATAAAATGGACCAGCGCCATCGTTGTGATCCAGGCGTTTGGTGTCGTACCGGCGGCAGTCCTCAAAGCGGCAACTGAATTTTCGACTGTTTTGCCGTCGCACGCTTACAGGCTCGGTAGTCGGCGGCGCGTTGGGGCGTAGGCATGGTTATCGCTGGTGTGTTTGCGTGTGGAGCCTCGTGTGGATGCAACTCACGAAGGCCGCAGTCGAAACCGCCATTGCGTTGTGGTTGAGAAGAATGACCCGAAAGCGCTTGCAGCCCAAATCATCGGCCTTCTTGGAGATCCAGGCAGGCGGCAAAACTGGGACGGCAGGGAGCCGCGCTGGTCGCCGATCTCTATTCGGGGGAAAAAAGCCCAGTCGACCCGGGACCTGTACGATAAGGCCCAACCGTTCACGGCTTGGAAAGGGAAACCGCTCTTTCGCTCAGCGCCGGGCCTTGAACGACGTGAACACCGAGCCCGTGTCATCTCCCCACTCCCAGTTGACGGCGAGTCCGACCCGCAAAATTTGAAGGGCGGCATCATCGGGATAGATGTCGGTGAGGCTTCGCTGCATCACCAGTTCGTCGTCGATCAAGATTGCAAACCGATTTCCGTCGAATGCAACGCGCATGCGAAAACGTTTTCCCCAAACGACCTTGTCCGCCACATTGGTCCAAACCGCGTCATAAAGTTCCTCAAAGCCGAGCCGCTTGATGAACACCGAAATCGAAGCACCCTGGTAGACGTCGTCGAGCCAAGTCGTGACACAAACGTAGTTGTCGCTGTCTTGCCAGAAAAGCAGTCCTGCCCGGCCGCGCTGATCTTGTCCTCGGCGCTCCCCAGGAGGCTCGATTGTCACCTCGAGATCGGCGAATCCCGGTAGGTCCCATGGCAGTGAATAGAATGTTCGACCCGGGTTCGGTCTGTCTACGCTCGCGCGCACACGGGCGCTGCCCAGCCCGTCGACGTCGATGACCCCGGTGCCCAGTGTTCTGGCCCATTGCCCGCCGCCCAGCTCCGACGTGCGGCGATCTAGTTCGCCGGCAGTACCGGTAAAGCCGTCGGCGTAGGACAGGCTTGCTCCGAGTTGCTTCCAAGGTGCCCCCAGAGGCGCCATTAATGGGATGGGAACTTCGCAAGGATGAGCCTCGAAATTATGCCAGCGCGGCTCGCTGTCGAAGCTTTTCCATATACCTACTCCGGTAGCGTTCTCGACTGAATCGGCCTCGACAGACGCTTCGAAAAGGCGAAACCCGTCCAGAAAGCAGCTCACCTGACCGTTCCAGTCAAGAATCTGGACCGAATGGGTAGTACACTCGCGCAAAGCGTGTTCCGTACCGGTCACGATCGCAATCTCTTTGCCCGATTGCTTGCGCACCAAGGTCCATCCGAGCGTCGACAGTTTCAGCACCCAAAAATTGTCCTTGTCCCGAAACCGAAAGACGTGACCACACACATCCGAGACGGCGCCAATTTCCAGCAGTCCGTGGATCAATCCTGAAGGGCGACCAGGATCGACGACGGATAGGTTACCGCCAGCGTCCTGCGAAAAATGCCACCGCCCCCCGATCGCAGCGATTTGCCCCGGCCAGCCTTCAACGAGTGCATCGGCAGCGTGGGCGGTGCCAAACAGCGTCGAAAATTCAGGTATCCGCCCGACTTGAACCGCTTGGACGCGTGTGTCGACCCGAAACCCGATCTGGCCAAGTGCCGACTGATGAACACCCGCAAACAGCTTTTCGTCCTTGTTGAAAGGATCGATCGCGATCGGACGCATCATCGGAAAAGCGGCAAGACCGTGAGCTTTTTGGTCGGCTGCCGCATAATAGATAGCGCCCTGCTCTCGCAACGCCACGACGTAATAGACATGAACGTTCTTTAGGCGCCGAAACGCACTAAGGCATTGCTTTCCTACACGAGCCCACAACTCGCCGTTTTCGCCTTCGGCGGCATGCACGACAAAGCCGCAGCCCTCTTCCACGGGATTAATCGGCGCCTCACTGGGGAACCAACCGACAGCCAGGTTCTCGTCGATGTTCGATCCCCGGTAGGTCCTGGAGGTGCTAAGCGTCCACCACCAAAAACGGCGAAGGGTGAGCCTCTTTCGTGGCGCACGCATCAGGGAAACCAGACGGCCGGGCCATGGGTCAATGCCGGGTCCTCGCAGCCAACGGTAGACTCGCCTGGCGAGGTCTTCAGGCAATGGCGATCCCTGCGATGTGTTGTGGCCGTTGGTGATCGAGACCAATAGGACCAGACCAGCCTCTCGCTGAAAGGGACCATAGGAGATCCCTTGCCGGCCCCAGCCTGGCCTGACGAGCGGCTGGAAACGAAGTGCGCCGTGATCGATCGCGATCTGATGTTCGATGTCGCGTCCTCGCCTGACACCTCCCTTAACTGCCAAGGTGCCAATTACCGCACCGCGGGCGCGTTCGTCTTGAAAATTGTCTGCGACAAGAACCTCCGGCCGGGCAACGCCGGACCCAGCCTCTTCAGCAGTTTCTGCCCAGTCATGACGGTGCAACAACTAGACCCTCCTCACGTCGTCATGGACTGCGCGAGAATCGTACGAGGTTCTTCAAGGCATCGATGACGTGTCGCAGCCCCGGGCAGAAGTCGCGCACCGTCTCGCTTTTCCCGTTTGATCACGCTTGCTGTCCTTGCATGAGATTCCCTTCGATAGCGCCGCAAATATAGTTCTTAGGCGCCCACCGGCTGCGCCAGGACGTGTTCGACCCGCCATCCTCCATTGCCATAGGAGGCTGGCAGCGGTTTCAATGCGTAGCCTGCAGCAGTCAGGAGTTCCGCGATCTTTCGGGCCTTGCGGTCGAGCCCCTCGCGTGATGCATCGTCGACCTCATAAATCACCTTCGGACGGTGCCTCCGCAGCGTTTCCGTCATACCGCCCAGGACGTCGATTTCGGCGCCTTCCACGTCGATCTTGACCAGCGAGGGCGGCCTGAGGCCTCGGTGGGCGATGGCATCGTCGATAGTGACTATGCTGACTTCCAGGCGGCCATTCATGTCCGGCGGTGCTCCCGCCGAGGCAAGTGTGGCGCCGCCGATGTGATGGGCGAGCAGAAGCTGGCCACGACCGGTTGTCGCGCCCGCGGCTTCGGCGAACACCCGTATCGTGTCGAACCCACTGAGCCGCGCACTTTCTGCGACAGCGGCGGCGTTGCGGGGGACAGGTTCGAACGCATAGACCTGGCCGCGCGGCCCGACGCGGCGCGCGGCGATGAGACAGAAGAAACCGATATTCGCGCCGATGTCGAAAAAGGCGTCGCCGGGCGCCAGGTTTGCCGCGATCGCCTGTTGGATGGGCGGCTCGTACGTGCCGCGAACAAAGTTCGGGTCGGCGCTCTGCGCCACGAGCTTGAGACCGGCAGCCTCTCCCTTGGCTATGACGCGCGCGTCGCAGAACACGCCGAGGAACTTTGCCGTCAATCTCACGCGCTCTTCCCCAATCTGCGACGCCTCGGGACGCGGGCCAGCCGTGCCGCTCGCCGCGAAGGTGACAGATTGTGCACCCGGGATCGAGCCCGACAACGGTTGGCCGCCTCCTACTTCCTCCGGCTGATCGCTACTCCGATTGTCTCATTCTGGGTATCTGCCGGCCGGCCTTTCGGTCCAATGGAACGGTGGGATCGTTGTGCCAGACACGGATATCCTTGGGAGCATCCCACCCAATTGAAACGAACTCGCGATCGCCGTCGCCGTCGAGGTCGACCGCGCGGGCGCCGAGATGGTTCTCCAAACCTTCGCCGACCAGTTGCTCGACGAACCGCCCGTCCAGATTGCCATGATGAGGTCCGGCCGGCCATCGTCATTCATATCGGCCACCGAAAGACTGTTGAGGGAGCCACGCGAGGTGATTTCCTGCTGCTCCCAGTTTGACCTGATGTCGCCGGGATTGCGCACCAACAGGCCTTTGCGTGGTCGGCCTGCCCCTTTTCCCCACTCACGACCATGTCGGTTCGCCCGACGCCGTCAAATCGGCGACCGCCACGCGCTCCGGTAGACCATGTTGGGAACATTGGCGACGTCGTGGCGCTGCCAATCGGCAGAGCCATCTCCCGGATTGCGCCACCATGCGACCTCCTTTTGCATTCCCGGTCGTGGCTGCAAGGTCAAGCAGGCTGTTGCCGTCGATATCGGCGAACGCGATCCCCTCGTCAGAGGCCTCAGGGCAAATGCGGGTTCGCGGCCCCGCCGCCGTGTCGTCGGGGATGGGAACACCGCTTGAGACCGCAAGCTCCGGCCGGCCGTCAGCGCGCGGCTTTGAGGAACATGCGATCGGCGAGGTTCCTGCCGCCAGCCACGAGCTCGGGGCTCAGGGCCATGCACCGGCGCAGATCGTCGAAGGCTTTGGGTCGAACCCCCGAAGAGGTCATCAACATGGTCCGCAGACGGCGCTTTCATATGAGTGACGTACACGCTTCGTGGTTGCGAAGCGAAAAGCAACTGAGCGATTGCGACTTCGATCTTGCCGACATGATGCTTAGCCATGCCGTCGGGAACACGCAGGAATCTCACCCGATCGGCAGATCCGCCCAACCGGCAAACCGCCTCGATCGCTTCGTCCTCACCGGTGATCCGCTGGGCCTCCATATCAAGCCGAATTGAATGGGATGCCGAACCGTCGGTAACGAAAATAAACCGGATATCGGCGCCCGAGCTGAACTTCTTGCTGGCGACCCCTCCACATCCCAACGTCTCATCATCGGGATGGGGTGCAATGATGACAGCCGACGCCTGCCAGTCTGCTACGTCGAATGGATGAGACCGCTTATGCATCGCTGTATCGAGCATAGCGCCAATCGTATGCCTGACGTCATGCATCGATGGTTCCGATCATCCCTTCTTCGGTGTGGTTCAACCCGACCTGCGCATGGTAGCAAAACACTGTAGGCGATTGGGGTGAGAAAACAATGAAGGTAGGAATTCTGGCTGGCGGATTGGGAACACGGCTGGCGGAAGAAACCGAAATCCGGCCGAAACCAATGGTCGAGATCGGAGCAAAGCCGATCCTCTGGCATATTATGATGCATTACTATGCATACGGCCACCGCGAATTCGCTGTCGCGTTGGGATACAAGGGCGAATACATCAAACGCTGGTTCAGTGACTATGTAGCATTCGATGGCAGCTTGACTGTCAATGCCGCATCGGGAAGCGTCAAGCGCCACTCGAACTCGCTGCCTGATTGGTCCGTCGATCTTGTGGAGACGGGGCTGAATACCCTGACGGGCGGCCGCATAAAACGCCTGATCGACTGGATGGGCGACGAGACATTCATGCTCACCTGGGGCGATGGCGTTTCGGATGTCAACCTTGATAAACTGATCGCCTTCCACAAATCGCATGGCAAGCTTGCAACGATGACGGCGGTGCGTCCGCCGGCACGCTATGGGCACATCGAATTCGATGGCCATCGCGTTGTCGACTTCACAGAAAAACCACAGGCCTCAGAGGGTTGGATCAATGGCGCCTTCTTCGTGCTCGAGCCGGGCATAAAGGACTATATCGATGGCGACGACGTCATGTTCGAACACGCGCCAATGCAACGGCTCGCAACCGACGGCCAACTGATGGCATATCGCCACGAATCCTTCTGGCAATGCATGGACACCATCCGCGAAAAGCATCTCCTTCAGAAATTGTGGGACAGCGGGCAGGCGCCCTGGAAAACATGGGAATTGATCGATGAAAGTACTGGTTACAGGCCACCTCGGCTACATCGGTTCCGTCCTGACTCCGATGCTGCTTGAACGCGGCCATCACGTCACGGGACTAGACAGCGACATCTTCCGGTCATGCACTTTCGTAGGGACGTTGGCCGAAGTGCCGACGATCGAGAAAGACATCCGTGACATCGAAATCGACGAAGTCGCCGGCTTCGACGCGATCATCCATCTCGCAGGACTTTCAAACGATCCGTTGGGGGACTACCGACCCCTCCTTACCGAAGAGATCAACTGCGGCGCTTCGGTCAGGCTTGCGCAGCTCGCCAAGGCCGCCGGTGTCCAGCGGTTCCTATATGCCTCCTCTTGCAGCAATTACGGCGCGGCCGGCGACAGCTTTCTAACTGAAGATGCTCCCTTCAACCCGGTGACGCCCTACGGCGCCTCAAAGGCAAATGTGGAGCGAGCGGTCGCGCCGATGGCGGATCAATCGTTCAGCCCGACATTCCTGCGTGCTTCCACTGCCTACGGCCTGTCGCCTCGCATCCGCTTCGATCTCGTCGTCAACAACCTGACCGCCTGGGCCTACACGACCGGCCTGGTCTATCTCAAAAGCGACGGCTCGCCATGGCGTCCGATCGTCCATGTTGAGGACATTTCGCTGGCCTATATTGCGGTACTCGAAGCCGAGCGAGAGCTGGTCCACAACGAGGCATTCAATGTCGGCTTGACCACGGAAAACTATCAGATTCGGGAGATCGCGGAGTTGGTGCAAACGATCGTTCCCGACAGCCGCGTGAAGTTCGCGCCCGACGCCGGGCCAGACAAGCGGTGCTATCGCGTCGACTGCACCTATATTGGTCGCCGCCTGCACGGTTTTAAGCCGCAATGGACGGCGCGGCGCGGTATCGAACAGCTCTATTATACATTTCGCGCAGCAGGCCTTGCACTTGGGGATTTCGAGGGCGAGCGATTCAAGCGCATCGCCCATGTGCAGAAGCTGATCCAAGATGGCGAACTGGATACCGATCTGCGCCGCATGCCGCAGTTTGCGGTAGCGGTTTGAGCAAACACAGCCGGGAGCCATGGCCATGATGATTGCTGGTGCAGCATCTGTAACCGAGCAGGTTTGCCGCTCCTGCGGCGGGAGTCATATCGACACGTTCCTGAAGCTCGGCACGACGCCACTTGCCGATCGGCTTCCCGTGAGCGTCGACGATGACCAGGAAGAGCCGGCCTTCCCACTCAACGTGGCCTTCTGTTGTGATTGCAGTTTGGTACAGATCACGGAAACGGTGAACCCCAGGATTCTGTTTGCCGATGCCTATCCGTACTACTCCTCGTTCTCGCAAGCGCTGCTGAGGCATTCCCGAGACAATGCGCGTGACTTGATCGAGCGTCGTAACTTGGATGCCAACAGCTTTGTGGTCGAGTTGGCGAGTAACGACGGCTATCTCCTGAAGAACTATGTCGAGGCGGGCATACCAGTACTCGGCATCGACCCCGCCGAAGGACCTGCCGCCGCTGCGGAGAAAATAGGCGTGCCGACACGCCTGGCCTTTTTTTCCCGTGAACTGGCGGAGAAGCTTCGCCAAGAGAAGATGCGGGCCGACGTCATTCACGCAAACAACGTTCTCGCCCACGTGGCCGACACCAATGGTTTTGTTGCAGGCATTGCGCGGTTGCTCAAGGATGACGGCGTTGCGGTGATCGAGGCGCCATATGTCGAACCAATGATCGACCATTGCGAATTCGACACGATCTACCACGAGCACCTCTGCTATTTTTCAGTGACGGCATTGGACAAGCTGTTTCGACGGCATGGCCTTTATCTCAACGAGGTAAAACACTTGTCGATTCATGGCGGTTCACTTCGCCTGTATGTCGAAAAGCGGGAACATGTCGGAGCGAGCGTCACCAACCAGATCGCTCATGAAAGAGCACGAGGGATTGACGCCATTGATTACTATCTCGATTTTTCCGCGACGGTCGATAAATTGAAAGTCGAGCTCTCCACATTGCTACACCGGCTGAAAGCCAGCGGCGCCTCAATTGCTGCCTATGGAGCAGCGGCCAAAGGCGCTACCTTGATCAATACGGTCGGCATCGGACGCGACCTCGTCGACTTCGTCGTAGACCGCAACACCCACAAGCAGGGCAAGCACATGCCCGGTCAGAAAATTCCGATCCGTTCTACGGAAGCTCTGTTGGAGGCGCAACCTGACTACGTTCTGGTGCTTGCCTGGAACTTCCTCGATGAAATCATGGAACAACAGGCTGAATATCGAGCCAGGGGCGGAAAATTCATCGTCCCCGTGCCGACCCCGCGGATCGTGTGACCGTGCAAGTCCAAAGCGCTGCCTGCGAGGCGCATGAACCGGCGACGAATTCGATGCGTCTTCGCGGCGATTGTCCGGTCTGTCGGTGCAAGGATCTGCTGCATTCGGTATCATTCGACGCCATCCCATTTTCGTGCAATTCCCTGCACCCTGACGCAAACTCGGCCGCTGCTGCGCCGACTGGCCAATTCGTTCTCGCGTTTTGCCGCAATTGTGAACATTTCTTCAACGCGGCGTTTGAAGACGGTCGGATCGGCTATACGCAAAACTATGAGAATTCCCTGCATTTTTCGCCGCGCTTCGTGGCCTTCGTCGAGGATCTCGCTGATCGCCTGTCCGCAGCTTACGCACTCGATGGAAAACTGGCCTTGGACATCGGCTGCGGCAAGGGTGATTTCCTCAAGCGACTTTGCTCAACCAGCGGCGCCAGAGGCATTGGCTTCGACAGGAGCTTCGAAGACAATCGGGGCGCGGACGTCGCCGGCGTTGAGTTCATCAATGACTGGTTCAGCGATGCCTATCCGGACATCAAACCTGACTTCGTTTCCTGCCGTCACGTCCTGGAACACATAGCTAACCCGATCGCCTTCCTGCAAGAGCTTCGTGCCCATCCCGGCGTTGAACCGGACACCGTATTTTACATCGAGGTGCCTAATGCCCTCTATACATTGCGCGACATGGGGATCTGGGATCTGATCTACGAGCATGTATCCTACTTCACGCCGCACTCACTGCGGGTTGCGATGGAGACAGCAGGATTCGAGGTGCTTGACCAGGGCGCATCGTTCGGTGACCAGTACCTCTTCATCGAAGCAAAGCCTAGCGAACCCCGGATGATGGCCCCGTATTCAAAATCTGAAAGGATCGATGCGCTCGTCCACCGATTCGACCGAACCTATCGCGACAAGGTCGCCTGGTGGCGCGATTACTTGTCAAACAGGGATCCGGAGCGGACCGTTGTCTGGGGTGCGGGATCGAAGGGCATTACATTCGTCAACATCGTTCCTGAAGGGGCGCGGATTGGGGCGCTGGTCGACGTCAACCCGCACAAGCAGGGGCGCTTTGCTCCTGGCACCGGGACACCGGTGGTTGCTCCCGAGAGCCTGCGCGGCAAGCCCCTGCAGTCTATCGTCGTGATGAATCCGCTCTATCGAGACGAAGTTGCCCAGGCCGCCTGCAAGCTCGGTCTCTCGGCGGAGATCATTGTGGCATAATTCGGCGATCTGCGGCTTGCGCTTTGCGTCTGTGATCCCACCGATGTCGATCCGGTCGAGGTTGACTGGAGCGCCCGCCTTGTAGGCAGCGACGAGAGGAAAATGCGGAGCCCAAGCCCACGTTGAAGTCGGGAATCCTTCCGGTATGGTTTTCAATGTTCAGGTCATGCGGGCGATCGCCGCGACTTTGGTGGTCTGGGTTCATACCCAGGAACTGATCGTGACCGACGTCCTTCCGCATTGGCTCAGGAGTTTTGGATACGGAGGTGTGGACCTATTTTTCGTCATAAGTGGATTCATCATGGTCCGCACGACACAAAATAAAAACATACGGCCCATTCAATTCTACAGGAAGCGTATCCTTAGGGTAGCCCCTCTGTACGCGTTTTTCACAATTCTTGTAGTGATTTTGAGCGCGACCATGCCTGATGTTTTAAACAGCACTCAAATAGAAGTTTCTCAAATCGCAAAATCTCTAGTTTTTATTCCGTTTGAGAAAACGCCAGATAGCCTTTACCCAATTTACTACCTTGGTTGGACTTTGAACTACGAAATGTTTTTTTACAGCATTTTTGCAGTCGCGTTGTTGTTGCCCAAACGCGCCAGGCTCATGGCGATCACCGCTGTTATCGTCTCTCTTGCCAGTATCGGAAACAGCATTGGAGGTCTTTCCGATTATGGGGTCGCGGCTTTTTTCTATACGCGGCCAATCCTGATGGATTTCGTATTGGGAGTGCTGGCGGCGAGCTACTTCCACGATTCGGCGCGCACCGCCAGAAATCCCATGAGGTGGTGGGTATGCCTCGCCGCCGGGGTCTCTTGGCTCGCTTTTGGAGGGGAAGTCATCGGTTTCGGCGACGTCCCCGTCTCGCCACCGACCGATACCTTCCTGAGGTTCGGCATCGCATCCGGCTTGATTGTGGCGGGAGTGGTCGGGCTGGAGCAATCGGGGACAAGGATCGGCTCTCCACTGATGCAACGTGCGGGTGACGCAAGTTATTCGATATATCTGTCACACTATTTCTTTATCGCGGCGGTCATCGCCGTTGCCAATCGGTTGGAGTTGAACGACGCTGCTCGCGCCCTGCTCGCGCCCGCCACCATGGCGGCGGCGGTAGCCGTGGGTTTCGCAACCTATCATCTGCTGGAGCGTCCATTCGCTGGTGACCTCGGCATCTACCAACGCCTCGCCAGGCTGTTTGTGGCACCGCCTCCCATGCAGCCGCGCGCCATTACCGAGGAAGCTGTGATGGGGACTACCCGGAAAGTCCAAAGGCCAGATGCCTTAGAGTCAGACTCACAATCTAAGACGACGTGAAACCAGTACTTTGCGATTTTCCGGATGAGCGGGTGGACTGACGCTCGGTAGATCCAGGCGGTGGCATTCGGCGACCCACCTTTTGCGGTTGACGGCCTGACTTTACCACTCCATCGACGTCGATCCGTTGCAGGTTGACCGGCCTCAGCCAGCAGTGTCGCGTATAGTCGGTTGAGCGGCGCATAAACTGCGCCCATTTAAGTGGCGTCTTGGACAGCGCCCGCCAAAGGGACAGCGAGTTAAGGCCGATCAGAAAGCGAGACCGGATGAGCTGCCCGCGCCGGTCAACCGCTGCATAGGTTACGAACCCGCGAAACGCAGCGCCGAACCTCTTCAGCACGGCATCAACCTGTACGTCGTAACGCTCGTTGGCGGCGAAACCTTGAAGCGACTTTGTTGTCCCGACTGGCCGCGTGTGTCTTACAACGACATCGTCAACTATGGCGTAACGCAACCAAGGCATGTCAGTCAGGCGGGTCCAAAGAAGGTCTATTCCCGTCTCGTAGCCAAGCCCGAATAATTTCAACGCCGTTTGCAGGCACCTGGCGCTGAACACCGGACACATCATCTCGACCGTGTTGGTATATCGCAACACGTATCGCTTGCCGCTGACAAGAGTCGCTGCGTAGGAGAAATAGCTGTCCCAAGACAGCGCTGGCTGAAACAGATCAAGTTTATATTGGCGGCCGATGGCGAACAGACGATTCAGGTCGAACTTTGTCGCCTCGATGTCATCGTCGATCAATGCAATGAGATCATACCGCGTCACAATTTCAGGGTAGCATTGAAACAAGGCATGATACCCGGCGATCTTGCGCCCCGGCAGAAATACGCTGAAATCGTTCTGTCCATGGGAGACGCCAGGCTCGTAGGCGGCGACGAGAAGATCGAAGTCGGCTTCGCCCGTCCCCTCAGTCCAGCCGGCATGCAAAGAGCTACGCCCTGCCCGGACGATCACCAGATTTCTCTTGCCCGAGCCCTCCGGCAATTTTCGAAAGGCTGACACTGCTGCGGCCGCGGGCGTGACTTGGCGAAGGTTCATGCAAAGCCTCCCGGCGGGCGCCGCACCAGATCACTCGTTTCTAGCCAGGAGATCGGTTTGAGACGGCATGAATGCGTTTCAGCGCTCCCAGCCCAGCGCCGCGGAGCTTGGTACGAAGCTTCGGAGAAACAACGCCCACAAGTTCCAGGCAAAATCTCGCGATGAGCAGCGGATCCAAGATCCATGCAACCAGATGAAACAGTGTCATACCCATCGGTGCTGTGCGCCTGTGCCGATAGGCAATCGCGACGAGGTGTTTTAGCCGCCTCGACAATTCAAACGCATTCGCATTAGAGCCGCCAGGATTTTGCCAAGCCAATCGTTCGGAGCTCGGCAACCGCACCGAACGCGTCGGATGGTCGCGGCTGTATAGTATCGCGTTGGGCGCGTGAACAAACGTCCCGAGAAGAGCCATCTCGGCCAGAAGCGCACAGTCGGAGCCGTAGTAGGGCTCGTGCAATGTCGTTTTGACTAAGGAATCCCGACGCCAAAGGCCGAACATCGCCGCATCCCATCCGTGCGCAGCAACCATCAACCGGAAGCGGGACGCGGGCGACGATCCTTGCATGTCCGGCAGCACCCTTTCGACATAGGAAGTCAGCTGCCCGGTCTCGTCGATTCCCAGCAGTCGCGGGTAGGCAATGACGTGGCGGGCATTCGCGTCAAGCGCACGCACGCAATCCGTCAAGAAACCACTGCTCAAGAGGTCATCGTGCGCGCACCATTTGAAATATTCGCCCGAGCTCAATTCGAAAGCTCGATTGAAATTGGCCGCGGCCCCTAAATTGCGTGCGTTTCGGACATAGCGGACGCGCTTGTCCCGCCGCGCGTATTCCAGACATATATCGGCTGTTCTATCTGTCGAAGCATTGTCGGTGATGACAAGTTCGAAATCATCGAAGTCCTGCTCAAGGATCGACTGGATCGCCTCGGCGACGAAATTCTCGCCGTTGTAAACCGGCATACCAAGGGACACTTGCGGCGACTTGGAATGTTCCATTTTCCGGGTTCTTCTTTAACGAAAGTGCGATCAGACCGCGACGATTTCGGGTCGCAGGTCCAGCGCTTTCAAGGATTGCGCCACTTCATTCAGGTATATCGGGTTCATGACGATGACCAAGTCAGGCGGAGTGTCCAACAGGTCGCTAGGCGCAATGACCGGGTGACCGGTTCCGGGCGTAAACTTGCCTTGCTTGTAAGGGTTGATGTCGACTGCTGCCCAGACTTCGTCTCCAAGCTGCAAGGTCGTGAGGAACGACACTGCCTTGGAGCCGCCGCCCCACAGGACGACCCGCCGGCCGGCGGCGTGCGCGGCGCGAATGCGCTCCTGCCAGGAATTCTGAACGGCTCGCACGCGAGCGGGAAAGGTTTCCGCCAAACGGTGCATCACTTCCAGATCGTGCTCGAGCGGTAGTCTCGGTGTCGTCCGGCCTGCCGACGGCCGGGCGTACTGAACGATGTACTGGTTGTCATAGACGAGTTCCAGATCGGTAACGTCGAAACCCTCCTGGCGAAACAGGCGCGCGTGCGCGCCAGGACTGAAATAGGAGCAATGCTCGTAGTAAATGTCCCAGAACGCGCTCTCTACGAGCACACGTTTTGCATCGGGCGTTTCGAAGACGGCCCAATCCTGGGTCCTTTTGCCGATCACCTTGCGGATCAGCCGCACGAAACTCGACACCGAGCTTACGTGTTCGAGCGTGTGGCGACAGAGGACCGTATCCGCCTGGAGATGCTGGTAGTCTGGTCCGAAAAAATCGACGATGATCTTGACGTCGCCGTACTCGTCATTACGGCCTTTGTCGGCTCGATAGCCTGGATCGATGCCGAGCCCGGTGGCGCCACCCGATATGCAAAGTTCGCGGAGAAATTCACCCTTGCCGCAGCCGATCTCCAACACGTGCTTGCCGGCTATCGCACATTTTTGTGCAATCTCGCGTGCAAGTCCCTTCGCGAAATTGTTGAAGGTGCTGGAAAAATGCTGGGATTCCTCAAAATTGGTCGAATAGCCCATGACCGTTTCGTCAAAGGCCTTGTTGAATATGAACCCGCATGCTTCGCAGAATGCGAGGTCAAGGTCGCGGCGGGGAAAGGCGTGGGCTGCTTGGGCCGAATTAAGCAGGACGCAGCTATGCACCGGGATGGATTCGACCCGGTAGATCGACCGGCTGACGGGCGCCGAGCAGCACGGACACGCGGCCGGTCGAAGCGCTTTGCTGTTGCTTGCCATGTGAAGGTCAAATGAATTCATTGTAGAATTGGCTCGATAAGTGAACCGGTTATATCGCGCGTCGAGCTCTCGGCTCCGAAGAGTTCATTGTACTCGGTTGCGCGAGCGAGTTGGACAGACTGGGCCAGGCCGAGGGCGTCGAGAATCGCCAGGTCGAATCTTTCCTCGGAGAACCGGGTCGCGTTCATGCGACAGGCGTGCGGCGTAATGGACAGCGCATTTTTCTCGAATAGATCGATGGCCCCAGCTACGGAATCGACGGCCTGACGGTCGAAGAGCACACCTGTCGGATGGGCGCTCTCGCCAAGCGGCCGGACAATGTCGCGCGCACCTCCGCGGCCGAAGGCGATCAATGGCGTGCCGCACGCCTGAGCCTCGGCAAGCGTTATCCCGAAATCCTCGCATCCAGCGAACACCATCGCACGAGCATTGGCGATTCTTTCGATGTATTCATGCCGCGGCAGATAACCGGTGAAGACTATGTTGGAGCCGGCAAGCGATCGCAGATGCTTGGATTGTACTTCGTCGCCTACAACAACCAGGCGACGCGACGGCGTTTTGCTGAACGCCTCAATTATCAGATCCGTACGCTTATACGGGGCGTGGAACGCGGCCGTGACGTAGTAGTCATCTTTGTTGACGACGAGTTTAAGATCCTCGATGGCGACGGGCGGATGGACTACCCGCGCGTCGCGGCCGTAAATCCGTTCGATTCGAGAGCGGACATAATTCGAGTTTGCCAGCATCAGGTCAGGACCATGTGCCGTTCGGGTGTCCCAGGTCCGCAGCCTGTGAAGCATGTAACGAAAGGCAAGACCTTTCGGTCCAAATCCCAAGCCGGCTTGCTGCAAATAGGAGAATTGTTCGTCCCACGCATACCGCACCGGACTGTGCACATAGCACAGGTGTAGTTGGTCTGGGCGAGTCAGAACGCCTCGAGAGAATGCGGCCGAAGAGGAAATTACCGCGTCATAACCTGTGACATCAAATTGTTCGATCATAAACGGACAGAGAAAGAAAAGTGACCTGTAGTACTTTTCCACGAACGGAAGTCGATTCATGCCGGAAACGTGGAAAATTACGCCTGGAAAATACTCTTCCTTGATTTCCTTCGGGAGAAAATCAAAGAGGGTGAAGACCTCGGCTCTCGGAAAAGTCTTGCAGATCCGAGCAAGGACCTGCTCCCCTCCCCGAAAGTTGGGGCACCAATCATGCACGACGGCGATGCGGGCGTTGCGGTCTATCGCGGCAAATGGCGTCTTGCTGATGGATCGCAAATGTTTGGCATCACGGCCCACCATGGTGGTTGCTTTCGGCTGTCGCACATGGCGCATGCTTTGCCCCTCACGGAATGTTGGCACCTTTTTCCGGAATTCTTGTTGCCCGGATGCTCAGCGACTGTGTGTCGTCCGTCCCGTCCAAACAAGCTGCCTATCGGGTTAAGCGCCGCACCTTCCCGAGGCCGGATGTACTCCAACGAGGTACGTCTCCTACTTCGATGGGCCTAAGCACGCCTCAACGCTAACCTTATGCGCAGGCTGTATCGGCGCGGCCGGCGGATTAGGATCATAGCGCGCTCACTTCGCAAGCAGTGGTCGCGCGCCGTATCTGCATCCATTGCCCGCGAGGAGAGAGTTGATCGTCGATGAAAGTGGTCGTGATCGTCGCAACGTTCGGTCGCAAGGAACAAGTGGCTCGGCTTCTCGCACAGCTTGAGCGACAGACTCTGCTCCCTGACGCGGTGATACTCTCGGCCCCCGACGCCGACCATATTCCCAGCACCACGGTTTGCCGGTTTCCTGTATCGAGCGTATTCGGAAAAACCGGCTTGCCGGCGCAGCGCAACATCGCGCTCGATGTCGCAGGCGACCGTTTCGACATAATCACCTTTTTCGACGACGATTTCATTCCTGCGGACGACTATCTCGAAGGCGTATCGAAGGCGTTCAAGCAGCAGCCCGACTGGGCAGTGGTGACTGGAAACGTGCTGGAGGACGGTGCGACGACTGCAGGGCTCACGTGGGACGAGGGTATCCAGGCGCTTCGCGAAGCCGGCACTGCGACTGAAGCGCGCGCCGTGGATCGACTCAGCGCCTATGGATGCAACATGTCGATCAGGGCGGCCCACATTTGCGGCCTGCGCTTCGATGAGCGGCTCGTGCTCTATGGATGGCAGGAAGACGTTGATTTCACCAGCCAATTGAGAGCCAGAGGGCGGGTCGTCTTTTTGCAGTCGATCCGCGGGGTTCATCTCGGCATCAAGAGCGGTCGCGTAAACGGCGTTCGTTTCGGCTATTCCCAGGTGGCCAATCCGATCTACCTCGTCCGCAAAGGGACCGTTCCATCGACGTTCGCACTTAGATTGATGGGCAAAAATCTGCTCGCCAATCTCGCGCGCAGCCTCTGGCCGGAACCCTATGTCGACCGGCGAGGGCGTCTGCGTGGCAATCTCCTGGCCCTTTCACATGTCGCAAGGGGCCGGGTGGAGCCCGAATATATTCTGAAGATTTAGTGCAGAGGTAAGAGATGCTCCAGGAACCGCCCTTTTCCGTCAACAGCGGCGCTCGTTCAAATCATCGAGTTCGGCGCCTGGGCAAGCTGTCCGATCGGCGCGGCGCTTGGCGCTTTCTCCACGTCGTGATGTCGGCGGTGATATCCTTGGCCTGCATGTTGGGTGTTTCGGCCGCAAACGCCAAAGATTATGTGCTCGGCCCGCAGGATAAGCTCCGCATCAAGGTCTACGAATGGCGTGCGTCGCGCGACACGATATTTGGCTGGGAGGCTCTCAACGACGAATACACGGTCGGTCCCAACGGCTCCGTTTCGCTACCGCTGGTCGGTGAAATCAAGGCCGCCGGCCTCACCACCGGCCAGATTGCGAACTCCATCGGCGACAAGCTGATGAAAAGTGTCGGCCTTATGCGAAAACCGAATACGGCGGTGGAAATCGCCCAGTTCCGACCGTTCTATGTTGTCGGCAAGGTGACGCAGTCGGGAGAATTCGCATATCGGCCCGGGCTGACCGTCTTGCAGGCATTGAGCATCGCGGGCGGATTGCGGACTCGAGAGGACAGGGACGCCAGGTTCGAGCGCGAGGTGATCCAAGGTCGAGGGGATGTGAACCTGCTTAGACTGAACGAGGCCAATCTCCTCGCTCGCAAGGCACGACTCGAGGCGGAACTCTCGCATGCCAGCGACATTCAGTTTCCAGCCCAGTTGACGTCGCGCATTCACGACGACGTCTTTGCTATGCTCATGAAGCAGGAGCGTTTGATCTTCCAAGCGCGCAGCGAAGGGTTGGACACTCAGATCAAGGCGCTTCAAGGTCTGCGTGAGTTCCTCCAGAAAGAACTCGCCTCGCTGGGAGCGCAACTCGTTTTCCTCGACAAGCAGATCGACTCGATCCAGAAAGAGTTGACAGCGGTCTCGGCGCTTGTGGTCAAAGGTCTTGCGGCGGCGCCGCGGGAATTTTCTCTAGAACGAGCCCTTGCCCAGGCGCAGAGCGAGAGGTTGTCGGCGGAAACCAGTCTGCTGCGCGGGCGTCAGGAAATCAGTAAGACAGACATATCAATTCTCGAACTCGAGGACGGACGGAAAAAGGAGATAACGATCGACCTGCGTCAAACTCAAGCTGAACTCGATGCTCTCGACAGCAAGACAGAAACAGCAAGGCGGCTATTGTACGAGTCGGCGGTATCTGCCCCGAATCTTCTTGCCCGCCGAGCAGACGCGGATCTGGCTGCGCCGATCTACACGATTTTCCGACCGTCGGCGGATGGTACGACGGCGCAAATACAAGCTAACGAGACGAGTGTCGTGGAGCCGGGAGACACGATCAAGATTGAAATACCACTGGCTCCGGATGAAACAGGCGCGCTGGACTTGACATCGACCGAGCGGCACGAGGCGCCGGGAATAGAACTCAAAGCAGAAACCGTCGGCGATACTGTAGGTATTCCGTAGCTCCCGGCGGATTTTGCTAGCAGGATGAGGTAGAAGCGCGCGGCAGCGCTTTTCTACAACGTACCGGGAGACGTCTGTGAAATTGGGATGCCACGAAGGCAAGTCGGCCGTCGTATTCCAACGCATACTTTCAGCACTACGATTCAAGCAGGAATGACAGCTTCGAAGGTCTCCCGAAGGCCAGTGCCGAAGACGGTCACGCCAGCGCTCACAAGAGCGACATGGCCGGCAGCCTATTCTTCACCCAGGGGTGGTTCGAAGATACACTTCCCACACAGTTGCCGGACGAAATTGCATCTGCGAATCTGGATGGTGACCTATACGATTTGATTTGGTCAAGGTCAGCTTGGAGTATGTGTATCCTCGCCTATCAAACGGTGCTGCATGTCTGATAGACTTACAGATCCTGGATTGTTCGACTCGGTCGGTCTCTATCCGGGGGTGAAGAAGGCCTGCGACGATTTCCTTAGCGATAAACCCGAAAGGTTGCGCTTTTGTTTTGTATGGTGGATTCGATAGCACTATGGGTTTCGGAGCTCATGGATACTTCCGAAAGCTCTGAGCCTATGTCGCGCGGCCGGGAACAGTGCCGACCTGCGATTGAACCACGTGTCCGCTGGAATCGCGCGAATGCCGGAGCGTCCTTACAGGAGCCTCAGCAACACTGTCGTCTTCAACAGGCAAGCGCCGGCTGACAAGAACAACGGCGAGAGGAATCAGGAATACGATACCCGGGTCGGCGCTGCCGCTTGCCAGGGATCCGGCCACGAGCGCCGACAAGGCGCAAGCGCGAACACTCGATGCGATCGCGTCGACTTCGGGATCGATGCGCCCGCGGCCACCTCGCAGCCCCCGCACCAGCATTGTCAACAGAACTGCCATCATCGCGGTGCCGAATAGCCCCAACTGGGAAAGCAGAGCTATCGGCCAACTCGAGGCGCGTGAGCTTCCCAACCCGACCCCCAGTCCACCTGTATCGAAGAAAGACTGCAGGCTCTTGTAGTTCCAGTAGCTGCGCTCCTGGCCGGAGGCTGATGTGACTTTGTTGATTACCGTGTTGTCGACAAGCTGCAAGACCGGATCGAAGAAATGCGGATAGAACAGACTGGCGGCCATCGCGGAGAGGAGCAAGGGCGCCAGCAACGTGATAAGCAGTGCCTCCGCCGACCTCAGCCGACCTGAAGCGAGCGACTTCACGATGGAAAAGACAACAGGCACGCTTACGATTGCAAGACCGACATAGGCGGTCGACGATGTCGACAGCAGCAGGAGAACGAACAGGGCCGCTCCCAACCCCAATGCGAATTTGGATCCGGTCTTGCGCCAATAGGTGTAGGTGAACGCCAGCCCTGCCAACGATGCCCCACCGAACGCCGATGCCTCTGAAAACGCGCCCGCGATCCGCCAAAACCCAGCTTCCGTGACCTGCGTCAGCATGGCGTAGCTGGCGGTACGGATCGGGGCGAGGATGTCGCCGGCGCCGAGCACCTTGCCCATCAGATCCAGGACGCCCATCAGCACGTGCAAGCTGAACCATAGGAAGAAGCCCCGCCTGATATCCGCTAACGCGCCGCTGCGCTGCAGCAGCAGACAGGCCGCCAGGAAGATCAACCCGCCCAGAATAAAGTAACCCGCCTGAGAGATATTGGCAGATACCGGCGCCAAGGCCGCTTCGTAGACGCCCCCGCCCGTGCGGGAAGCGACGAAGGCGCTCGTCTGCCCTGCAAAGAGCCTCGGAAATAACAGCGCTCCGATGCAGACATAGATCATCAGCGCGCAGACGATCCATGCGGCACCTATACGAACGAAGACCGCGCCTATTTCTCTCCAGATTCCCCGTCGAGCCAGCGCGGCTACTATCACGAGCATATCAAAGACGGTAAAGATAAGCGGCGATGAACCGCCAAGCGAGGTTATTGTCCCGATTGCCGTCGCACCAAAAGCCAGCGAGGCAATCAGTGCAGTGATCAGCGACCAGCGCATATAAACGACGAGGGCCAGGAGTCCCGTGCAAATCAGTGCCCCAACGAGGGAAACCTGCATTTCACACTCCGACCATCAATGATCCAGACCCTGACGGCGCCGCCGGAACCGCTGAGCTAAATGGTTGGCTTCACAAAAACGAGCGACTCTGATTTCCTTGGGACAGGGTTGGTCTTGCGCGGCGTAAATTGCCCCTGGAAGGAGGTCGCCGTGTTGCTTGCCATTGTCGGCGTTGCGGGCGTTGCCCTGACAATAGGGCTTACGCTGCGCGCGCCGGCGCTGATAGTGGCGACCTTGGTGGTGATCGTCGGCAGCATCGCTGTAGGCAGTTTTCTTCACCTGACTGTTCAAAGCACCATCCGCTCGACGTTTTATCTTGTTGTCGTCACCCAAATTGCCTATCTGGTCGGCCTTGCAATTGCCGTGCTGCGGCACCGCCCAAGACGACAATAGAGTGGGCGGCAATCCCTTGCGGGCGCCAATCGCTTGAGGCCGTTTCTGCCGCACCCCCTGACATAGCCAAGTTCAGGAGGTCTGATCAAACTTCATCATTGCCGGTATCGTCCGCATCAGGATCGAAAGATCGAGGCGTAGAGACCATGTCCGAACGTACCGCGTATCCAGCAATACGCGATGCGAATACTCGATCATGTTTCTCCCGTTTATCTGCCAGAGGCCGGTCAGTCCTGGCCGCGTCTTCAAATATTCATGCGATGCGGCGCCATAGCGTTGCAATTCGTCGGCAACGACAGGACGCGGACCGACGCAACTCATGTCGCCCCGCAAGATGTTGAACAACTGCGGCAGCTCATCCAGGCTCGATTTGCGAAGCATGTTTCCGAAAAACAGGATACGCGGATCGCACTTCAGTTTCTGGTTGGCTGCCCATTCCTGGGCGGCTTGTGGATTGCAGCTCAGATGCCGTTCGAGCACCTCCTCGGCATTCTGTACCATGGTGCGGAACTTGTAGCAGTCGAAGACCTTTCCGTTGAATCCAATACGGCGGTGAACGAACAGCACCGGACCGCCTGTGGTGGCCTTGATCAGAAGCGGGATCAGAACCAGGATCGGACTGGCCAGGATGAGCGCTGTCGAGGCTACCATCAGATCCAGCAGCCTCTTGGCCCAACCGCCGAGAGGCTGTCGCCGGTCGCCCCGCGCGTCGTCTTCAATGCTTGCCGTTTGCATATCCGGCTCAAGCGAGACGGTGCCATGGTCTTGGCTTGCGTTGAGTTGAGGCGACGATGGGTCTGGCGTGTTCGATGTGGCGGGCGCGTCGCTTTCACGCCGAAGAAGCAATGTCGCCGCAGGCCTGGCTCCGACCAGAATGGCCCAGTCTTCAATAGCCAAGTCATCGCAGTGCCGCAGGTTGCTTTCGATCACGTTGGACATTTTCGCTTGCGCTCGATTTCAGCTGTTTTCGTTTGCATTTTGTCAACGACGGATGATCTCCGGCAAGCAGGGAAAAGGTGGTAGATTGGGGATGATTGGCATCGGGGGCTACCCCTAAGATGCTAGGCTGGGGTACGGACGAATGGCTGCTCCGTCCAATGTGGCACGATATCGGAATCGATCGCCCTGCCAGGGGCGCAGATTCATTTTGACAGGCAGGTGTTCGAATTGACAGGCGGTGTCGAGACTTGCCGCTGGGCTCGCGCTCGACTGACACCGCCGCGAGGAAGACAGTATGTCAGCGCGGTGCTTGGCCTGCGCGCTTCCGGTAACGATGAGCCGAAACAGAACGAACACGTGTCATCAACACGCCAAGGACGGACGAATTGGTGTTTTTGAGTGTCTGCGTCAGGTCTTCCAGTTGATCAAGCGGCGTCACGCCCCACTGCGCCACCACAATCACGCCATCAAGAAGCGGGCAGACAGCAAGCCCTTCGGCACCTGAACTAAACGGTGGGAGCTCAACAATGACGACACTGTAGGCGCCAACGTCGCTCAGTAATTTCTCCATATTATCGGGAACAAGCAAATTCGTCGAACTCGACACATCGTTCTTCAGGTAATAAAACGATGTCTTTTCAATGAACTGGATTTGCGTGCCGATATCTTTGCGGCTCCCGGAATCCCCATCGATCACGTTGAGATCGGAGGACAAGAGAAGTTCGTTGGCCAGTGCCGACCTATGGTCGGCGTTGATCACGAGGGTCGCGGTGCCCGACACCCCACACAGAGCCGCCAGATTGCTTACAACGGTGCTCTTTCCATCACCGGGGGACACGGATGTGATTCCGATGCGACGTCTTGAAGGGGTGGCCCCGGCCAAGCCCATGATCGCCTTGACGCTCCCGAGGCTGCCGCTGAATGAAGAGTCCGGATTCTTGAGCACCTCGTCAAGCCGGCCAAAACCACCCCGCCTGAAACTGACCACCGGCAATTCTCCGATACAGGCCAGGCCCAGTTCGCGGCGGATCTGATGCGGAGTCCTCACGTTCCGATCGAGGCCGCGCCGCGCCACGGCAAATCCGATGCCAGCCACCATTCCGGCAAGTGCGCCAAAGGCGAGGATCAGCGTCTTGCGCGGCTGACTTGCTTTCTTTGGGCTCGTTGCGGATGTAATGACACGAGCATTGGCGATCAGATAAGGCTGCTGGTCGACCGAGTTCGTATACGCCCCGAGCAGGCTTTCATACATCTTGCGATAGGTGTCGGCTGTAACTTCCAACTGCTCTAGCGTTGTCTGGTGTGCTGGCTGTTCTTCGCTGGGCGCGAGACCCTGTCCCTCGATGGGCGTCTCGTCCTGACCTATGCTGTAGTCGTGTTTTGCGCGAAACTCCTGGGCGACCCTGGTCGCCCTGTTCATCTGATCGCCGACCTCCCGCATCCGCCTTTCCAACCATGCGATGCCTTCGCCGGCCGCTTTTGTTGTCGTTTGCACTTGCTCACGCACGAACGCCTCCGCTGTGGCGTTTGCGATGCGTGCCGCCAATGCCGGGTCCAGAGACTGGAACGTAATGTCTATTGCATACGAGACACCGACGCGCTGGACATCCAGGCCATCGCTGAATATTTCGACCGCGCTACGCCGACGCTCGGATTCCAGCTGCGGACTATTGGTTTGGATTCGATCCGGCCCGGGCAGCACTCGTTGGAAGAAATTGGTCAATGCAGCATAGCTGGTATTGAGCCCGCCGGCCTCAACGACACTCATCCAAGCCCTGCGAAACCTCTCGCCGATGTTCGGACCGTGCATATCCCTGAACGTTGGATTGTCCATGAGTCCAAGGTCATCGATCACCATCATCGCGATCTTCTGGGAGCGCAGAACTGCGAGCTGGCTCTCGACCTGAGCGGTATCGAGCGACAGATTCACTTCGGCGGGTTGCTGCTGAAGGTTTCTGGGTATCTTTGGTTCGATCAGGATCTGGGTTCGCGCGACATAAATAGGATCCGATGTAGCAAAGTAAAACGTGGCGCAAACGATTCCGGCGACGATGAACGCCAGTATCGAGAAAAGGTACTGCCGAACAAATGAAACAACGTCAGCGAGGCTGATAAAGTCCTGCGCGGCATCCGCCCCGAGCCATGGCTTGTGAGCAATTGCCGCCAACGGCCGGTCTAGCATGGCTTCAATCCATATCTTGCAGCGAAAAGAGCGGCGAACTGCAACGGTCGAGCAGGATCGCCACCGATGGACTCCATTGCGAGCATGCAGCGTGCCGCTGACAAAACCGTTTAGCTCGGTCGGCTCAACACGTGGACGCCAGGAAACATCTCATTGAGCTTGTAGACGACCTCCGTCCTGTTCGTCGCCTTCAGCTTCTTCATGATATTGCGGATATGGACCTTGACCGTGCTCTCTCGGAGGTTGAGCTCGTGAGCGATTATCTTGTTCGCCTTCCCGCGCCTGAGAGCCTGGACGACCTCTTCTTGCCGCTCCGTGAACACACTCGCCATGGGCCTTGTCACATCGACGCCCGTGTCGATTGCCTTGTGCTGGGCAAGCACACTGCTTGCAGGGACAAATGTGCCACCGGCAAGGACAAGATTTACGGCTTCAACACAGATTTCGAAACGGATCGACGACGGGATATAGGCTTTTGCGCCATAATTCAACGCCTTCAGAATCTGCTCTAGATCGTCGGTATCGGCCAAAATCAGCACTGGAACCGGGTGGGCCTCATTCACAAGATCGGCGATTTCGCTGCCGGTCTTTGCGTCTGTCACCTTTCGGCTGCCCACGTTCAGCAGAATAGCCGACGTCGACAGTGTATTCTCTTGATGCCGCCACTCTTCGATCGAACTGAACGACAGGATTTCCTTCCCGATGCCATAGGCGGTCAGGCATTGCGCAAGACATTGTCGGTCAAGCACTCGCTCATCCAGCAGAGCCAGGCAGGATTCGGCTAAGCCGTGTCTATGAAGATGTATTCCATTCCCGGTCGTCCGCGATACGAATTCCAGTGCACCGGGTGATTTGCTATCCATTTGAATTGTCGGAACCATGAACTTACTCCCCAAACTTTTACCCACGTTTCAAGACCAGTACGAGATGGACTTCAGGCAAATACTATTTCCCACGAGCGATGTTCTGTTCGCGTCGCCTTCACTATAACTGTGGGATTTCCCAAGCCCCGCCATGGACCAGCACTATCCCGTCCATAATGTTTATCGCCGAAAAGATGCGCCTTCACTAATTTAGGTTAACAAAACCTAAAAAATTTCTACTCCTTCACTTTTCCTAATTCATTTGGTCTAGGAAGGAGGGTATCAGAGAACACACCGACCGGAATCTGGATCTCGCGTTGTTTGCCAGGCGCGGGTAGTCGCCGAAAATAAAGGACAGCCGGCTTCGCCGATGGCGGTGTTGCTTTGACGCGCGTCGCGCCGCCTTGGCGTCGAGCGCCAATGTAAGTGTCAACCATCGATATATCTGTCATCGAACTCGGCAAATTTCGTTACGCCCAGTCGATCCAGCACGCGGACATGACCTTGGCGGAACTCCAGAAACCCGCGTTCCCGCAATTCCCGCAGCTTTCGATTGACATGGACGGGCGTCAGCCCGAGCGCGTCCGCGAGGTCGTACTGGGTGAGAGGGCAAGCATAGGCAGTGCGACTGCCAGCGCCGACGCGCTCCAATCGCGCTCTCAGTTCGAGCAGCAGGTGCGCTGTACGCGCCAAGGCGCTGCGTCGACCTACATTGGTTAGGTGTTGGGCAACAATCGCTCTCTGGCGCGCGAGAGTTTCGAGAAAAAGGGAGGCTATGTAGGGCGACTTCGCTGCGCCAAGAGCAAGTGTCTTGGTCGAGGCTTCTAACACCGCAAGGTCGGTTTGAGCCACAAATGTCTCAAGAGCAGTGCCCGAGTACGTCTGTGGCCGGACAATGTCGCCCTTCAGCGCAAAATCCAAAATCTGTCGCTGGCCACCGGCAAGATCATGGGAAATGCATCCCCAGCCAGACTCGATTATGAAGACGCGATCGCCGTCCTCGCCCTGATTGACGATAGCGGTTTCCGCCGCATATCGCTTTGGCACGAAGCCTAGCGCCTTGATATACGCCTTATCGTCGCTTTTGATTGCGACTGACGTCGGCCGGTGTTCATTCTCACTCAATGAAAGGCTTGTAGCATACGTCATTCGAACCCCGCCAATCCGCCCCTAGATAACCTCCCTACGCAAAAACGTACTCCAGCTTTGACATGTTGAGTACCCTGCGCGGGCTACAACCAATGGGTGATATTGCACTGCACTCTCACAAAAAGGCAAGGATCACGCCTGATCGAGCGCAGTAGGACCCGAAATTCATCATAAAGTTTGACCGACTCTCTGCACCATCCATTCGAATGGCAAGGCCTCCGGCGGTCGGAAGCGCTTGGTAACACCAGCCACTCACCGTGCAACTTTCGAACACGCACGCTTACGGATCGCTTACGACCTTCGGTGTGACTGGCTCGCCGTACCGACTGCAAGCCAAGCATCGCTGCTGACTTGAGGTCGCGCTGACGTTGTCCGGCGCGAACCGCCCGGTCGTTCAATCGGGCGGAACGTGCCACTTCCTTTATGCAACCCTCTGATTTCACTCGCAGGTAACACCTCGGAATGCTCCAACTCGAGCAGCCCCGATTCACTCAAGTGCAACGCTGCAAGCCGCTGTAGGTCAGCTGCCTCACAGGACCAGCGGCTCGCCACTGGGGCCGGCACGAGATTTTCTCTTTGCCGTGACGACGTTTCAACGGACAAGAGCGTTAGTTCAGACGCTCGGAACTACTCCGGCTCGATGAGTAACCTTCGCTGCAGTTCCAGGACCCGGAATGGGTCGATTGACGCCCCTCTTTCGAGCCAAACTGTCTCCGGTTTCAGCCGCGACAGTGGCAAGGTATACCTCATTCGCGGTAGCTATGACTCCCCGATTACCTCGCACCTGCGAAGAGACCGCCTGCCACGTACCCGGAAGAGGGTATGTCTGGAGTGCCGGGGCGCATCGGCTTTTGCGCATCATGGAATCCAGCGCTTAGGGCGAGCGGCACTTCAACCGCCTTAATTGCGCTCCATAGCGTGAACGCTCCACCGCCAAATTGGTATACCCTTGGCGGACTGAGTTCAGGTCACGCTGAAAATGTCGCCTGACTCGGGCAGGACCTGGCTGTTGATGTAGTCGGCCCGCATCTCATCGGTTACGTCCCCACTGCTCACCACCCAATAGCCGTTGGGTTTCCTGATTCCCTATCGGGGACGCTAAACCGCCATTTTGATCTCGTTTGGCGGCGGGCTTAGGGAACCGTCCCCTGACGGCGTTTTGAATCCTCTTTTCCAACCACATAACGGCCATGCTCAAACCTAAAACGAGCAGGATGGAGAGAACGAAAACAATGGGCATCGGAAAACCCAATGAAAACAACCACCATACCATAATCATGCCAAATGAATAGTGATTCAGATATATAGGGTAGCTTATTCCTCCAATATACTTCACAAGCGCGTTGTACCTATAAAGTTTATGTTTAAAGAACTCACCATATTTTATTCCTGCTGCCATTGCGTACATGCATATCAACCAAATTATCACTGCTGAGAGCTTGTACTCATAACCGCGTTCAATCGAAATGAAGATCTCCACCGTGCTCATACTGCCAAAAAACAATATCAACACTGTCTTCGCCGCATGCCCCATTTTGTTACGGTCATCACCGCCGTTCCTGACAAGAAAGAAGATCATGCCTGTAGCGAAGAAAACGCCGTGCTGCAGCAGAAGCAGTTTGAAGGGAAACCGCGAAAGCACCAAAATCGCTTCCTCCGACCACGAGGACGACGGCAGCAAATGCAACCCGGAGAGAACAAGAAGGTATACCGAGCTGGAAAACCCTATTATTTTGGCCAGATCATAGAGTGATAAACGAAACCTCGACAAAATTGACGCGGCCACCAAGACGTAAAATACGGCCTCGACGACGAGAGACCATACGACCCCGTCGATATAAGGGCCCTTAGGAGACAACGTTACCGATCTGCAAAAATCCATCAGAAGACGGGAAAAATCCTCGCCATAAAGAGTTCGTGCGGCCAGGCTGACGAGCGCGGACAGCCACAAGGCGGGCAATATACGCGTAGCGCGCATGCGCGCGAAACGCAGCGCGTGCGACGCGCCCCCTTCGCCTGAGGCGCTCATGGCAATGACAAACCCGGAAATTACGAAAAAAACTTCGACCCCTACAGCACCCAAACCGGCAAACGCCGACAGAAAACCGAAGGCGACATCGCTTCCCTCGGCGACTGACGCACTGCTCCAGGCGAATGTCGCGAAATGGTTCAGTAACACCAAAAGCGCTGCAAAAATGCGCAAGAAGTCCATGACGAGGTAGTGGACATTGCGTTCCATATAATGTTTCCGAACCTTGCCAGAGGCCAAGGTCGAATACTATCGTGAAACGGTCAGTACACCTGCTGCTACATTCGGACATAAGCCGAATTGATTAACCGTCGGATATGACCTGTTTCCTGCGGCAGATCCACCGATCTGCTACGCTTGGCCTTCTCCAGGTGAGGTTTGATAACTTATGGATTGTTCGGCGCCTTAATACGTTGAGCGTTGCGACCGATCCTCCGATCATTGCTATTGACTGAGAATGCTACGCGCCGTCTTCAAGGCCGCATGGCTGTTGATCATCGCCATCTTGGCCGCGACGATTGTTCCGATTCGCAAGCGCCCCATCCAGGCCTTGGCCGGCTGGCTGCATCCTCGCAAGCTGGTTGAGACGGTGGATTGCGGCGACGCTCCCCCTGCTCCTACGGCTCCACCTGCTCTACTCCTAATTGGTGTCGCGCCCCTAAATGATGCCGTGCTAATGTTCTGGCCGGCTTGGGAGGTTCCAATCGACCTCATTGCGAATGTTTTCGCCGGCGCGTGGGCTGCCGGAGTGCTTGCCGCCATCTGGTATGTCCGGATGCGGCCCTCGCCGCCCATTGCCGAAAGTCAGCAAGACCGCGATTTGCGGGAATGGCTGGGCGGCCAACTGTAAAGATCGCTCCCGGCGGATTTCCGATAGGGCCCAACGTCGCCGTTCACCGCCGCCCGGCAGGGATCGTTGTCGGTTGCGGGTCGCGTCCGGCCTCGTTGTCTGCGGGTCCACACACATTGCGGCGCGAAGAGGTGCCTCCTGCGCTAGCGGAGTCGACCGGCTTAGCGACCTGGTGGCCGCGATGGCCGACCGCGCGCCTGCCCTTCCAGATCGGCATCAGCCTGATGCGGGTGTTGGCACTTCGCCCGGCGGCGGTGCAATTCACCCTCGACAAAGCGATGGCGGCGGCTGGGCGCCGCTTGGCCCGCGACTCTGGCCCTACGGTTCCCGACAGGGAGATCGCGACGCTGGCCGAAGCCGCCCGCACGGCCTTCCCCGAATGGTGGCGGTGACCGTCGGTTAATCGAGTGCGCCTGCCCGCCCTGATCCAAAAGGAACAACAATGGCCTTGTTCCGGATTTGACGCATGGCGGACTCGTGGTCATGCTGGACCGATGACAAGGGGTGTACTGCTGGACCTCGCAGGCGTCATCTACGATAGCGAGATCGCCATACCAGGCGGGATCGACGCCGTCGCGCGTTTGCGTCAGGCCGGTTTGGCCATACGCTTCATAAGCAATACCACGCGCTCGTCGAAACAGAGGGTTCTCGAACGTCTGGAGGCGATGGGACTCACCGTTACCAATGCAGATGTTTTCACGCCGGCGCACGCTGCACGCGAATGGCTGCTTCGCAATGGCCGCGCGCCATACTTGTTGGTTCACCCCGGCCTTGCGCCGGATTTTTGCGACCTGCCGGATCGCGACAAGCGCGCCGTCATCGTCGGCGATGCCGGAGAGGCCTTCACATATGCGGCGTTGAATGACGCGTTCCGCGAACTGAGGGCGGGGGCCGAATTGCTGGCTCTTGCCACTAACCGGACGTTTCGGGATGCTGACGGTGAGCTCAGCCTCGATGCAGGGCCATTCGTTGCGGCATTGGAATTTGCCTCCCTGAAACGCGCAACCGTTCTCGGCAAGCCCTCGCCGGAATTCTTTCTGTCGGCGCTGGCAAGCATGGACTGTCCGCCAGATCAGGCGATCATGGTCGGCGACGACGCCGAGGCCGATATAGCTGGCGCCCTGCGCGCCGGACTTTCGGGCGCGCTGCTGGTGCGGACAGGCAAATACCGGCAGGGCGATGAGAAACGGTTTGATCCGCGCCCGACCGCAACCGTCGCCGATCTCGCGGCGGCAACCGACTGGATCATTGCGCGCCGAGACTGATCGCGCGGGCTGAACCGGCCGTACAGCGAGCGCTTCGCTAGGTGATATGGCGCTCCATTTCCACCTCGGCCCCTAGACTTTCGATGTCGCGGAAGATCGATGCGACAGCCAGCGTGCGCCCTTCGCGCTTGAAGCGGAGCAGGCAATCCTTGGCAACGATGTCTCCATCGATCGCGATCTCGTCCCATTGCACGGCATGGCCGACGTAGTTAATGGGAACATCGTAATGCTGGCTCCAGAAGAACGGCACGGCGACGAATTTCTCGCGATGGCCGAGCATGTTGAGGGCCGCGGTTCGCCCCTGCCTCTCGGCAACTACCCAATGCTCGACCCGAATGTTCTCGCCACTGTGAGGATCTGGCCACCGCGCAATGTCGCCGGCCGCGAAGATGCCTGGTGCGCTCGTCTCCAAAAAGGCGTTTACTACGACACCGCGGTCAAGGATGAGCCCCGCCGTTTCGGCAAGCCCTGTCCGCGGTCGCACGCCGATGCCGGCGACGACGAAATCCGCCACCAACGTATCGCCACTGCTGAGTTTCACCTTGCTGCCTTCGATGCTGCTCGCGGTGTCCTCGAGATGGAATACGACACCATTCTCCTCATGGAGGACGCGGATGAAGTCGCCCATTTGCGGACCCATGATCCGTTCCATGGGCCGTTTTTCCGGTGCCACGATATGAACTTCGATCGCGCGCGAGCGCAGCGCCGCGGCAACCTCCAGGCCAATGAAACTGGCGCCAAGCACGACGGCGCGGCGCGCAGTCGTGGTTCGCTCGATGATCGCCTTGCAATCTGCGAACGAGCGCAGCGTGTGAACATGTGGTTGGTCGGCGCCGGGTATGGTCAGGCGAACCGGTTCGGCTCCGGTCGCAAGCAGCAGCCTGTCGTAAGCAGTCCGGGCCCCGTCCGCGAGTACAACTTCGCCAGAACGTGCATCGATGCTGGCGACGTTCGCATTGAGGCGCAGATCGATATCGTTCTTCGAGTAGAAGCTTTCTCGGCGCAGCGGAATCCAATCCTCCGATGCTTTGCCGGCGAGGTAGTCCTTGGAAAGATTGGGCCGATCAACGGGCGGCGCTTCGTCGTCGCTGAGCATGACAAGGCTGCCTTGATAATGTTCGCGCCGCAGTGTTTCTGCCGCCGCGAAACCGGCCGCGCCGCCACCGACAATGACGATCTTCTCCGGAACCTGGCCGGAGCCTCCATCGCGCTGCTTGGGTGCCGTCCGTTTGCGCTTCTCGCCCACGAATATCCAATCATCGCGTTGTTCCACCGACCAGCAAGCGAGTGGACTGAAAGCTGGAACGCGCAAGGCCTCGCCTGTACGCAAATCGAAGCACGCGTGATGCCAGGGACACCGGACGGTGTCTCCCACCACAAGACCGTCGACGAGCGGCCCGCCATAGTGTGTGCATGTCGCCCCGATGGCGAAGATCTCGGCCCCGCGGCGCACCAGCAGCACCTGCTCATCGCCGCAATGGCCGAGGAGCTTTGCGCCATCGGCAAGGTCGGATAACGCGATGCCCTCGACCAGATCCGGCCCGGTTGGTTTGGTATGACCTTCAGCCATTTTCCTCTCCCTTGGCGCGATCCAGTGACAAGATCGCCTGTACGGCCCGAGAAGCGGGAAATCTTCAGGTCACCAGCCTCGGAATACCTTCTGCCGGGCTGGCGCGCCTTCAGGTTCTCGGACACCGCTGGTGCCCAAACGTCCGGCCGCGCCATTCGTTGCCGGTTGGGCAGTACGCGCCGTCGATTTCCTGGCGCTTTGGACGCGTTGCCGCGGCTGCAACGTCGCTTGTCGAACGCATCGCGGGACTGAAGCAAAGACGCCGTCGCGTAAACTTTTTCGCCGGACATGCGTTGTCCTTCCTCCAAGCCAAGGAGGCAGCCATGCAGATGAAATCGGAAATCGCCGGCGAGGCCGCCAAGCAACGCCATATCCAGCGCGGCATCGATGCCAAGGACAAATCGAAGGGCAAGGGCAAGCAACAAGGCGCCATGCAGGCCGGAGCACGCAAATATCCCGAGCCGCCCTTTCCCGAACAGCATCAGCCGAAGCCGGGGCACGAATGGGCGATTGAGCCGGCGCCGCTTTATGACGCGCCCTTCTATATCGGATCGAAAAAACTCGATGGCAAAGTGGCCGTCATCACCGGCGGCGATTCCGGCATCGGCCGAGCCGTCGCCGTGCTTTATGCGCGCGAAGGCGCGGATGTGGCGATCGTCTATCTTTGCGAGGACAAGGATGCCGAAGAGACGAAGAAGGCCGTCGAAGCCGAGGGCCGGCGCTGCATGCTGGTCAAGGCCGACGTCAGCGAACGCCGCCACTGCCACAAGGCTGTGGCTGAGGTGGTGAAGGCATTCGGCCGGATCGACGTGCTGGTCAACAACGCCGCTTTCCAGGTCCATTCCAGCGACTTCAGCGAGCTGACCGAAGAGCATTTCGACACGACGCTGAAGACCAACCTTTACGGCTACTTCCACATGACGCAGGAGGCCGTGCCGCATATGAAGCCCGGTTCGGCGATCATCAACAGCGGCTCCGTAACCGGCATCGAGGGCTCGAGGCAGCTGGTCGATTATTCGATGACCAAGGGCGGCATTCATGCCTTCACGCGCGCGCTCTCCGGCAACCTCATCGAAAAGGGAATTCGGGTGAACTGCGTGGCGCCGGGCCCGGTGTGGACGCCGCTCAACCCGTCGGACAAGCAAGCCGGTGACGTTTCGAAATTTGGCGCGGACACGCCAATGAAACGGCCTGCACAACCGGAGGAGATCGCGCCGGCCTATGTGTTCCTCGCCTCGCCGCACTGCTCGAGCTACATCACCGGCGAGATATTGCCGATCATCGGCGGCTACTAGTTACATTTCCGATTTGGTGGCGCGACACAATTAGCGCCGCCAAACCCCATCGACGGAACAGACGACAACGCAAAAGCCGAGATGGCGTCTGGAGTGAAATCATGAAATCGCAACTCGTCGCCGAAAGCGCCGGACAACGGACGTTTGTGGTGGTGCTTGATCCTGGCGAGGAAGCGTTCGCGGCGCTTACCTCGTTCGCGGTCGAGCAGGACATTGGCGGCGCCTCGCTGACTGCGCTCGGCGCCTTCGAAACGGCGACCGTCGGCTGGTTCGACTTTGGGCAAAAGACCTTTCGCAAAATCCCAGTCCGCGAACAGTGTGAGGTGCTCAGCGCTATCGGCGATGTCGCGATCGGCGACGACGGCAAGCCCAGCCTTCATATCCACGCGGTGCTCGGGTTGCGCGATGGCACGACGCGGGGCGGACATCTGCTCGAAGGCATTGTTCGGCCGACACTCGAAGTCACATTGGTGGAAGCGCCTGGCCACCTGCGCCGCAGGAAGCGGCCGGAACTCGGCATCGCCTTGATCGATCTGGATGCCTGAAGCCGAACGCGGATCGAGACAGGTCCGCTGAATTGCGTTCCGGGCCGATTATCCCTTTTGCTTGATTTGTTCGACGTCCGCGGGGGCCTCGGGTGCGGCCTCCCAGCCGAACACGCTGCGACCGCCGAGCAGATGCGACTGATCGAACTCTCCGGCGACAATTTCTTTCAAGCTGGGACCTGTGACATAGCGTTCGACCTGCCGTGACTGGTCGTCGAGCCGCTTCAAGGCGCCGATTTCTTCGTCGCGCCCGAGCCTGGCTTTGTGGACGGCCGACTTCAGCACGCCGATCGTCTCGTCATAGACCTTCAGCGGCACCGGGAATGGATGCCTGTCCTTGCCGCCATGCGCCAGCGAGAAGCGGCCGGGATCGGAAAAACGGCATGGCGCGCCATGCAGAACCTCGGCCACCAGCGCCAGCGCCCGCACCGTGCGCGCACCGACGCCGGGGACCAGGAGAAGCTCGGAGAAATCGGCGGGGCCACGCTCGGCAGCCGCAGCCATGTTGCCATGAAGACGGCGCATGACGACATCGCTTTCGCGAACGTCGTGGTGCGCCGGCATGACCAGGTGCGGCAGCACCGGCTGCTCGGGCTCCGGTTCTGTAGTCACGTCGCGCTCGAGCGCGGCGAATTCCCTCAGGATGCGATCCGGTCCGAGGTCCTGCAGCAGCTCCAGCTGCCCCTTGCGTGAGGCATCGGCGCGGCGGTCGGTCAGGTTGACGATCTCGCCCTGGTTGGCGCCCTCGATGGCGGCATGCGGCTGGTCGACGAAACTCTTCAGGCCTTCGGACAGCCAATGATAACGGCGCGCCACCTTGCTGTCGCCGTTCATGCCCTGCTGCACCACGACCCAGTCGCCATCATCGGTCACGATGAAGCCATGCAGATAAAGATCGAAGCCGTCCTGAACGGCGGCGCTGTCAACCTTGGCGACGAGCCGGCTGGCAGTTGCCAGGCCTGTTCCGTCGAAGCCGACGCGCTCGCCGATGGCGGCGAGCTCGTGCGGGGTCTTGCGCGAATGCGCGCCGCGGCCGCCGCACACGTGAATACCGAGTTCGCCGGAGAGCGGAGCCAAACCACGTTTCAACGCGCCGATGACGCTGGTCGTGATGCCGGAGGAATGCCAGTCCATTCCCATGACGGCGCCAAACGACTGGAACCAGAAGGGATGCGCCAACCGGCGCAGCAGCTCCTCGCGACCGTAATGGTGAATGATCGCCTCGCACATGACCGCGCCAAGGCGCGTCATGCGGTCGCCGAGCCATTTCGGCACGCGTCCGCCATGAAGTGGAAGGTCTGCGCTTCCCGATCGTTGTGCCAAATCTTGCTGCCTGTTCCCGATCTATGCCTTGCGCTCAACAGATAGGTACCGAAAGCGGAGTGAAGAAGCGATGATGCCAGTTTCGAGCTGCCGATGCCGCCGGCCTGGTGCCCGGCCCGCTTGGCAATCAGTGTAGCGGTTATCACACAGATTCGCTGACGAGATTAAACTTCTCGATTTCGCAATGCTCACCTACCAGTGTCAATAAATCCGTCGGCGGCGGTCCCTTGTCAGACCGCCTCCAGCTGATGTCGAACGACACCACGGGGCTGTCGCGATCTGGGCGCCGCTCCATTCCAACCAGGCGCGCTCGATAACCGGAGGGCCCGATGATCGCGTCGAGGTCGTCATGATCCGCCGCCTTCCAGGTGAGCGCCAACACGGCGTGGTGTTCGCGCGGTATCACCAGATCGACCCATTTCAACACGAGCAGAATGACCAGCGTCAGCGCCGTCCCGGCTGCGCCCAAGGCGTATTGGCCACCCCCGAAAGCCAATCCGATCATCGTCATCATCCACAACGTGGCTGCTGTGGTGACACCGCTGACAAGACTGCCCCGGCGAAGAATGGCGCCGCCGCCGATGAAGCCGACGCCCGTCAACACGCCCAAGGGAAAGCGCAGAACGTCCATTCTGACGAACGAATTCGGAGCTTTACCGCCAACCTCCAGCAGAATGGTGGCCTGTGTCATTGCGATCGCGGCGGCCAGCCCGACCAGGATGGTTGTCCTGAGGCCGGCCGCCTGTCCGCGCGCCTCCCGGTCGAGGCCAATCAATGAACCGGCGAGCACGGTCAGAAGCAGGCGTGCCGCGATGTCTTCGTAGGCCGGGATAAGAGACATCGTAAACCCTGATCGCCGCTGGTGTTTGGATTACGAACTGATCGCAATTCAATTCGGCTAGGGCCATTCGGGTTCCATCGGCGGCGTTTTGCCGGTTACCGATCGGCTGGATTTCCGACTGCCGGATCGCGCCGTCTTGAATATCTTCCCACACGCGGCAGATCGTCACGAAATTCCACCCAAGGCAGCTTCACATCCCAACAGGCATGGGCCTGCGGCGCAAAGCGTTCGGGGTGGTCGAAGAAGCCGATCGTCACATAGAGTTCTTCCGGAAGCCCTCGGTCGAGATAGGCTATGGATGTCCCGCAATCGGCGCAGAAGGTGCGGAGCACACCTCGGGTCCTTGAGAACGTTTTCGGCGTGCCGGTCAGCAGTCTGAATTGGGCCGGTCGATAGCCGACCCAGACGGCCAGCGGGCTCCCTATGGCCTTGCGGCAATCGTCATCATGGTCGGAGCAAATCCAGAACGGGTCACCATCCATCTTAGCCGTTATCGAACCGCAAAAACAGGAGCCGGTCTCGATCCTGGTCATCGAACCACCACTTCTGACCGAAGCGGCCGTTTCGGCCGCAGGGTCCGCAGGGTAATCGAATAGCGGTGCTCGACAACTGGCGGGATGCTGTGCTCCCATTCGGTGCGCGCCGGTCCCGTCATCAGGTAAGCCGACCTTGGCTCGAGGATGATGGTCTCGCGATCCCATCCAGCGCCGTTCTTCCGGCGGAGCCGAAAGCTGCATGGCGCAAGAAGAGAAACGCCGGCCACGGCATCGAAATGCGGCTTGTCGCGATGCCAGCCGATACCCGCGCCGGGTCGGTACTCGTTGATCAAAATCTGCACGAAAGCATCGGCGGGCAGCCGCGCAAATGCCGCCACCTTGTCTCTGAGCGGCATCAGAAAAGCAGGGATCGCCGGCGCCTCGACGACTTTGCGTTGGTCAAAATCATAGCGCACGCCAAAACCGGCGACGCGCCGGTTTGCGAGATGGCCATGAAAGTCGAAAGGCTGGAAGGCGAGACTTTCGAGCTGCCGCACCAGTTCGGCCTCTTCCTCCGCCGTGATCAGCTCCGGCTGGTAGTGAAATCCTTCCGGCAGATCGTTGGGCGCACGAAACAGGTCGCCTTGCCCAGCGAATTCCGGCTGTTTGGTTTTGAGCGATGGCATCAACCCTAATTGGTGAAGCCGGCCGGCGGAGGCAAGGTCTTGGAGGCGCCGAGCCGGCCGGGTCACCGCCTCCATATCTCGGGCGAGACGGAACCTGGCTTGCCGGGGTGGGTTATTGCCCAGACGCGTCGAGTGCTGGGAAATGCCTTCAACTGCGATTCAAAGCATGAATTACGATCCGGCGACGAGGACCCTCTCCGTATGGTTTGTCCCAAGCGGAAATCGCTACGATTACGACGACGTGCCGCCGCAGACCTACGCTGCATTCCGCAAAACCTCGTCAAAAGGCCGGTTCTTCAACGCGTTCATTCGAGATCGGTATAAGTACCATTTGGTCGAGCAGAGCCGGTCGGGGTGAGACCCGGGGTACTCCTGTCGTCCGCCAAAGGAACAAATCCACGCGCCGCCACGTTGCATTTCCAGTGCAAATGCTTGTGACAGTGAGGCTATTGTCTTGGCGCCGAGAGCAAATTGGAAGGGCTTCCTGAAAATTGGAGAACTCAGCTGCCCGGTAGCGCTCTATACGGCCGCCTCGACCTCGGAGCGGATCGCCTTCCACACGGTAAACCGCGCCACGGGCCATAGGGTGCATCGCGCGTTCGTCGACAGCGATAGCGGCAAGCCGGTCGAGAAGGACGATCAGGTCAAAGGCTATGAGATCAGCTCCGGTGAGTACGTCGTGCTCGAACCCGATGAGGTCGCAGCCGCTGTCCCCGAGAGCGACAAGACGCTGTCGGTCTCGGCCTTCATCGGCTGTTCCAATGTCGACGATGTGTATTTCGACAAGCCATATTACCTCGCCCCGCCGGACAAACACGCGGAGGAAGCGTTTGGGCTGATCCGCGAAGGCATGCACAGGAAGAAAGTCGCGGCGATCGCCCAGACCGTCCTGTTCCGGCGCGTCCGGACCCTGCTCATCCGCGCTTATGACGAAGGGCTGGTCGCAACGACGCTGAACTTCGATTACGAGGTGCGATCGGCGGAGGAGGCCTTCGACAACATCCCCGATGTGAAGATCGAGGGCGAGATGCTCGAACTGGCCGAACACATCATCAAGACCAAGAAGGGCAAATTCGATCCGACCAAATTCGACGACCGTTATGAGGCGGCCCTGGCCGAGCTTGTGAAGGCAAAGCTCGAAGGCAAGAAGATCGCAATTCCGAAACCGGCCAAGCGGGAGAAGGTCGTCGATCTTATGGATGCGCTGCGCCAGAGTGCCGGCGTTGGCGGAAAGCAGCCCTCGACAAGAAAGCCCGCGGCAAAATCAAAGCCGGCGCGCCACGCGAAGCCGAAGGAGAAAGCGCCGCATCGGAAGGCCGGCTGACCGATGGCGCTCGAGACCTACCGCAAGAAGCGCGATTTTTCCGTCACCCCGGAGCCGCAGGGCCGCAGGGCGCCCAAGACGGGGAACAGCTTCGTCATACAGAAGCATGATGCGAGGCGGCTTCATTATGATTTTCGTTTGGAAATGGACGGCGTCCTGAAGAGTTGGGCCGTGACAAAAGGGCCGAGCCTGATCCCCGGCGAGAAGCGCCTTGCCGTCCATGTCGAGGACCATCCTTTGGAATATGGCGGTTTCGAAGGCACCATCCCAAAGGGCGAATATGGCGGCGGCACCGTCATCCTGTGGGACAGAGGCACCTGGACGCCGATCGGCGACGCGCGTCGCGGCTATGCGAAAGGCCATCTCGACTTCGAACTTCACGGCGAGAAGCTGGGTGGCCGCTGGCACCTTGTCAGGATGGCCGGAAAGCCGCGGGAGAAGCGCGAGAACTGGCTGCTGATCAAGGGTGACGATGACGCCGCGCGCACGGAAGACGACCCCGACATTCTGGACGAGCGGCCGGAATCCATTGCGACCGGCCGCAAGATCGAGGATGTCGCCGGCGAAGAGCCCGGCTGGTCGTCCAAGACGGGACGCATTCGCAAGCGCCGCGGCGGCCGCACGGGGCCCGCTCCACCGGAAGAGCAGCCTGTCACCGTAAGCGTTCCCGAACCGTCAAAGATCAAGGGCGCCAAGAAGGCAGCGCTCCCCGATTTCGTCGAGCCGACGCTGGCGACCCTGGTCTCGTCAGCGCCGTCCGGCCAACGCTGGTTGCACGAGATCAAATTCGACGGGTACCGGCTGCAGGCCAGGGTTGAAGCCGGCCGCGTCAAGCTGTTGACGCGGAGCGGTCTCGACTGGACGAAGAAATTCGGAAAGGCGATCGTTTCGGCGCTGGCCGATCTCCCTGTCGGGACGGCGCTGATTGATGGTGAACTCGTGGTCGAGACATCCGCCGGCGCGTCGGATTTCTCCGAGTTGCAAGCCGATCTCAGCGAGGGCCGCAGTGACCGCTTTCGCCTGTACGTTTTCGATCTGCTCCATCTCGATGGATACGATCTGCGCGACGTTGCGTCGATCCAGCGCAAGGAATTGCTGGAAAAGATCATCGGCAGTGGCAGCGGCATCATCAGCTACAGCGGACATTTTGAGGAGGATGGCCCCCTGGTGCTGCGACATGCCTGCCGGCTGAGCCTGGAAGGCGTTGTCTCCAAGCTTCGCGATGCGCCTTACCGCGCCGGCCGCAGCAAGAACTGGGTGAAGTCGAAATGCTCGGCGCGGCAGGAATTTGTCGTGGCCGGCTATGTTCCCTCGACAACCTCGCGCAATGCGATCGGTTCGCTTGTCCTGGGTGTCTATGACGACGGCAAGCTTCATCATGTCGGGCGCGTCGGCACCGGCTACACGGCAGCCGTCGCCGAGGGCCTCTTCAAGAAGCTCGAGCGGATACGCATTCCATCGAGCCCGTTCGACGAGCGGCTGAGCGCAGAGGAGACTCGGCAAGTCCGTTATGTCAGGCCGGAACTCGTCGCTGAAATCGAGTTCCGCGCCTGGACCGCCGACGGCAATCTGCGCCACGCCTCATTTCGCGGGTTGCGCGAAGACAAGCCGGCGGAAGAGATCGTGCGCGAAACACCGAAGACCAAGACAGCAGCGAAACCTCAGCGCCGGACCGTCAAGCTCACCCATCCCGATCGCCTCTACTGGCCGGACCAGGGCGTGACCAAGGAAGGTCTCGCCGACTATTATACCGAGGTCTGGCGCTATGCGTCGCCCTATCTCGTTGGCCGCGCGCTGGCGTTGCTGCGATGCCCCAGCGGTATTTCGGGCGAGCAGTTCTTCCAGAAGCATGCCTGGAAGGGCCTCAACCCCAACATCGTGCTGGTCCACGACCCCAAGGATCCGCCCGACGAGCGGCTGATCAGCATCAATGATCTCGATGGGCTGATCGGTCTCGTCCAGTCGGCGGCGCTGGAGATCCACCCCTGGGGTTCGATGGTGAGCGATTGGGAGCGTCCGGACACGATCATCATGGACCTCGATCCCGGCGAGGACGTGAGCTGGGAGGCGGTGATCGCGGCCGCCGTCGAGACCCGCGACCGGCTGAAGGATGCAGGACTGGTCCCCTTCATCAAGACATCCGGCGGCAAGGGTCTGCACGTCGTGGCGCCATTGAAGCCGAAGGCCGAGTGGCCGGCGGCGAAAGCCTTTACCAAGGCGATAGCCGACTCCATGGCCGCCGACAGCCCCGGCCGCTACGTCTCGACCATCACCAAATCCAAACGGCGCGGAAAAATCCTCGTCGACTATCTGCGCAACCAGCGCGGTGCGACCGCAGTCGCACCCTATTCGACGAGAGCACGACCCGGTGCGGCGGTGTCGATGCCGCTTGCCTGGGACGAGCTCGGCCCCGGCATCGGACCGGCCTATTTTACCGTCGAGAACACGCCGACCCGGCTTGCCTCGCTATCGTCGGATCCCTGGCAGGATTTCCGTGCCGCCGCAGTGCCGATCGAGGACCGTGCAAACCGGCGAGAGAAAGCGGCTTGAGGACGGCATTACGAAGTGCATGCATCGGAATAATCAGGCGATCTGCTCAAACGTGCATTGTTCCGGAGCCTTGTCGGGCCGCCAGCGCATGAACTTGGTGCCATGCCGGAAACGGTCGCCGGTGACGTGATCGAAGCGTACTTCTACCACCAATTCGGGCCGGACCGGCTCCCAGTCGCCGCTGCGCTCGGTGCTCCAGCGGCTCGGCGCGCCCGGTGCCTTCCCGGTAAAGCCCGGCGGTTCGCGCATGGCTTCGAGTTTGCGGGTAAGTTCGGCCCTGTCGTCCTTGGCAATGGTCGAGGTGAAGCCGACGTGATCGAGCTTGCCGGCCTCGTTGTACAATCCCAGCAGCAATGAACCGACCTGCGGGCTGCTGCTGAGATAGCGAAAGCCGCCGACCACACAATCGGCCGACCGCAGCCGCTTTACCTTCACCATAGCGCGCACGCCCGGCTGGTATGGATCGTCCAGCCGCTTGGCGACCACGCCGTCCGTCTCGCCATGTCCGGCATCCCCTAACCAGGAGCGTGCTTCCTTCACATCGCGCGTGCAGTGCGAGAGAACAATGTTCTTGCGCTCTGCCGAAGCAACGAAAGTCTCAAGGATCGCTCGCCGTTCTTCCAGTGTCCGGGCCGACAGAACGGTTCCGTGCTCGTCGCAGAGCATGTCGAACAGGACGATGTGCGCCGGGGTTTCCGCGGACAGCTTGCGGATCCTGCTCTCGGCCGGATGAAGCCGCATCTGGAGCGCGTCGAACGACGGCTTGCCGTCGACCGAGATGACGATTTCACCGTCGACGACAAAACGGGCCGACGGCAGTTCCTTCAATGTCGCGACGAGTTCGGGAAAATACCGTCCGAGCGGCTTGCCCGACTTTGCGCGCAACTCCACCGCGTCATCCTGCCGGAATGCCAGGCAGCGAAAACCATCCCATTTGCGCTCGTATTGCCATCCATCTCCTTCGGGAATCGCATCAGCCGCCTTGGCTTCCATCGGCGGCGTATCGAGTGGCAGGGGGAAATCGCGGGTCATCGGCGGGTGCTGCCGAAAGCAGGATCGCGGGGAATGACCTTCATTGTACTGCCTTAGTCCCCCACCTATTTCCGCTTTCCGGCCTCCGAGCCGATACTCTTGCGCAGCGCATCCATGATGTTGATCACGTTGCTGGGCGGTTGCTCGGCCTTGGCCTTTGCCTTGGTCGGACCCTTCTTGCCCTTCTTCTTCGAGGCAATGATCTCCAGCAGCCGCGCCTGGACGGGATCTCCGGTCATGGCGGGATCCCACTGCCTGGTTCGCTCATCGATCAGGGTCGAGACCATATCCATCAGTTTCGGGTCGGGTTTGACGTCTTCGATGTTGCCGAAATAATCCTCGGGATCGCGAACCTCGTCGCCATAGCGCAGTGTCCACAGCACGATGCCCTTGCCTCGTGGTTCAAGCATGACGGCGCGCTCGCGGCGATACATGACCAGGCGCGACATTCCGACTGTCCCCGTCGACTGCATGGCGTCGCGAATGACCGAGAATGCCTCCTCCCCGACCGGATCGTCAGGGGTGAGGTAATGGGGCTTGTCGTACCAGATCCAGCCGATGCTGTCGGCATCGACAAACATGTCGATGTCGATGGTACGCGTGCTCTCCAGCGCAACTGCGTCGATCTCATCGTCCTCGAGCAAGACGTATTCGTCCTCGCCGCGCTGATACCCCTTCACCTCGTCGTCTTCAGCAACGGGCTTGCCGCTGACGGCATCGACATATTGGCTGACGACCCGATGCCCGCTCTTGCGATTGAGCGTGTGGAACCGGACCTTTTCGCTCTCGGTGGTAGCGGGTGTCATTGCGACCGGACAGGTCACCAGCGAAAGCTTCAGATAGCCTTTCCAGAAAGGACGTGGCGCCATCGAGGATCCCCGACAGGAGTAAAACAATCGAACGCACCAAGGTGATCGATTGTTCCAGCAGCATTTTTCTCGCGCGCCGCCCAAGGCCCGCAGCCAAGAATCCATCATTTTTCCGGTTCGAGACGGAACCGATCAGCGCAAGCGCAGTTCGAGACAAACAAACAGCCCGGCGGTAGCAAGGACCATTTCAATGTTGGAAGCGATCCGGATCGCAGTCGGCGCTCCATTGTCGGGAAATGCGGCAGCGCTTGGCGCCGAGATGAAGCAGGCGATCGAGCTCGCGGTCGAGGAGCAGAACGCCGACGGTGGCATTGCAGGCTTTCCCGTCATGGTTGAGGGTGCGGACGATCGGGGAAAGGTCGAGACCGGACGTCAGGTCGCCGACGATTTTTGCAGCCGGCCGGATCTGCTTGGCGTCGTTGGCCACTACAATAGCAATGTCACCATCGCCGCGGCGGAGATCTATGCCGCCCACGACGTCCCGATGATCACGCCGATCGCTTCCGACACGGCGCTCACCGAGCGCTCTCTGCGGAATGTCTTTCGCTTCACCAACCGCGACGACCAGACCGGGGCAGCCATTGCCCGTCATCTCCACGACGCCATGGGCAAGCGCCGCGCCGTCCTGGTCGAAACCGAAACCATGTACGGCCACAGCATGGGCATCGCATTCTCGCGGGCATTTCTGTCGCTTGGGGGACGTATCGCGGAGCGGCGCACAGTTCGCGAAGGGAGCCGCGATTTTGACCCGCTGATCGCATCTCTGCGGGCCGATTTCGATCTGTTGTTCTACGGCGGCAGCTTCGAGGGTGCTTTCATCCTGCGCGCGATGCGCCGTGCAGGTCTCGGCCAGCTTTTCGCCGGCGGCGACGGCTGTTGGGACGCGGTGAATTTCCTTGAGCCTGCGGGAGAAACCGCAACATTGGGTGAAGGCGTTCTTGTGCTGTCCGCCACGCCCGAAGTGGGTAGGGTCGCTGGTTCAAGCGATTTCGCCGCGCGCTATGCGGCGCTATTTGGACCGATCGGCAACTATGCCGTGAACTCCTACGATTCAGCCCGTGTGCTAATCGCCGCAATCAAAAGCGCGATCGCTGAATCCAAAGGAAATCGGAGCCGGCGCGAGGTTCTGACTGCGATGCGGAAGCTCCGCTTCAAAGGTATTGCCTATCGCGATCCCGTGCAGTGGGACGAAAAAGGCGACAATCTGGCCGCCGTCACGGCGCTCCATGTGGTGGAAAATGGCCGATTTCGACAGGTTGCGGAAATCCCGCAGATGCAAAGGGTCGGATAGCTGTGGCCTCACGAGGGCCGCGGCAATTTTTACCAGGGTGAGATGAAACAATTGCCTCCGATCGCCGTTTCGTCAGCAAGACGAATTGGCGAGGAGGCGATGATGGGTGCAGCCGGCCTGGAGGTTTTCGACAAGACGCTGCAGACCGCGAACATCTAGGCACGAGCTACGCACCGATGCCAGGTCCCGCCTTTGCAAAGGTGAAGACAATGTTTTTTGACGCGCCGAGATTCAGGGATCGAACGGATGCGGGGCGCCAGCTTGCCGCCGCTTTGACCGGGTTCGCGGCAAGCGATCCGCTGGTGCTGGCGTTGCCGCGTGGCGGAGTGCCGGTTGGCTTCGAAGTGGCGAAGGCACTCCGTGCCCGGCTCGACGTTTTGCTTGTGCGCAAGATCGGCGCGCCGGGCCATTCCGAATATGGCATCGGCGCGGTCGTCGACGGGGAAAATCCGCAGCTCGTCCTCAACGAGGAGGCGATGGCTTTGGTCCAGCCGTCAGACGAGTACGTCGAAGCAGAAAAACGGCGGCAACTGCTCGAAATCGAGCGCCGCAGAAACCTCTATTTCGGCAGCAGGCCTGCGGCTTCGGTCCTGGGCCGGACCGTCATCGTGGTCGATGACGGCATAGCGACCGGAGGCACGGTCAGAGTGGCGCTCAAGGCGCTAAGAAAGGATCGGGCCGCACATGTTGTCTTGGCCGTTCCGGTAGCCCCCCAGGACACGCTGGACCTGATCAGAGCCGATGTGGACGAAGTGGTCTGTCTCGCCACGCCCGAGCCGTTTGTTGCGGTGGGCCGGTATTATAAGAATTTCGCGCAGACCACGGACGCGGAGGTGGTCCAGTTGCTGCAGCAGGCAGAGCAGTTTGAGAGCAAATCATCGATGCGATCTGCCGGTTAGCTCATCGCCGACAGCCGAAGGAGCACGCCATGGCTAGCAAGGACCGAAAACAGATTGAGATCGTCGAGCGCGGCGATATTTTCTTTCTCTACCGGCCCAGGGTGGGCGAAACCGATCCAGAAAGTCTTTCCGACGTGCAGCGCTTTTTCGTCGTGCTGCGGCCGGAGCACGCGACGAAGGTGCGGCTTCTCGTCGTCGGGCGCAAGCGGCTGCCGGATGCGCATGAGCACGAGCGTCACTGGGGTTTCGTCGGCGCGATCGCGAGTTCTGCCGCCGCGCTGGAGAAGGACCTTCGCGAAGAAATCTATGATACCAAGACGCGCGGCCGGCAGCGTCTGCCTGCAGCACGCCCGGCGGGCGAAGGCCGTTATCTTGTCGCGCTGCTCAATGGACAATTGCATCTCAGCTACGCGCTCGAGCTTCCAGAGCGGCCATCCGAGGTACAACGCGCCTTCAACATCGCACCGCAGGCAAGCTTCGCGCTTTCGGTGAAGAATCCCGAAAAGCCCAGCCCTCCCGGCCTTGGATTGGGACAAGCCCAGGAGCCGGATTATCCAGACAGGCTTCAGCAGGAATTCCGCGGCCGCAGATTCGCTCGCGAGGACATAAAGCTGCTTGATGTGCAGGGCGCTGAATTCATCCTTGTCGGCGCGCGAACCGATCCGGAAAAGGCCTATAATGTCGACCTCGATGTCGAGAAGGAGGATGAGCGCCATTCAGAGATGCTGCGCGAACTCAAAATGGCCAAGTCGCGCCATCCGATAGAACCGCTTTTCAGTGGCGAATGGGCCTGAGCCGTACCGCCCTCCCCTTGAGCTTGCAGCCAACCTGAAAAGAGGGCCGCACGACCGCGCCCTCAGCGGCGGGTGAGCCGTCAGTCCCGCAAACGATTGGCAGCGTGATCCTGGCGCTGCTCAGTTGCGACCTGCTTGGAATCCAGACCGCGTTCCTTCGTATGCTGGGCCTTATCGCGGTTGGACAGGACTTGGTTTTCTTCGAGCTTGTCCTTTGGGGTCGTGCTCATGGCGCCTGTACCGGAACCCTTCCCCCGTGAACCCGCTCCGATGTGCTTCTTGCTACCTTTTGCCATAGGCTTGCTCCAATTCTTAATCGTCGGGACGTTTCTTGTGATGAACGCTCTCCTGATTTTCTCCGCGAAGGATGTTGCGGTCGTCAGGGTCGACAAGGTCGGGAGTCTTGGACCTGATTTCCGATCCTTTGCGCAGCGCTTCACGTTCCGCAGCCGATCTCTTCAGGTCCGCCTCTGCGTCGAAATCCTTGCCGGCGTTCTTGGTGTTCTCCCGCTTTTCAATGATGCGCATTTGCTGCTCATGGGTCCTGCGTCCAGTCATTGTTTCCTCCAAAGTGTCTTGCATTCGATTTGGTGCCCAGATCGCTGGCGGCAATCGTCGACTTCCCGGTGATTGCAGGGCCCACGGTCCTTTGCCGAAGCGGACCAATCGTGGGCCGCCACGATCTGAGCCTGTCCTTATGGCGTTAATGGCAGGGCGGCGGGATCGTTCCGAAGCGGCAGTCCAATAAAACTGTCCATCGCTCATCTAGGGAGACGAATTGGCCGTGCTCATCCGCATCTGCCAACATCCGTCAGTCTTTCTCCTCCTCGCGATACAAGCGCTCTGTCGCCCGCTCGCTCTCCCTGCGTTCTGCGGGACCACGACGGCGTCGCGTGAGGAGTGCGTAGGCGATCAGGATTGCCAGTATCAGGGGACCGCCTGCAACGACGAGCAACACATGCTGTTCTCAAACATGGACCATCTCCTTTCCCTCACAACCGAGAAGGCGCAAAAACCGTTCCTGGGTTCTGCCGCCAATCGCCAATGTCTGCGATTTGGCTGCCGACCCACCAAGCCTTCGTCATTCCCAGGGCGGAGCGAATGCGAAGCGGAGCACAGACCCTGGGATGGCGAAGGGAGGGTGTAGTTGCAAGCCCGCGAGCCCTGGCCTGAACCTCCAAACGCGGCCTCTTGCGGCGTTTTGCCAAGCAGAGGCCGAGCCCCGCCTCTCAGGCGACGCTGCCCGGGTCGCAACGGCTGCCGTTCCGATGAATCTCCGTCGTTCGGCGACTGATCGCCGATGTCCACGTCTGACGCCCCACGCCGCAGCGAGAGCTGCATGCCCAGGCCGAACTCGAGAGGAGGGCGGACCTTCTCGCCGCACCCGTTGCCAAGGCTTTGCTCGGCAAAGCCGTCCTGCCGGACGATCACCCGCACGTCATGGGCGGAATAGGAATATTGGGCTCGCTGACCTCGCAGGAGATCATGGAGGAATGCGAGGCAATGCTAATCGTCGGCTCGACCTTCCCCTACATCGAATACTACCCCAAGCCGGGCAAGGCGCGCGGCGTGCAGATCGACCGCAATGCGCAGCGCATCGGCCTGCGCCGTCCTGTCGAGGCCGGCCTCGTCGGCGATGCGGCCATCACGCTGCAATTGCTCAATGAAAGGCTGAAGCCAAAGCAGGACAGATCCTTTCTCGAAGATGCGCAACAGAGTCTACAGCGCTAGCCGCTCAAGCCGCAACGCGTCGTCAAGGCGTTCGGCGACCGAATGCCGGCCAATGCGATCCTGGCTAGCGATTCCGGTCAGAACACTGAACTTGCCGCCCGTCATATCGATATCAAGGCAGGACAGGATTTCGCCGTCTCCGGCTCGCTGGCATTGATGGCCTGCGGGCTGCCCTATGCGATTGCCGGCGGGATCGCCTTTTCGGGCCGGGCCGGTTTTGGCGGTTGTGGACGATGGCGGGCTGGCAATGCAGCTTGGCGAATTTTCGACGGCCGTGCGTTACAAGATTCCGCTCAAGCTTCTGGTGATCAAGAACAACATGCTCAACCAGATCGCCTGGGAGCAGTGATGTTCCTCGGCAACCCGCAATTTGCCTGCGAACTCCAGCCGATCGATTTCGCTTTGGCCGCTGAAGCTATGGGAGGCATCGGCTACAGCGTCACCCGGCCTGAGGACGTCGACGGGGTCCTTGATGCCGCTTTTGCCGCGGAAGGCCCGGTGATCATAGAGGCGGTCGTCGACGCGTATGAATCTATGCTGCCGCCGCGCGCATGCCGGACGAATATCGCAAGAACATGCGAACAGCGCTGCGGGAAACGCCAGGCCGTAAGGAGATCGAAGCAAACCTCGCTCGGGAGCCGCTGAAGACGATGATTGGCTGACTGCAGGTTCCCCTGGCCGGTCAGTCCTTGACGTAGGCGCCTGGCTGGCGACCGCTCTTCGGAGTTTTGGCATCCTTGGAACGCTCGGCGATCGACGGACCGGCGCCGGACGTCTTTTCGGTCGCGGCACTAGGCGTGGACTGCCGGGGCGGGTTCTGCCCTTCAGACTGACGGGTCTTGTCCTCCGCCTCGTCCTTCGACCGTGTCAGGCCCATCCCGCCGGCAGGCTTCTTGTTGCCGGCCGCCTCTTGGGAAAATTGATCCGACGCGTCCGCATCTTTCTTGGCAGGGTACTTGGTCGCGCCATGTTCGTAACGGGTCTCATTTTCAGTCACGGCGTTTCTGCGATTGCCTCCTGCATTGCGGTTAAACAGTCTTGTGACGGTCCCGGTTCCAACTGTGCTAGAGCGGCGGACGGCCGCCATGTGCCACGCATGCAGCGCCGTGCCGTCAAACGGGCACGGTGCCGCTGGCGCGGCTGCCGATATTCGGCGACGCTCAGGCGTCCTCCGTCAGTCAGGCCTCTTGCCATGGCGTGCGAATGATATCGGCGCCCGGCTGCTCGTCGAACAGGACCGCGCAGCCGCGCTCCAGCGCCACCGGCGACAGGGCGTTGGCCACGATTTCGTCCGGCGAGATGAAATCCCCGGTCAGCACCCGCAACTCTTCCACGGCTTTGGCCATCGACACCAATCGCCCTACGGCGCGGTCGGTCGTGCAGGCGTCGATGACGGAAACGAGATCGATCATTTCGAAGTGACCCATCATAGGCCTCCGCAAACAGCGTCCCTTTCCGGCTATGAACGTCGCAGCTATCGACAATGTTCCCGGCCTGGCCGAACAGAGCGAGTTTTCCGAACCTGCCGGCCAACCATTCGGTTTCAAGCACGGCGCATCACATCGCTTTTCAGGATTGCCCACCGGTGTTGTCTATCGCGTCCTTGAGCTTGCTCAGGAATGCCACCAGAGCATCCTCCGGCCGATCGGCCTCCTCGGTCAGCATGTCGATGCCCCAGCGTCCGAGGACCGCTTCCTGGACGACGCTCGGTTGCGGCATGAAGACGAACGATTTCGGACGATTCTTCTCATAACCGGACCGCCGCCAGGTTTCCCAAAGCCGATACAGCAACAGACGGATGTTCATGTCGGACATGCTGTAGCCGATAAACAGGATGGTGCGCCCCAGTGCGTCGGCACGAAACTTCACGTCCAATGGCGACTCGAACGAGAGCCGCTCGAAATAGTCGGACTCCGCCAGAACCAGCGATGCGTCGTCGTCGAAATCGCCGTGGTATTTGATGATCTGAGTTACCTCGTCGCTCGCCTTGGCTATGTCTTTCGCATTGGCCACTTTTACGAACGGACGGTCGTGGATTTCGAACGCAACCTCAAGGTTCCGATCGTAGTTGGTGGTGTAGATGATCGGGAAATCGAGTGACACGATCAGCTCGTGGATCGCCGATCCCTTCACTTTTTCCCGCGAGACGCTCCATTCGCGATCCATCCAGCTGCGCAGGGGGCCGATACTCCCATGCTTCAGCCGGTAATATTCGGCAAGAGCCTGGTAGCTGGGTTCAGGCATATCCACCATGTCGCGGTCGAGGCCGAGTTCATCCTCCATATGCTCGATGAGCTTCTCCCAGGACGGCAGGCCGACGCTCATCGACACCCCCGCTCCAACGAACAAGATCGCTCGTCGCTCTTTCACCGATTGAGCCAGTCGCTCGAGTGCAGACGGCATAGCCAACTCACCAGGCAATGATCCAACACAACTGCGAGAGGCGTCCTCTGTTCCGGAGCGGCCCGGAACACCGCCAAGTCTGGCCATAAAATCGGGGGGTGTTCAGTAAATGCGGCGCAGGCTGGAACCGCTGAGGCAGATCGAAGTTTGGCTGTCAGGGAGACTATGATGGCCACACAACGAGATCAGACGCCCGCCAAAAAGAGAGGCGATATTCAGGCCGGGGCGACGCAGGATAAAACCCCGGGGTTCGACCCTGCCGCTGCACCCGGAGAGACCGACGCCGAAGCGGCAGATGTGCCAAACCCTGCCGCCGAGGCTCGTCCACGGCGACAGCCAGAGTTCACCAATGAAGCAAGCTTCGCCAATGCGATGCGGCCGGTGGAAAGCAAGCCTGGTCTTCAGCCTGGCAAAAACTGGCCGGTGCTGGTGATTGCCGCAGTCGTTCTCATAGCGGCCGCGGTCTTCGTAATGGCGGCCATGCTGCGCTAGTGGTCAAAATCTGACACTTGGTACCGGAGCCGTAGGACCGCTCAGGGTGGAAACTTGCCGTATGCGCGCCTGTCGGAACGACGTGATTGCGGCAAGGAGCGGACGTCGCCCCGCCTATGCGGCTTGCTCACTCTAGCGTCGGGGCGGTCCGCAGACCGTTGAATCGAAATCGCTACGAAGCCCACGGGCAGACCTTAGCCTCCTACGCTGAGCATTTCGATGATTGTTAAATCCAAAGAATCACCACAGGACGGTGGCCGTCGAGCGAGTTTTCAGCAGCCCATTTCCGCAGCCTATTAATGTGCAACTTGGGAAGCTGCCGACATCAATTCCTCGGGATTCAGCGCTCTGAAGGTGTTGAGGCCATCCTCCAGAACTTCAGTGGAGGTCCAGCGAACGACACCGTCGCGGTCGAGCAGGAACTGGCCGACGGGCTGCCCCATGCCGGTGGCCATCATCTGTTGATCCGCTTCCGTAATCTCATATCCTTCCTTCTTATTAAGAAACTCGTCCATTGCCATGACGTCCATAGGCTTGGGCAACTCGCCCGGGAGATGGATCCGTATCGCCATGACCGTGTCCATCCCGACCTCGCGCAAGCCGAAAGCACGGTGCGAGGCCCGCTCCGGGTCGGATGCGGCGAGAAGATCGGGTGACGGGTGGTAACGGAAATAGAGCCGCGCCCGCTCGACCGGCGTATTGACCACCGCCAGGCATTCGACGCCTTTATCACGCAGGGCCGGCTTGAGTTGCGCCATCGCCGCGACATGGCGCCGGCAGAACGGACAGTGCAGGCCTCGGAACAAACCGATCAACAACGGGCTACGGCCTCGAAAATCATCGAGCGCGATCTTGCCTTCGCGTGAGATCGCATCGAGCACAACATTCGGTGCCCGGTCGCCCGGCTGCAGCGGGCGGTCAACACTACTCGTGGACATGGACAACCTCCTCGCCCCGGGTCAGTCAGGGAAAGCAGCACACCCAGCGTTTCGGAGGCGATCAAGTGCTGGGGCGAAAGCTTCCTGTGCCAAGGCAATAGCTTTCGACCTCTGCCATATTGCCGAGGTCGAGATTACGCGCGTTGCAAGCCCATCATAACACGAAAAAGCATCTGCGAGTGCCGCCGAATGTGGTGAATTACCCTACGCGAGCGCACTCCCGAATGCTCTTGCGCTGAAGGTCAGGTTCCCGACCTCGATTTGGAGGTTCAAGTCTGCAACGCCCAAGGTCGTCAACGGGTCGGAACCGGTAATCCGCATCGGGTACCAAGCGTCAGGTTTCTACCACTAGCGAGTAGGTTTCCAGAGCTTATTGAACATGAAACGGGCACAGATATACGTGAGCCATCCCCCGTGAACTTTCGTAAGGATCTGGCCGGATCCCCGAGCTGCCATGTCACGCCCGAAAGCATAGCTCAGTTCGGTGAGCGCCGTGATGAACCTAGCCGATCTTGCCGAAGAACCAGCCGATGATGCCGCAGGGTAGATGCCGAACAGCGCCGAGACCATCACGTGGATGGCACCCAAATAAATCGACTCGCCATTTCACAAACCACTCATGATCAGTTTCCCGACCGCCAACTCGCTCGGCAAATAGCCGCTGTATTTGGGCAAGCTATCGGGCATGTCCCGCACACGACGGTGATAAAATATATCCATGCGAACCGGCGGCAGACGGGCCTCGGGCTCCAAATTGCTGGCCGGGATGAACATCACCTTGAATGGCCCGACGCCCGCAACCTCCACAACGGGCTTGCCGCAAGTCCGGCAGACCCCGCGATTGAAGTTCGGCGGCGGACGGTATTTCTTGAATGAGATATTGCCGGCGTTTTTCAGCACGACATCCTTGGCGCGAACGGCGACCACATCCGCGAACGGTTTGCCGTTGAACGCCTGACAGATCAGGCAGTGGCACCGGAACCTGGCTTTCGGGGAGGTATGCACCTCGAACGAGCAGGCGCCGCATTCGCAGGAACCGCGCAGCGGCAACGATGTGTGGGTGGTCATGTGCGGATGCTCCTGAGCTTGTTTTGATGACGGCATGCTGGTCACCGGAGCATCATGTTGAGGATGGTATCGATCGGCTGTCTGAAGGGCGCGCGCAGAAGGTTGGAGAGGTTCCAACGGCCCTGCTCATAGATCCCCTTGGCATGGCTGAGGGTACGGAAGCCGTCGATGCCATGGTACGCCCCCATGCCGCTGGGACCGACACCGCCGAAAGGCAAGTCATCCTGGGCGATGTGCATGATCGTCCCGTTGATGGTGACGTTGCCGGAGGTCGTTCGGCTCAGCACCTTGCGCCGGTCTTCATCATCGGCGCCGAAGTAGTAGAGCGCGAGTGGCCGAGGCCGGGCGTTCACGTAGGCGATCGCTTCTTCGATGTCGCGGTAGGGAAAAATCGGTAGGACCGGGCCGAAGATTTCCTCATGAGCGATGCGCATGTCGTCGGTGGCGCCGAGGACGACGGTTGGCGCCAGCGTGTTGAGGCGACGGGATGCATCGCTGGGCTGGTTGCCGACCTCGATGATCCGCGCTCCTTTGGAGCGGGCATCCTCGATCAGGCCCTGGAGCCGGGCATGGTGCCGCTCGTTGATGATCGAGGTGTAATGCTCACTCGTCGGACCGACAGGATAGAAGGAAGTCACCTTCCGGTCATATGCCCTGACGAATGCGTCAACCTCGCTTTCGTGGACCAGTGCATAGTCCGGGGCGATGCAGGTTTGTCCGGCGCTGAGCAGCTTTCCGTAGGCAATTGACGCGGCCGCCTGGTCGAGGGCGTTGCCCTTGGCGACGATGCTGGGCGACTTGCCCCCGAGTTCGAGGGTAACCGGAACGAGGTTGTCGCTTGCGGCCTTCATCACCGTTCGCCCTACTGCGGTGCTCCCGGTGAAGACCAAGTGGTCGAACGGCAAGGCCGTGAAGGCCGCCCCCACGGCCGCATCGCCAGTGACGATCGCGAACTGATCTTCAGCGAAAATCTCGCCGAACATTTTTGCGAGCAGCGCATTGGTGACGGGCGTGAACTCCGAGGGTTTCAGCATCACCCGGTTTCCAGCGGCGATGGCCGTGACGACCGGCATCAGCGCGAGGTTCACCGGATAGTTCCACGGCGACATGACGCCGACGACACCAAGCGGCTGATATTCGATGCGAGCGTTGCCCATTCGCATATGCAGGGCGACGTGGCGGCGGGTCGGCGCCATGAATTTGCGAAGGTTTCGGATCAGATACTTCGTGCCCTCGGCGACCCCTCCGACCTCCATGATCGCCGTCTCATACCTCGAGCGATGCCCGAAATCGGCATTGATGGCATCTTCGATCGCTTTGCGATGCCCGATGATCATGGCCCTGAACTTGGCCAGATCAGCGCGTCGCTGCGCCAGCGAAGGCGCTCCGTCATGCAGGAAGGCAGCACGCTGGCCGGCGAGAAGACTGCCCAGCCGATCAGCGTTGGTGATTTTTGCGATTGCGTTCATGGTCCACTCCGATGTAGACAGGAGAAACTTACGCTCTTGACATAGGCCCTTAAGTAGCCACTGTCAACAATGTATTCACAAGAAACTTTGAGGTACCATGCAGGACGCACCCAACCGCCCCTATCACCACGGTGATCTCCGTCGTGCGGTTATCGAGACGGCGTTGGATATGCTTCGGGAGGAGAAGGGCTGGCAGTTCACGCTGCGGGAAGTCGCCCGCCGGGCAGGCGTAAGCCACGCGGCACCCTACAAGCACTTCCCCGATAAGGCCGCGCTGCTTGCGGAGATCGCTATGATTGGGTTCGACCGGCTGCGCGAGTCCCTATCGGCAGCGAAGTCCGAAGCGCCCAAAACTCTGCGCGACGAAATTACTCCGATAGCTCGTGCCTACGTCGCGTTCGGAACGGACAACCCGGCTCTCTACCGCCTGATGTTTAGCGCGGAGGAGGGAAAAGCGGTGGGAATGCATCTCAATGAGCGGGCGCTGGCGGTATTCGATGTTCTCCTCGAAATCCTCCGGCGCGGCCAGGCCGCGGGGAGCATTCGCAAGCGGACGATAGAAGGTCAGGCGGCAGCCGCCTGGGGACTCGTCCACGGCATGACCATGCTTGCGATCGATGGGCTCTTGGTGCCCGAGAAGGTGGGATCGGCCCCCTTGGATGCGGCCTTGAGCACGCTGGTGGAAGGGCTGGGGAACCCAGCAGCATGACACTAGCTGACGCCATCCCGTTCGCCCCATAATCCGCCTACCGTATATCTGTGCCCCCTTTATTGTTCAGGGGCCGTATTCGTACCCGAAGGCAAAATCATTGTGCGCATCGGTCGCGGCGATCGCAGCCTGGCCGAAAGCGACTGCGATCTGGTTCAGGGTCCTGACCAGGTCGCCGATGGCATACACCCCATCGAGCGAAGTCCGCTGATGCTTGTCGACGATGACATAGCCCTCGTCGCAGCATTCGATGCCCATTGCCAGCGCGAGTTCGGAACGTACCCGGCATCCCATCGCCGGATAGATGACGTCGAAATGGCGCATCTCGCCGTCCTTGAGGACGGCCTGGTAGCCGCTGTCGGTGGGAACAAACTTTTTGAACGCATCGCAAACAGCAATGTTCTCCTCCATGGCCACGCGCCGTGTGCTGGCAGAAAAATCTGGAAGATAGCGTGCGAGCATTGTGACGTGCTGCGTATACTGCTTGAGGAACAAGGCCTCTCGCAGCACCTGCGCCTCGTGACCGATGACCGCGACCTGACGATCTATGATTTCGTAGCCGTCACAAACCGGGCAAAGGCGTACGCTGCCTTTGGCGATCGCCTCGCGCAGACGCGGAATTGCCGGCACGACGTCGACGATACCTGTCGCCAGGAATACCTTGCGGGCGACAATCCGCCCCGCCTTGGTCTCGGCGCCAAACCCGCCTACGGTCGGCTCGATCGATGACGCCTGATCCTGCACCAGTGTCGCTCCGTATTCGGCGGCCTGCGCACGAAGGCGCTGCAGAAGATCGGGGCCGCTGATCCCTTCGGGAAATCCCGGGCAGTTACGGCTTTGCGCAATCAGCATCGCGCGCGATTCACCCGCGTCGACCACGACGACCCGATGACGGAACCTGCCGAGATAGAGAGCGGCCGCCAGCCCAGCAGGTCCGCCGCCAACAATGAGAACATCCGCTTCAGTCGCGGATGAGGCTGAATGTCGGCGTTTGCGCACGGGTTGATCCATCCGCGCCGAACGCACTCGTGGGAAAGATGTTCCCGCGCTGAAATCGAAAGCCGCGACATCCGTCGCGGCAAGGCGTCACCACTCGATCGCCGGTCGCGCGATCATCAGCCAGAAAATCCCGAGGACGGCAGCAAAGGCGGGAAAGCCAAAGGCGAACCACAGCCAGAAAAGCCTGCTATACCGGGCCGGCAGCGGGGTCCCTGCTTTGGCGGCTTCGGACGCCAGATTGCGCATCTCCATCTGCATCCATACCACCGGCAGCCAGAATGCGCCGGTGACGATGTAAAGCGCGATGGAAAGCACGATCCAGCCTTCGGAGAGCGGGTAACCCGCCTGCCAGGCGAGCGCGACGCCGGTGATAGGCTGCGCCACGACGGCAGTTGCCGTGAAGAGAAAATCGGCGATCACCACGATGCGCGCCACTGCCGCGATTGTTGCCGCATTGCCGGTCCTGTGGGTGAGAAGCATGAAGAAGGCAATGCCGGCGCCGGTGCCAAGCAGCACGCTGGCGCCGATGACATGCAGGTACTTCAGCACGAAATAGAGCATCAGCGCTCCTCCAGGATCGCCAGGGCAACGAAGTGAAGGACGATGATCGGCAAGACCTTCAGGAATGGCCCAAGCGGATCGTTCCACAGGTCCGGGAGCAGGAAAGTGCCCACGACCAGATAGAACAGCGAGAGCGCGATGCCAGCGTAGAGACCTTTTCGCGCCGTTGGCCGCCAGGCTATGAGACCGCCGACGACGACGTCGGCAAGGGCGCCGGCGACCACGGCAGGCGCCGACAACATGCCAGCCCCCGTGCTTTGCATAAGGCCGATGCCGTTGCCGTAGCCAGTGGTCAGCGAAACAACCCCCGTCATGATCCAGAACAACGGCAGGACGACGAAGATTGCAGGCTTGGCGAAATAAAGCCCGGCGAACCATTTTTCCTGCACCGTTGCCGGATTGAGCGCGAGGAACTGCGCCAAGCTTTGTGGCCGTATGCCGGTCAGGGAAATCCAGTCCGATGGATCTCCGAGCGCACCTCGCGTGATCTCCCTGGCGGCGTTGGTGCGCATCGGAGGCCGCCAGCCCAGCATCGCGGCAAGATCGCCGAGGCGGTAGAGAAGCCGGGCAACCCATCCCGGCAAGGCAAGCCTGGGCACTGGAGCCCAGCCGAGCCAGCGGCGGAAAGTGCCGACAATCTCGTCCATGATCAGCTGTTCGGGGCCTGCAAGTTCCAGCGCCAGACGAGACGGACTGCCGGGATTGAGAAAGAAGAGCACCGTCGAGACCACATCCTCGAGCTGCACGACCTGGAGCCGGCCGGTATTTGGCATTGACGGCAGGACCGGCAGCGAGGCCAGACCGCGAAACAATGCACTGGCCCCAAACACAGGCCGGCCGAGCACTACGGAAGGGCGAAGGATTATCCAGTCCAGATCAAGCGCCATGAGGGCCTGATCTCCAGCATATTTCGTCGTCGAGAACGAAGAAGGCTGTGCCCGATCGACACCCATTGCCGAGAAGTGGATCACCTTGGCGACGCCGGCGCGCGCGCAGGCGCGAAAAAGAGCGGACGCCGCATCGCGATGGACTTGTCCGGTCTTTTCGCGAGGGCTGTCCTGCAGAACCCCGGCACAGTTCACGACGACATCGATGCCGGCCAGATGCGGCAGCCAATCTTCAGGGCGTAGCGCGGTCGCCATGTCCAGCACCAATGACTGATAATCGCGGGCTCCACTTGCCCGAGGGCTACGGACGATGCCGACCACCTCATGTCCTTCGGAAACGAGGCGGGAACAGACCGAAGCGCCGATCAGGCCGGTGGCGCCAGCAACGAGAATTCTCATCGGACCCAGATCTCCGGTGCCGGAGGGATAGTGTCATTCTACGCCCTGGATGCGAATGTTCGATGTGCCTTTCGGGTGGGAACTGTCTGGCAGCGCGGAACAAACCATCGATCGCGGAATTAGGAAAGCACCAGGAGGCCGATCATGGACAGGGAAGAGCGTATCAGGCGGCGAGCCCATGAAATATGGGAGCGTGAAGGCCGTCCGGAAGGGCGGGAGCGCGAGCACTGGGATCAGGCCGTGCAAGAGATCGAGGCAGAGGATTCCGAAGCAGAACGTGGCCCGGTCGTGCCTGACCCGATCGTTGGCGCCGGCTCCGAACCCAATACGGGCGGCACCAAACCACCGAGATAACGGGCAGCCGACGTCTTGACCGGCGGTTTCGGCACGGAAAGGAAAATGCCATGCCTCGTCTGATCGCCTTGATCGTGATCGTATTGTCGGTGGTCTTCATCGGTTGGCTTTGGATCGACCAGACCGGCCAGACGAGCGACGGGACTCAGCCTGCGCCGCATGCAATAGACCAGGATGGATGACGACGGCAGTTGAACTCCATTCCGGGCAGGACCTGCAAGTTTTCACAGTGGACGCGATCCTCGCCTAACTCGAGGGCGCGGGATCCTCGTTTCTGTATTCGTGAATGAGGCCAAGGATTTGCGTCGGACCAACTCGCGAGCCTCTGGCTGAACGAACGGCATCAAGAGTTCGACCCGCTCCTCGACTTTCTCGGGAAGATCCGCAGCAGGATCTATGAGGTCGTTGCCGTGCGCATGCGCTCTTTAGTCGGGAAGGCCAGCCTTGCGGTAGCCTTCGACGAAGCGCTGGAGCACTTCCTCGTTGTCGAATGGCTGCGATGTTGCCCAGTGCCGGATGCTGAAATGGGGATCGTTCATCATGAAGAATTCCGCCTCCTGACGGGCTTCATCCAGGCGCCCGAGCTGCGCGAGGGCTGCCGCAAGCAAGCGCCGCGACGTGGTGCGGTAGGTTTCCGGCTTGCGCAAAGCCTCTACCGCGGATTGATAGTCGCCGAGCGCATAATAGGCTTGGCCTGCCATCCAATAGTACCATCCCGGTGGGCGCGGATTGAGCCGCAACGCCCGCTTCACGAATTCGACGCCCTTGACCGCGTCGCCCCTCAGGGTGATGAGATCCGAGCGTATCGCCCAGGCATCGGCATGATTAGGATCGAGCTTGAAGGTTGCCTCGAACTCGGCATCCGATTCCGCGTAACGCCGCTCGTGACCAAGTATGATGCCCAGCCCCCAGCGGTTCCCCGCATCGTTAGGGTCGAGCGCCACAGCCCGCTGCGCTTCCGCCAGCGCGCGAGGCTGGTTGGTTTGCTTCGGCTCGTTCCAGAACAGCCAGCCGAGCCAAAGATTGAGGGCCAGCAAGCTATGTGCCTCGGCATAGTCGGGATCGAGTCCGATCGCCTTTTCCAGGAGCATGCGCGCTTCCCGCGCGCCTAACCCGGTCTGAAAACTGACGCCGCGGGCTCGCACGCAAAGGTCATAGGCTTCGAGACTCGTCGGCCGTTTGCGCGCCGGCTGTCCGGCCAATCGGCCGACAAGGGCTTCGACGATCTTGGCAGTGACCTCGTCCTGCACTGCAAAGATGTCCTCGAGGCTGCTGTCGTAGCGCTCGGCCCAGATATGATCGCCGCCGATCGCGTCGATCAGTTGCGCATTGATGCGCACGCGCGCCGCGGCGCGCCGGGCGCTGCCTTCAACCACGTAGCGCACCCCAAGATCACGCGCGGTCAAACGCACATCGACCGACCGCCCCTTGTAAGCAAAGGTTGAGTTGCGCGCGATGACGAAGAGGCCGGCTGAGCGAGACAGGTCGGTGATCAAGTCTTCGGTCAAGCCGTCGACAAAGGTTTCCTGCTCCGGATCGTTGCTCATGTTGGTGAAGGGCAAGACCGCAATCGAGGGCTTGTCGGGCAATTCGAGCGATTCCAGTCGGCCGACCGGAGCGGCTCTCGGAACGTGCAGGTTCACGCGATAGCAGTATATCGGCTCGGCTATATTCTTCACCCGCTGCTCGCCCATGGGCTCGAACGCGAACGCCAGCTTCTGCCTGACCTCCTTGGACACCTTCTCCGAAACGCAGATGCCACCGGGCTCGGCGAGTTGTTGGAGACGCGACGCCACGTTCACGCCCTCGCCATAGCGATCGTCCCCTTCGACGATCACTTCTCCAAGGTTGATTCCGATCCGGACTTCGAAGCGCTGGTCTTCGGCGACGCTCGCGTTACGCTCCGCCATGCCGCGCTGAAGCGTGACCGCGCATTCGACCGCGTCCACCACGCTGCCAAACTCCGCCAGCAGACCGTCTCCCATCAGCTTGAAGATTCGCCCGTGTCGCGTCGCGATTTCCGGCTCGAACAGCTCTTTGCGGCCACGTTTCAGCCGGTCGAAGGTGCCCGCTTCATCCGCCTCCATGAGCGCCGAGTACCCGACAACATCGATGGCAAGGATTGCAGCGAGCTTCCGCTCCATGTTGAGCCTCAGAAAGATTCACGACTCGCAAGCCGCAGGTCAGAGGCAGGCAGGACCGGCGCCTCCGGCCTTAGCGGCCTATGATACCACAGATCACGCCTCTTGAGACTATGGCTCGCGCGACGCCCCAGATCTCCAGCCGCAGCGCCACTGACGCGCGAGTCCCACCTATCCCTCCGCTTGTTCGCGGCAGTTGCCTCGCAACCGGACTGTGAACCCCTTTGGCTCAAACGTTTCCCTTGGGCCGTGCTCGTTTGAAGGTCTGAAAAGGTCAGAAGCGGGCATTCGCGAACGTCGACTTTGACCCATTGCGGGGCATTGGCCTTCTAATCACTGCCTCACCGAGCCGACTTTGCGAATACCTGCGGACAATCTCGTCCTCGTTGGCATCAAAGCAGCGGCCGTGGCTGAGAATGACCCGCCGCGGTTGCCACGATCGGAGCTTGCCTATTACTGCCTGTGCCTTGCGCCGCTGCAGGAGAATTGGCAGCCGCATACCGAAGAAGGTCCGCCCGTGGGGATGGTCCATCCGAGTCAGCTTGATCGCCGTGCGCCAGGGTTCATCGATCATGTCCAGTTCGAGATTGATGATCGTGTCTGTGAGGATCAGCGTCTTTGAAGCGTAGTGGAAAAATATGAACTCTTTGAAGTAGCCACCGGGAAACAGCATCTGGTCAATGTCCTGCCGCCACGCCTCAGGCGGCTTGATCTCCAAATCTCGCGTGAACGTCACATCGGCGTGCCGTGCCAGCGCTCTTTGGCGAACTCTGGGTGATGCCCAGGTGATTGCCTCTGGAAAGACCTTCGACCACTCACCGATATGAGCGTAGTGAAACTGGTTGGGTGAAACGAGGTGGCGGATCCTGCCCAAGTTCCGCAACTCTTCGGCCAGCGTCGCAGCGAACTTGATAGGCGAATGAACGAACAGATCATCGTTCGACAGGCGCACCACCGTCATCCGAGTAGTAAATGGCAGCGGAAGCTTTACTCCGGCTATCGTCAGATATTCAAACGGGCCGTCAACGACGCCAATATCAGGTCCCTGACATTTGTAAACGTTGACGGGGTCGTAGAGAGACGCACCCACGGTCCTCTCCAACTTGTCAGCTGCGGCGCAAGGACAACATAATCCGGTTGGTCATACAATGCGTCCGGCCTGAAAGGCCGCTTGCCATTCAGAAAAGTCCGTCAGACCTGTCCGCTGCAAAAAAGTGAATGAGCTCAAAGCCGACCTTCGGCGCTGACACTGCGGCGGCCAATGGATTCCAAACTACATGTTAATACGATTTCCGCGTGCGAATGACCGCTTTGCGCCTGATATCGGCCATTGAGGTGACCGTTGCCACTGCCTGAAAGCAGAGATTGTTGGCGACCATTCTGGAGGCCGCGATTGCGCCATCTGCGGAAGTTCGAGGCATCCCCAATGAACGGTAGCAGTCGGACCCGTTCCAGAAGTTCGCGCGCGAGCGCCTACGGCACATTACCTACACCTAATGTATAAGCTAGCCGATTTCGAAGAAATGGTACATAGTTGAGGAGCATATGATCTCTTGTTCATGAATCCGGGCGAGTCGCCCGGCAGCGATTGGAGATATGTCATGGCAGCCAATTGGGACCTTGAGCAGACACTTAACGATGGTCGGGTCGAGTGGCCGACGGGTCCGATCACAGGCCTCAACCCCTCCGAAGAACCCAGGTGGGTCGACGCCTGGGTTGTGCAGGCTGACGCTGGAGCCGTGTTTCCGTTCGACGGGATTAAATATGTGGGCCCCAGTCAAAGCTCAGGCCACACTCCACATTGGTCAGGTTGGGGGGCGGGGCCGTATACTAGGTGGAAGGCAGACGACCCGGGGTGGGCATACGGAAAATTCACGAGCGGATTCGCACTGGGGATCGCGCTCTTGGCTTATCGGGATACCGCCACAAATCCCAATACCACTGAATTCGAATGGTGGTATGACATAGTCTGGCTTGCATAACGGCCGCTAACTATCGAGCGCGGCATAGATGGAGGAATGAAATGCCCATCGACGATGTTTATATGAAGAGTTTCCAAAATCAGGTCCAGGTCCTTGAGAACATGAAGACGGGGATTGAGGCTGCGATCGGCAGGGCCCAAAAACGGCTCGCGGAAGTTGAGCAGCAAGTTAACGAGGGGAAATCTACTAAGGAAGCTATAGAGGACGTTTTTAAAAAAAAGTAAAGGTCCGGCGGCTCAAGGCAGTCGGTGTTGGTTCGGAATGACCAACACGGGTCAAAAAGCGGCTATTCATCGAACAGAGGCGAGCGGAAAAATTCGCGGGACCGTCAAGTTGCGACGATACTGCATGAGCGGCTTGCCAGGGGGACCGGTGAACTGGATCTGGACCAGATCGCAGTTGAAGTCAGCACAGCTGAAGGTCCGTCATCGGCGTTCGCAACGCGATTTCTATGGTTGCGTTACCCCGGCGAACGCCACCAGATCGGCCACCGTGAAGTTTCCAGGCGTGGACGAAGGAAGGATAGGTGTGAACCCACCGGCGACGTTCAGATAGGATGACGCATCCCGCTTCAAAATCCTGACAAACGTCTCCGCCACGATCCTGCCGCCGACCGGACCCAACTGATTTCCGCCGGCAAGGACCGCAGCCTCGCGAAGGACGTAATACCACAATGGCGTCTTGTTCAGCAGTAAACCGCCGCTGGAATTCAGCACAGCCATTTCGGCCGCCGACACCCCAGATGTCAGCCGCGCCGCGGTCATCGGCGCAATGCCGAATGAGTTGGCCATGCCCTGTCCACTCGGCAGACCGAGAGATAGAGCGCGCCGGAGGTTTCGCGTTGCCAGAATCGCCATCATTCCAGTGAATCCGGGCAACGATTCCAATCCGTTAGCGATGAAGCTATCGATTTTCCGGGCCTTGTTGTGAACCGGTACTGGCACTCCGGTGTCAAAGAACGCGTTGAAGTCAACGACCCAGGTGGAAAAGACCGGCAGCCGTGGATCGCGATTGAACTCAAACACCTTTCCAAGTGTGGCTTCCGGGAAGTTGAAATTCACCCAGTACGTATCACGGATCATACTGTGGCCGAACCGGTACGCTGCCACGGCGAACTCGACGGGCATTCGGAACGAGCTGCCGATGGGAGCAGATACGCTCGCCATCGCGTTGTTTACGGCAGCCACTCCGCAGATTCTTTCCAGAAAGTCATGCACCACGGCCCATTGGTAGTGATGGGTCACGATCCGTTTGGCCTCTGCGAAAATGTCGCCCGCAAACGCGACTGCCACCAGCAGATCAACAACGGCGTTATGGAAACGCAGCATAGCGTGCTGGAACTGTACGATGATCAGATTTTCGTCGTTGCGCGGATCGCCGATCGCTGCAGTATTCGTACCCTGCATGCGGGGCACATCCCAACTCGTCTGCTGGACCATGCCCGATTTGTCACCGTTGTTGCTGGGGCCGCCCGGGCCAATAGGAGTGTTCGAGCCCCTATGCAGCTTGATTGCGGTAGCTGGACCAGATGTAGGAAATACGTAGAGAAATGGATCTAAGCCAGGCCCGCGGCCGTAAACGGAATCCAGATCGAGCGCCGGGCTCCTCATGTTACTGATTGTATTCGCATCGGTAGCGGCGTCGAGAGTCGACGAGACGTCGAACGTGATGTCATGGTCGACAAACTGACCAAAATAAGTGAAGCCTGCTGGTATCGAAGACACGCCCGCATCAGCGGGATTGTGAGACGCAGGATTAGGATCACGGCCGGGGTCTCCCATCAGGTTACCGAGTTGGCCGAGGAGTGCTTGCGTCGCGACATTGAATGGCAACTTCGTTGCCGCACGGGTGGCCGCGGACGACATGTATCCGAAGCGATCTGCACAGGCAGAACTCAGCCAGGGAAACGGGAACCAGTAGAGCGGAATTTTAACGCCGTGAAAACGTCGAATCCCCGGCTTTAGTGCGAGGATAGACTCTTTGACGTCTTCCGGTAACTTCTCCACGGGAAGGTCCGCCGGCCTGATGCGATTCGCGCTGGCCAACAGTTGCTCCAGCGAAACGGTGGGTCTCAGATTCGTTTCGGTCACGCGCTTTCGCAACTCCGACAGCACGATCGGCTTTGGGTTAACGAATCCTTTAGGAATCGATGTCTTCTTGAGAAATTCGCGGACTGGCTCGGCAATTTCGGAAGTTGCGGCTGGGTTTGCTGTCTCAGCTTTTCGCTTCGTAGGCTTCGTCGCACCGAGTCGCTTTGGTGTCTGTTTCGCTGGGGCTTTCTTTTTCGTGACCATGCTTGACCTCTGAAAATGATTTCAGGAAGTAGCACCCTCACCCGATGGGAAAGGGGGCCTTCAACAAGTTGGGATTAAGCAGAAAGGCCCATGCAGGCGCCACCCGGCTGGAGGACCCAAGTATCGAGCCTCAGCACTGTCTCGCCCGGTCTAGCTCTAGGGGGCCAGCGGTGAGGCATATTTATGCTCGTCGATCGTACGAAGTTCGGTGGCATCACATCACCTCCGACCCAGAGCGGTTCACAAGGAGGTGCGGGCGGTGCCCCTTGCCGCCTCCCGACGGTGTCACATTTTGACGAGTTTGCCTAGGCGGAGCTGGGTCGCGGCCGCGGCGACCACGTTTCCCTTCAGCTCGTAGAGATGCAGCGCTCCGGACACAGCGGCGACCGCCTCGTCGCCTCGGCGGGCGGCCTCGAGCACGTGCGACAGGTCGACCAGTGCATCCGCCCGGTCGTTGACGAAGTCGGTCGCTTCGGCGATCGTCACTGCTTCGCGCGCGAGCGCCTCCGCCGCCCGGAGCTCTGCCCGCCGCGCATGCACGCGTGCGCGCACGCGGCGCCAACGGACCTGCGTCACCAGGTCTCCGCTCGCAGCCAGCTGGGCGCTGAGTTTAGCAAAGTCCTCGGCCTCTTCGTCGCGTCCCTGTTCGAGGATCACCACGGCGAGGGACGCGGCCATCGTCGAACGGAACGCGCGCTCGCCCATCTCCTCAAGCGCACGATACGCTGCGCGCGCGCTCCTCTCGGCCGCAGCGGGGTTCCCGGCGAGCAGCTCGACGACGGCCTCATGCTCTGAGGACGCCACGTAGAGCGTAAGGCCGAGGTCGGCGTAGGTGGCGTTGCTCGTCGCGATCAGATCGCGGGCAATCGCGAAGCGGCCGACAATCGCGTTGAGGCACGCGAGCTGGCGGAGGATCGCTGCCTCGGACTCGGGGCTTTCGCCCACTTGCACGCGCATCGCCTCGCAACGGCGGATGCCCTCGGCTGCCGGGGTGGGCCCGAACCACAAGGAGGAAGCGATCCACGTGAGGATTTCGTAGTACTCATGCCAATCCCCCGCACGTCGCGCGTGAGCAGCAGCTTGCTCCCAAGCTGCAATGGCGGCCTCGCCGCGAGCCGCGGTGAAGGATAGCCAGGCCTCAAGCCGCCGTGCGCGGCAGAGGCCGAGGTCGTCCCCGAGGCGCTCGAAGACCGGGATCACCGCAGCTACCGCGCATGCCGACTCCTCCAGCCCGCCCTCTTCGCCGTGGAAGATCCGGAGGAACTGCCGCTGAACGAGCACATGCGCTGCCAAGCGCTGGTCGTCAGCGGCAGCGGCCAAGCGCTCCGCCTCGTCCAGCGCGCGCCCGGCGTCGTCCAGCCGGCCGCTTTCGATCAGCGCGCCGCTCAAGTCGGCGAGCAGCACGATCCGCCGTGTGTCATCGGTGGGAAGCAGCCGGGAAACCCTCTCAAGCAGGCTGATCGCCGCCGGCAGGTCGCTGCGGACAAGCGCCCGCCGCCCGGCTGCCTCGAGCCGTTCGCACGCCCGGGCGGCAAGCGAGGCCGCGCGCACGTCGCGCGGACCGAGCGCGACACGGTACTGAAAGGCCTGTTCGAGGTGATAGCCGACAATCTCCTCAAACTCGCGTAGCCGGTCCGCGGCCGCTAGCTCGAGCCAGGCGGCGAAGCGCTCGTGCAGGTCGGCGCGCGCATTCTTCGGCAGGGAGCGATACGCGGCGTCGCGGATCAGGACGTGACGGAAGCGATAGGCCTTCTCGCCGGCGAACAACGGCGCCTCCGGGCGGATCAGGTCCCGGCGGACGAGCGCGAGCAAGCCGTCCTCGAATGTGTCGAGCACCGGGCAGGCGAGCTCGCTGACGGCGCTCCGATGGAATACTGAGCCCTCGACCGCTGCGGCCGTCAGGATGGCGCGCTCGACGGACGGGAGGCCCTCGAGACGGGCAGCGAGAAGCGCGTTGATAGTCGAGGGGACGGGCAGATCAACGAGGTCCGACGCGGCGACCCAGCTGTCGGGCGCGTGCCTGAGCAACGCGTCGTCGACGAGCATCGCCACGAGTTCCTCTGCGAAGAGCGCATTGCCCTCGGCCGCGCTCGCGATCCTCGACTCGGCAGCGGGCGGCAGCGGCGCGTGGCCAAGCAGGTTGGAGATCAGCTCGCGGCATTCCGCGTCGCTGAGCCGCTCGAGGACGATCGACGTCGCGTTGCGTTTGCCGGCCCCCCAGCCAGGACGCGAGTCGAAGAGCTCCGGCCGCGCGATGCAGATGAGCAGGATCGGGAAATCGCGTGAGAAGTCGGCGACGTGCTCGACTAAGTCGAGGAATGTCGACTCAGCCCAATGGACGTCGTCCACCACAACGACGAGCGGCCCCGCTCGCGCGAGCGCCTCAAACAGCCTCCGGACGGCCCAGGCGGTCTCCTCGGTCGTCCCTTGTCCCGCGCCGCCAAGCCCGAGCGCCCCGGTCACACGCTCGGCAATCAGCCGGGCCTTCTCGTCGCCTGCGAGCCGCGCCTCGACCACCGCTGCGAGCTGCTTGCCGGAGTCCGGTCCCTCCGCGCGGGTAAGCTCCCGGACTATCTCGGCCAGCGGCCAATAGGTGATGCCCTCGCCATAGGGCAGACAGCGGCCGTGCAAGACTGTGACATCCTCGGCAAGGCCGCTCGTGAACTCCCGTACGAGCCGCGACTTTCCCACACCCGCGTCGGCGAGAATGGTGACCAGGTGGCAGGTCCTATCGCCGACCGCGTTGCGGAAGACGGTCTCAAGCAAGGCTCGTTGGCGTTCGCGCCCGACGAAAGGCGAGTCGAAGCGGCGCGCAACGCCGGGGGCGTGGGCGAGGACTTCTAACACGACGAGGGCGCGGATGGTCGCGCCGCGCTTGAGTGCGCGCGGCCCACTCGGCTCGACGACGACCGCATCGCGCACGAGCTTGTGCGTCGGTTCCCCTATAAGGATCTCATTCGCCGTCGCTGCCTCCTCAAGGCGCTTCGCGACAATGACGGCCTCTCCGGCGACCGACAAGTATCCCTGCGTTTGGTCGCCGGCGATCACCTCGCCGGTGTTGATGCCGATTCGGTTCATAAGGCGGACGCCCCAACCGGCTTCGAGTTCGTGGTTAAGGATGGCAAGTGTTTCGCGCATCTCCACCGCTGCCCGCACAGCGCGCAGCGCGTCGTCTTCGTGGACGAACGGCATGCCGAACACAGCCATGATCGCGTCCCCGATATAGTTGTTCACGATTCCGCCGTGCCGTTGAACGACGACGCTCAACTCGCCGAAGTACCGGGAGAGCAGGTTCCGGAGCGCTTCGGGATCGAGGGAGAGGCTAAGCCGCGAGGAATCGACGATGTCGGCGAAGAGGATGGTGACCGTCTTGCGGGCGTCCGGCCCGGGCTCCCGCGCGGCCGGCGCTGCCGGCTTAGCTGGAACCGAGGAAGCCACCTTAGGCCTCCGCTTCGGGTTCGGCCGGAGACGGTTATCCGATGACATGGCAGGACTCCGTGTCTTAGCCTCCCCACGCCGCTGACCAGTTGCGGATTGTCATGGGTGCTGATTTCACGATACAGCCGCTTCTCAACAAGAACAAAGCGGTTTCCTCGCCGGTCAAAACTCCCGCACTTCTTCCAAAGATACCTTTTGGGCTATCTGCGGGGCTTTAGTTGGCTTCTCCCTCATAGCTGGAAGAACCGGCTGCAAACTTGCCGAGCGGTCCGTCCGCAGAAAGCGATACCCGCACTATTAGGAATAACCACCGGGCCCGCTGGGTGATAGGGTCTTTTCGTCAGTTGTCGAGCAGGCGGAAATGCGCGGCGCGAACGACGGCCTGCGTGCGGTTCCTGGCGCCCAGCTTCCTGGCGGCGGCGGTGAGGTGCATGACGACCGTAGGAATCGAGCGCCCGATGACGCGCGAGATCTCCTTGGCAGAGAGGCCATGTGCCGAATGGCGGAGACACTCGCGCTCGCGCTCAGTCAAGGACGGCAGGAGCGGACTGAGAGCCGATCGGTCGTAGAAGGCGTAGGCCGTGTCGTGGAAGACATGCGCCAGCAAGCTAAAGCGCGCGATGGTTCCCGCATCCCGATCTACCATCTCGTCCGCGCCGAGGCGGATGCCGGTAACCGTGGCATAGCCGCCGCGCGGCATGTGGATAGGGATCGTGACGCCGCTAGTGAGGTCGCGCTCGCGCAGATAGCGCGCAACGGGTTCCGTAGTCTCGTCGAGGAGCGCGCCTATCTCGGTGTCGATCTCCTTGTTGTAGCTCCAGGCGAAGGGGGCGGAACTGCGCGCCGCCACGATCTGCACCGGATCGATGCGGAAGTAACCTCGATCGCACCAATAGTCGCGCATGTCGTCATCGATGTTACGCAGCTTGAGCATCGACGGGATCATGATAGCGCCGTCGAGATCGTACGGGATGGGCGTGTAGTCGTAGACCAGCGCGTCGTAGCCTAGGCCGGACAGGGCGGCGAACGCCTCGTCGATGCATTCGTCCAAGGTGCCATGGCGAGTGAAACGCCGCCTGATCGTTGTGATTTCGTCCAGCATGAGCTCTTCCGCCTACATCCCGGACCACCCTATCACTTCTTATAGCTGACGCACTCCCAACGTTTCGCTTAATATATGAGCATGCCTAAAATCTGTGCATTCGGAGCGTATCATGTGGCGAGAGATGGCGGCCGACGATCGCATCGAGGTAAATGTCGACGGCTTTAAAGTCGTCGCCTACAGCTTCGGCTCCAGCACCGAGACGGTGTTCTGCCTCAACGGCGGGCCTGGCCTGGCCTGCGACTACCTTCGCGAATCGCACTCCTGCCTGATAGACAAGGGATACAGGGTCGTGGCGTTCGACCAGCTTGGCACCGGCGCCTCCGACCGGCCCACGGACACTTCGTTGTGGACTATCGCGCGCTACGTCGAGGAGACCGAGACGGTTCGCAAGACGCTGGGACTCGGCAATGTACACATGCTGGGTCATTCCTGGGGCGGCTGGCTGGCGATCGAATATGCGCTTGCCTACCAGGAGAACCTGCAGACGTTGATCCTCGAGGATACGGTCGCCGACATGCCGCATCTTGTTCTGGAACTGGAACGCCTGCGCGCGTCGCTGGGACCCGAGACCGTATCGATGATGCAGAAGCACGAGGCGCAGGGAACCTACGATCATCCGGAATACATGGCGGCGGTGACGATCCTCAACTACCGCCATGTCTGCCGCCTGCCCGAATGGCCGGCGCCGGTGCGCCGCTCGCTCGACGACTGGAGCATGGGACCCTACGCGACCATGCAAGGTCCGAACGAGTTTCTCTACATCGGCAATCTCAAGGACTGGAACCGGGTGCCCGACCTGCCCAGGATCAAGGTGCCGGTGCTGATCACGCATGGCGAGCACGACGAACTGACACCAGCCTGTGGTCTGCGCATGAAGCTTGGCCTGCCGCAGTCGGAGTTGCACATCATCCCGAATGCGAGTCACATGCCCTTCTACGAGAACCCAGCTGCATACTATCCGATCCTTTTAGGGTTCCTCTCGCGCAACAAGGCAGGCTGATGCAGGCGGAATGCAGGGGAAAGGGAGCGGACGGGGAAACACCTCAGGGCCATGCACCGCTATAAGTTCGTTCTATACCGTCCGCTTCAGTTCCTGCCGGTGCTGTTCGGCATCAGCGTGTTCACGTTCATCCTTGTCCGGCTGATCCCCGGCGACCCCGCTCGCGTTCTGCTCGGCACCCGCGCCACCCCCGAAGCGATCGCCCGCATCCGCGCGCAGTACGGCCTCGATGAGTCCATGCTCGCCCAGTATTTCTACTTCCTGCGCAACCTCGCGGACGGCGAGATGGGGCGCTCGATCCTCTACAAGATCGATGTGCTGAAGCTGATCGCCACGCGCATCGAGCCCACTCTGACGCTGGTGCTTTGCAGCGTTGTGCTGTCGGTATTGATCGCCGTGCCGGTGGCGGCGATCGCGGCGCGCAATCAGGGCAGGCTGGCCGACCAAGTTATCCGCATCGTTTCCACCTTCGGCATCGGCTTCCCGCCCTTCTGGCTCGGCCTGATGCTGATCATCCTGTTCAGCGTCGAACTCGCCATTCTCCCGGTGTCCGGTTACGGCAACACGCTTTCTGAAAAGCTTGCACATCTCGTGCTGCCGAGCCTCACTGTCTCGCTGTCGCTGTCGACCGTTCTGGCCCGCAGCTTGCGTGCGGCGATGGTCGAAGGCTTGAAGTCCGACGTGGCGACTGCCGCGCGCGCGCGCGGCATGCCGGAGAGCATCGTGTTCTGGCGCCACGTGCTGCCAAATTCGTTGGTGCCGACCGTCAACCTTCTCGCCGTAAACATAGGTTGGCTGATAGGCGGCACCGTCGTGGTGGAGACCGTCTTCGCGCTGCCCGGCATGGGCCAGCTGCTGGTGCGCGCCATCTTCTCGCGCGACTACATGGTCGTGCAGGGCGTGGCGATGGTCTTCGCCTGCGCCACCGTGCTGATCAACTTCCTGGCTGACATCGTCACGGTGGCTCTCGATCCGAGGGTGAAGCTGTGAGCGAGCCCTTGGCCGCGCCCGCGCTCGGCGGAAAGGGCCGCTTTCGCCGCCGCGGTACGCTGGCGGCCGGCGTCTTCCTGCTTGGGGCGTTCGTCGTCCTCGCGCTCGGCGCGCCGCTGATCGCGCCCTACGATCCGATCGCCCAGGACGCGACAGCACGGCTCCAGGGGCCGTCCTGGCTGCACCCGTTCGGGACCGACAATTTCGGCCGCGACATCCTCTCGCGCGTCATCTGGGGAACGCGCATCGACCTCAAGATCGCCGTCATCGGCGTTATCTTCCCCTTTCTCATCGGCACCACGCTGGGCACGGTAGCCGGCTTCTTCGGCGGGATAGTCGACGCCATCTTCATGCGGCTGGTCGACGTCATCCTGGCCTTCCCGTTCCTGGTATTGATGCTGTCGATCATTGCGATCCTGGGGCCTGGCCTGGCCAGTTTTTACATCGCCATGGCCCTCGTCGGCTGGGTTTCCTACGCGCGGCTCATCCGCGCACAGATGCTCGTGCTCAAGAACCACGACTACGCGGTTGCGGCGGTCAGCCTCGGCTTCAGCCGCATGCGCATCATGTTCCGTCACCTCCTGCCCAATGCCGCTGCCGGCTCGGTCGTCTTCGCGATGTCCGACGCGGTCCTCGTCCTGCTGAATGGCGCGGCCATTAGCTATCTCGGGCTGGGCGTGCAGCCGCCAGTCGCGGAGTGGGGCGTGATGGTGGCGGAAGGCCAAGCCTTCGTCACCACCGCGTGGTGGATTACACTGTTCCCGGGGCTTGCGATCGTGACGCTCGCCTTCGCCTTCAGCATGATCGGCGACGGGCTGGCCGATTTGTTCGGGGTTCACGAGTGATCGCGGCGCTGCTCAAGGTCACCGACCTGACGGTCGTCCATGACGGTGACGGCGGGGAGCGTACCCTGCTTGATGCCGTGTCGCTCGATCTCGCCCCGGGAGAAGTGCTCGGGCTGGTCGGCGAGAGCGGGTCGGGCAAGAGCCTGCTCTGCCGCTCACTCGTTAGGCTGCTGCCATCGAGCCGGCTCAGGATCAGCGGTGGCTCGATCACACTTTCCGGGCGTGAGCTGACGACCGCGCCGGAAGCCGAGATGCTCGCGGTGCGCGGCGGTAAAATCGGCATGATCTTTCAGAATCCGAGCAGCCATCTCGACCCGGTCATGAGGATCGGCGACCAGATCACCGAGGGCATCCGCTTTCACCAGCGGCTGGACGCCAAGGCGGCGCGCGCCGCGGCGGTGGATATCCTCGCCCAGGTCGGGTTTCCGGATCCGGCTCGGCAATACGATAGCTACCCGCACGAATTCTCCGGCGGCATGCGCCAGCGCGCCATGATCGGCGCGGCGCTATCAAGCAATCCCAGGATCCTGATCGCCGACGAGCCGACGACGGCACTCGACGTGACGATACAGGCGCAGATCCTGCGGCTTCTGATGGACATCCGCGCCAGGCGTGGACTCTCGGTGATCCTGGTCACCCACGATCTCGGCATCGTTGCCCAAGTCTGCGACCGCATCGCGGTGATGTGGCAAGGTCGACTGGTGGAGATTGGAGAGAAGCGCGGTCTGCTTGCGGCGCCGGCGCATGCCTACACCCGTTCGCTGATCGCCAGTCATCCCTCGCTGCCGGAGGAGGACATGCCGGCAAAGGCTGAGAAGCTCCGGACACCCGGAGCGGTGCCGGTGGTCGACATCGAGAAGCTGCACGTGCGCTTCGCCACGGGCGGCCTGTTCCGGCGAGGCGCGGTCGATGCCGTCAATGGGGTCACACTCCGTGTCATGCCGGGCGAAACGGTCGGCATTGTCGGCGAATCCGGAAGCGGCAAGAGCACTCTGGCGCGCGCCGTCCTTGGACTTACGCCGGTCTCGTCAGGCACGATACGGTTCGATGGTACGGACATCGCATCGGGTCGCGCGGTCCTCGGCATGCTGCGACGTCAAACCGCCATGGTTTTCCAGGACCCCTACAACGCCCTCAATCCTCATCTTACCGTTGGCAAGATGCTGGCGGAGGTCCTGCGGGTACAGGGCAAAATCGAGACCGCGCAAATTCCGGCACGCTGCGGCGAACTGCTCGACCTGGTCGGCTTGGGGCGCGCGTTCCTCGACCGCAAGCCGCGCTCGATGAGCGGCGGCCAATGCCAGCGGGCCGGCATAGCTCGCGCGCTCGCCGTCGACCCGAAACTTATCATTGCGGACGAGTGCGTGGCCGCCCTCGACGTCACCATCCAGGCGCAGATCGTGGAGTTGTTCCGCGAATTGGTGGAACGTATGTCGCTCACGCTGATATTTATCGCCCACGATCTCGCAATCGTTCGCAATCTCTGCCAGCGTGTTGTGGTGATGCACCGCGGCGTGATCGTCGAGGAAGGTCGGTCGGAGGAAGTGTTCTCCCGGCCGAAGCATGCCTACACCGCCGCGCTGATTGCCGCCGTTCCGCATATCGATCCGGACAAGCCGCTGCTTGCTCCCTCGAAGATGGCGACCCCGCAGGCCGACGGGGTCGCAAACTGAAACCAAAGGCAAACCAGAAGGGGAATAACGATGTTAAGAAGCAAATGGATGCGCATCGGCTTGGTCACCGTTATGACCAGCCTGTCCCTGGGGGCGACGCTCGCAGAAGCCGCCGGCGTACTCACGATTGGCCGGCGCGAAGACTCGACCACCTTCGATCCGATCAAGACCGCCCAGAACATCGACCTGTGGGTGTTCGCCAACGTCTATGACGTGCTGATCCGCGTCGACAAGACGGGCACCAAGCTGGAGCCCGGTCTCGCCGAGAGTTGGGAGGTCAGTCCGGACGGCCTCACCTATACGCTCAAGCTGCGCGACGCGAAGTTCTCGGACGGCTCCGACCTGACGGCCGACGACGTGGTGTTCAGCCTCACCCGCATCAGGGATGACGAGGGCTCGCTGTGGGCGGATCCTTTCAAGGTGATGGATACGGTCGAGGCAACCGATCCAAAGACCGTCACGATCAAACTCAAGCAGGCGACCGCGCCGTTCCTGGCGACGCTGGCCTTCCCGATCGCCTCGGTTCTTTCCAAGAAGGGCTTCGAGACGCTCGGTCCGGAGAAATATGCCGAAACACCCATCGGCTCTGGCGCCTTCACCATCACGGAATGGAGGCGCGGCGACCGTGTCATCCTGGCGAAAAACCCGCATTTCTGGGAGGCCGATCGTGTCAGCCTTGACGGCGTCGAGTGGATCTCCGTGCCGGACGATAACACCCGCATGCTGAACGTGCAGGCCGGCCAGCTCGACACCGCGATCTTTGTGCCGTTCTCACGCGTCGCCGAACTGCAGAAGGATTCCAACCTCACCGTCCACCTCGACCCGTCGACCCGCGAAGATCACCTGCTGATTAACCACGAGCATGGCGCGCTGGCGAAGAAGGAGGTGCGGCAGGCCCTCGACATGGCCATCGACGAGCAGGCTGTGGTCGAAACGGTGACGTTCGGCTACGGCGAGGTCGCAAACTCCTACGTCCCGAAGGGCGCACTCTATTACTACGCCGACAATCTGAAGCGGCCCTACGATCCGGAAAAGGCCAAGCAGATGCTGGCCGACGCCGGGGCCTCGGACCTGACGCTCAACTACGTCGTGCGGGCCGGCGACGAGATCGTCGAGCAGACGGCCGTGCTGCTGCAGCAGCAGCTCGCCAAAGCCGGAGTCACCGTCAACATCCAGAAGGTCGACCCGAGCCAGGAATGGGACATGCTGGTGGCCGGCGACTATGACATCTGTGTCAACTACTGGACCAACGACATCCTCGACCCAGACCAGAAGACCACCTTCGTTCTCGGCCACGACGCGAACATGAATTACATGACCCGCTACAACAACGAGAAGGTCAAGGAGCTGGTCGCGGCGGCGCGCATCGAGATGGATCCGGCCAAGCGCGAGCAAATGTACACCGATCTGCAGAAGATGGCCAAAGAGGACGTCAACTGGATCGATCTGTACTACAGCCCGTTCATCAACGTCTCGCGTAATAACATCGAGAACTTCTACCAGAATCCGCTGGGCCGGTTCTTTCTGGAAGACGTGGTCAAGAACTAGACTTGTGAACGAAGCCACGGGACGCCGCTCTGCGGCGTTCCGCCCAGCCCTGACAGCACGTTTGGCGTGCCGCCCGTCTCACCGCGCGTCGTTTGTTGGGACAGGTGAGCGATCTGCTGCTGTCGCTACTTCCGCTTTCTGACAGTTCCGCGCTGATTGCGGACGGTCCGCACTCGTGAACCAAGACTGCCGGGCGGCAATGCCTCTATCTCTGCCGGAGAGATCACCTTTGCCGCTTCCTGAAAGCAGACATAGCCCGCGACCACGCTGGAGGTCATGGATGCGCCAGAAGTAGCCATTCCCGGATCTTCTCCAAACCCGACCTTCGCCCTTCGGCCGCTGTCGACCGATAGTGTTCTCTAATGGGTCAAGGGCGTGGCGACAGTCCCGACCTTGATCCTGATCGGCGAGCTTGACGATTGGAGCCCCGCCAAAAAATGCCGAGAGATGATGAAGCAGCGCAGCGGCAGGGAAAGCTCCGTGCAGCTTCAGGTCTACAGGGGCGCTCATCACGCGTTTGATGCCCCGGAATTCAAGACTGGCATCGAGGCCTACGGTCACTGGGTGGAGTACAAAGCGGTTGCAGCCGACCGATCCGTAAGCGTTGACACTCTCTGCGCGAGAAAGGGGCGCATCTTCGAGGCGCCCGCGTCCGCGACTGAGGCGGGCGCTCTTCCATATTTACGAAAGGAACACCCCTATGAGGATCGGAATCATCGGCGCTGGAAACATCGGCGCCACATTGGTGCGAATGCTTCGGCGCGTCCTCTCCTTAAAGCCGTCACCGGGCTTGCAATGCGGTGGCGCATTATGACACTGGCTGCATGAGCACGTCCGCACAACCAGTGCGTCTGGTCCGCCCCGAAAAGAAGCGGCGTCGCATCCCCATTGCAGTCATCATGGCGATGAGTTTCGGCAGCCTCGTGTTCCTGTCGGTCGGCGGCGTGCTCGCATTGTCGGTCGGCGCCAACCTTCGCAACACTTTCGACCTGCTCGGCGCCCAGTCGACGCTCCTGATCGATGCGATGGAGGATTCGCTGCGCGCCGAGATGGGGCGCGCCGAGAGCGCCGTGGACGGCGTCGCGCAGCTCTACAAGCAGGGCGAGTTCCAGATCGACGACGAGGCGATGTCGGCGGCACTTGCCAGTGCGCTGGCGGCAGCGCCGGGGGTGAACGCAATGTTGATCTGCACACCCGACCTGATTTGCAGGGGGGCGGCGGTGACCGGGGACAACGACGCCAAATATCCTGCCGGAACGATCCGGAAACTCCCCGCCGAGACCGAGAAATCGCCGCAAGTGCGCGCCGTTCTTGAAGAGCGCCAGCAGGTCGACGGACGCCGGTGGGGCGCCTTCGTGGCCAACGAATATGGCTTGTTCGCCAACGTCTCGGCGCCGCTGTCACGCGATGGCGCCACGAAGGCCTGGGTGATCGCCGCGGTGGAACTGCAGAACTTGTCCAAAATCACGCAGGAACTGTCGTCGCGCTTCGGCACGCATGCCTTCATTCTGGATGGCGACGGATCCATCCTGGCGGACCAGCGGCTGGCTTCCCCGGATGCGCTGAAGGACGGCATCCTGCCGCTGACGCCGCTCGCCAATTTCGGCGATCCGGTTCTCGCCGGATATGAGGCGCGCAAACCGGAACCGGAGTTCAGCACGCAGCGTACCCGCGATATCGAGGTTGCCGAAATCCGGGTTGACGAAATCCAGGTTGACGACAAGGACGGTTCGACGTCATGGGACGGAGAGAACACTTACGTCGCTATTACCCGTGAGATCACCGGCTATGGCGACCGGCCCTGGACGCTCGGCGCGTATTTCAAGACCAGTCAGATCGGTGACGAAATCGAGCGCGTCATGGGATCGGCCATGCTTGGACTTGGCGCGATGGCGGTGGCGGTCATCGTCGCGATTCTTCTCGGCAGGCGCCTGTCGCGCCCGATCCAGGCGATTGCCGGCCAGGCCACGCGCGTCGCCGATTTCGATCTCGACGGCGTGACCCCCCTGCCGCGCAGCAGGGTGCTGGAGTTGGACAACCAGGCTTCGGCGTTCAATGCCATGCTGATCGGTCTGCGTGCATTCTCGACCTATGTTCCGCGCTCGCTGGTGGCCAAGCTGGTGCGCACCGGAGAGAGCGGCATCGCCGAACCGCGCGAAGCGGTCGTCACCGTCATGTTCACCGACATCGCCGGCTTCACCACGCTGTCGGAGCAGATGGACGCCGCCGCCGCGGCCAGGCTGCTGAACCACCACTTCGCGATCCTGTGCGGCGCGGTCGATGCACATGGCGGCACGGTCGACAAGTTCCTGGGCGACGGCATGCTGGCGTTCTTCGGCGCGCCGGATCGTCTGAAGGGGCATGCCGCCGCGGCCGTCCGCGCAGCCGCGGCGATCCGCGAGGAGCTGGACAAGGACAATCTGGAAGCGGCTGGCGAAGGCCGGCCTCCGCTTCATGTCCGTATCGGCATCCACACGGGCTCCGTCATCGTCGGCAATATCGGCGCATCCGATCGTGTCAACTATACGATCGTCGGCGACACCGTGAACGTCAGCCAGCGGCTGCAGGACCTCGGCAAGCAGCTCGAACCGGGCGCCACCGCCGCAATCGCCATTTCCGGCGAGACCGCGTCGCGGCTCGACGAAAGGTTCGAAAGGATCCCGGCGGGCAAGCACCGGCTGCGCGGCCGCGGCGAGGCGACGGAGGTCTTCCAGCTTGGCAAAGTCGCGACGTCAGCATCGCCCCCTATGGACGTTCACCGCGCCCAAGCGGGCTGAGTAACATGCCACTTCCATGCCGCTGATCGGCGGCTTGAAGAAGCCGACGGCTTTGGGAATGACTTGAGCCGGGTCACCTAGCGCCGTAGCTGATTTCAATTGGAACGGCAGGAACGGTGCAAAGTCGCTGCTCCGGGCAACGTCCGCTTACGAGCCGCCAAATCGGCCCAGCAAGGGCCGGTTTGGGGTCAAGACTGGTGGTTCTGGTGAACGTCGGCTTCCGGGAAGGAAATTCGGTCAGGAAGGGCCGCTTCGGGGCAACTCACGACGACGGTCCGGCGACCCAAAGCGGAAGTTCGCTTCCGCTCAGTCGAACTCACGCCCATGACCCATCGGTGACCTTCATTGTCCGCATTGTGAACGGCAGCAATGCTGACCCAATGCGGACACAACTCGCAGACACCGGGGAAGCGAAACTAAGGATAGCCAATGTGCTTAAGCAGCGAACGCCCAACTAGTGGCTTTTGAGCAGGTCGCCATGCCGCCGAATGCCTGTCAAGTGACGACCTGGATTTCCGTCTTCACGGAATTGGCAATGAAGCACTGTTCATGCGCCGAGTGGTGAAGTTCCGCTTCTGTTGCGGCGGTTGGCGTTTCCCCGGCGTAGACAATGGTCGGATTGAGGTCAACGCGGCTGACTACCAATCGTCCGTCCACCTTCTCCATCATCCCGACCGCCTTGTCGGTATAGCTCTCCACGACGATCCCCTGGGGCGCCGCGATCGAGAGAAAGGTCAACATGTGGCAGCTGGAAATCGCCGCGATGTAAGCCTCCTCCGGGTCGACGTTGGCTTCCACTGAATAAGGAAGCGGAACGATATGTGGCGAAGCGGATGCCGGCACCACTTGGCCTCCGTCGAAGCGCCAGATGTGCGCGCGGCTGTAGCGCTTGTCGGTGAATACCGCTCCTTCTCGCTCCCAGTGTACTTCGACGGTCATTTTCATGATTGATCCTTTGTCGGAACGGAAAGAAGTCTTGCAGTCGTCTGGATCAGATGGCAGCGAAGATGCTGCGCCGCAGCGTCGAAATCGCGCCTCGCACAAGCGGCAACGATCGCCGCGTGTTCCTCGAAGAAATCAATTCGCTCCTGGGCGCCACGCCCTTGGTGAAGGGTTGACCGCCGGGATTCTCGTCGAAGGTCTCCGACGGTCTCAAGTAATCGAGTATTCGTGCAACCGCTGTACAGGGCGAGGTGAAATTGTTGGTCGAGCTCCAGAATCCGCGACGGATCGTACTCCGCGAACAGCTCGTCGTTGAGCCTCTCAGCCTTACGCAAGGCGGAAGGCTGAAGCTCCGGCAGCGACTGCTCCAAGGCAGCGACCTCCAAAATGGCCCGAAGTTCGCAAAGTTCGGTCGCCTCCCGTTCTGAGAGGATCGCGACTGCCAGGCTTCGATCGGGTCGCCGCACGACCAAGCCACTTCCGAGCAAACGGTCCAGGGCCTGTCTGACTGGCTGGCGGCTCACTCCGAAACGCTCGGCGATCGATTCCTGCTTGAGAACCGAACCTGGTGCCAATTCACCTGACTCAATCTCGTCTTGCAGCTCGCTAAAAATCGATTTTGGATCCATGGATCCAAACAGTATGATATTTCGGAGTTGGTCAAGCTCTAATCAGCTTCAACCGTTTTCCTGCAAAGTGGCATTCCCGCTTTTCCGCTCAAGCGCAGGAACAAAGTAATGAGTTGCTTTCCGCCGATCTCGGCCATCACACGACTACAAGCGGCACGGCACAACGACGCTCTTCGCTGCCCTCAACGTGCTGGACGGCACGGTCATCGCGCAGAACATGCAGTGCCACTGCCATCAGGAGTTCATCAGCTTCCTCAACCGCATCGAGCGCGAGGTGCCGGCAGACAGGCAATCCATGTAATCCTCGACAATTTCGCCGCGCAAAAAAAGACAAGGTCAGCGCCTGGCTCGACCGCCACCGGCGCTGGACCTTCCATTTCACCCCAACATCCTGCTCCTGGTTCAACGCGGTCGAGGGCTTCTTCGCCAAACTCACCCGGCGCAGGCTCAAGCACGGCGTCTTCCATTCCCTTGTCGATCTTCAGGCCGCCATCAACCGCTTCATCCGCGAATACAATGCCGAGAACCCGCGACCATTCATCTGGAAGCCAACCCCGATGACATCATCGCCGCCCGAAACCGCGGGTTCCAAACGTTGGAATCAATCCACTAGGTCGTGAGGCACGTACCTTCGAAAGGATGAATTCGGCTCTCAAAGGACGAACTTACAATGCCCATCGGCGGCCTCTAAGCTCACTTTGACGCGCTCTGCCCAAAAACGGGTCTCCTTGCTGAGATCGCAATGCCCGACGCAAGAGGTCACTTCTTGAAGGCTATCAAATGAGTGATTTCGACTTACGAAGGCCCAACGCCCTAAGCTTCTTCCGGCTATTTTTTGCGTCGCTTGTTATTATATCCCACTCGCCGGAACTTATAGATGGGAACTCGAATCGTGAGGTGCTGAAGAACATCTTCGGTACGTTGACCTCCGGCCAAGTGGCTGTTTATGGGTTCTTCTTCATCAGTGGCTTCCTCGTGCTCGACAGCGCCATGCGAAGCAGTATCTACGCCTTCATGTCCAGACGTGTACTTCGTATAGTTCCGGGATTTGTTGTGGCATACTTGATCAGCATTAGCCTGGTATTTTGGCTGGGAGGTGGTGACTTTGATGAACTATCTCCGAGCCAGTGGGCGGCTAAGCTTTCCAAAATGGCGCTCTTGCTGAACCCGGCGCAGGTAGGATCGGCGTTTGCCGGGTCCCATGCACCAGATGTTAATGGATCACTATGGACTATTGCATACGAGTTTCGCTGTTATGTGCTTGTGGCAATCGTGGTATTCTGTCTCGGTCGCGCCACGCTTGTCTTTTCGATCATGTCAGTGTCACTGGCAATAATCCTCGTTAGTTCCATTTCGCAAGGTGTCTACTTTCGCTACGATCTTGGAAACTTTGAGCCCATCGGTAACGTGGACGATGCCGTACGTTTTACGATGATATTTTCCATTGGGGCGTTGTTTCAGCTGCTCAAGGAGTATGTGAGGAGGAGCAATCGGGTAGCGCTTTTGTGCTGTATCCTTCTCATAGGCGGGATGTGCTCGGAACGGCTAGCGCCCCTCGCAGTGGGCGTGTTTGGAGGTTATCTGCTCCTGTATTTGGCGTTTTTAAACGAGAACAGCGTCTTAAATTCGATTAACCGAAGGAATGATATATCGTACGGCGTGTATCTCTACGCATGGCCGATTCAGAAGCTACTGATCATGTATGTTCCGGCAATCACGCCTATGCAGCTGACGATCTTGACCTTGCCTATAGCAGTCTGCGCGGGCTTTCTCAGCTGGCATCTTGTTGAGAAACGCGCGATCCATATGCGGCTGGCGATCCTCCGCACTGCATAGTTCGGCTGTCGTTGGGCCGGTGCCCATGTTTGAAGACGACCTCGGTCGAAGCCGACGGCTCCGCCCGTCGGATAGACGCGGTTTCGCTCGCCGCACCGCCAGCACATGCTCGACGTGCCAGTTCCCATTGGCGTAGGAGGCGGGCAGAATGGTTACCATAGTCCATCGATGCCATAAACGACGCGATCGCCCGGGCCTCGCGCTGAAGCCCTCGCGCCTGGCGTCGTCGAGTTCATAGATCACCGGTGGGCGGTGCGCACTTAGGACCGACCGCTTCGGCGAACACACAGATGGTGTCGACCTGTTGGGCCGAGCGCTCTGCTCAATCGCGGCAGCGCTTTGCGGCACCGGTTCAAATGCATAGACGCGTCCTGCCGCCCCCACGCGGCGCAATCGATGTCGTAGACATCGTCACCTGCGTTCAGGTTCGATGCAAATGGCTGCTGGACCGGCGGCTCGTAGGCGCCCCGCGCAAAATCTGGGTCGCCGCTCGCGTTACGATCCTGAGGCCACCCGCCTCGCCACCAGCAATGCGTTGCGATTTGGAGAACAGATTGCGGAGCGTTACAGCCAGGTTCACTCGGCCTCCTTCACTCCGCCCTTTGGACTGGGTGCACCTGACGGCCGTTAGGGAAGAGAACGGCGGGCCTGACGGGCCCATTCAATCCGACATGGGTTGGTCCGTAGACCGATACTCTCACCGGGTTGAGCGCTACACTGAGGATCGCCGCATGCGCATCACATCGGCCTACAAGCTGCGAGGCACTTGGCGATCGCCGCCCACCGCTAAGGCTCAATGGCTCACGATCTTTGCGGAAACATGGACCGGCGTGCCTGGGCGCAGTTTCTGATAGACGGACTTGAGCCGTTCTGCGCGCGCCTCCCACGAATACAGCTCGACGGCACGCTTGCGCCCTTCGCTTCCCATTTCGCTTGCCCGGACCGTATCCTCCAGCATCGTGAGCAATGCCTGGGCGAGCTCGCCAGGAGCATCGACTTCGACCAGCATCCCGGTGCTGCCAGCCAGAATGGATTCACACATCCCGCCCACGCGCGTTCCCACCACCGGTATCCCGCAGGCCATGCCCTCCACGACCGATATTCCGAAGCTCTCGCTGAGTGACGGATTCACCACAATGTCGGCCTCATGGTACGTCGCTACGAGGTCCTTGTGGGGCACGTTGCCCACGAAGTGAACTCGGTCACGTAACCCGTGGCTCTCGATGAGTTCCTCTAAGTGTTCCCGATATTTGCAATTGCCCCAGCGATCGTAGAAACGGCTCAACGCGGTAACCTGCGGATCCGACGAGAGGCTGGTCAGGAAGTCCGCCGGAAGCGGAGAATGCGGCCCTGCGATCCGAAGTTCCACGTCCGCGAACCTGGCCGCAACCTCACTGAAGGCCTCGATCAGTGTGTGAAGCCCTTTCTCTGGCGACACCCGCCCAACGAACAGGATGACACGTCGGGTTCTGGTGGATGCGGAAGCCCGCTGCTCGCTCGGCCGAAAGTAAGAAACGTCCACGCCATTACCGACAGTGGCAACGACGCCAGGATAGTCCGGGAATGCAGAACGAAAGGTCCTTGCGATGTGGTCGCTGACGGCGACCACCGCATCCACCACCTTGAGCTGACGGGCCACCTGATCGCGGTCACGCTGTGACAGCCACTCGCACTGCATCTCAAGCACGAGCCGATGAGATGAGCTGGCTGCCTTCAGTTCCCGGCACCATGCCCAATAATTCATCAAATGGACGATATCTGGTTGATCGACGGCGAGGTAGCGACGAACCTTGTTACGATATTGCGAGTGGTCATCGGCCTTCCCATCCAGCCGCAGCCAGCGCGCCAGGCGCGGAAACTGGTGGATGATCCGCTGCAGCGCGCGGTCACGCCGCGCCGCAGCCCGCCGCACCGCGAACGGCAGGTCCGCGGGCACCGTGTCGTCTCGATAATGCTTGCCATAGAGCGTAATCTGCAGGCCTTCGCCGAGCCGCAGCGCCGTATTGTAGACGATCAGACCGATTGAGTTTTGAACAGGCGGAAAAAGTCTATCGTACGGCTGGCCGACGTATACGAGCTTCATATCACTCCCCACCGTCAGCTCGTTCAGGCGACTCTTCTAAGTGCAGGGCGGTCTTCCGGTCGGGAGAGGTGGTCGGCGAGGCGGCGAATGCCCTCTTCGAGCGGCACCAGGGGACGGTTCAATATAGCCTTCATCTTGTTCGTGTCAGGACAGCGGCGCGTCATGTCGCCCTCCGCAAGGGGCGGTCGGAATTCCAACTTCGATGACGAGCCCAGCACTTCGATGACAAACTCGGCCAGCTGTCGAATGCTCATTTCCACGTCGCTGCCCACGTTGATCACTTCGTTCTCGTGCGCGCGCGTTCGATGAACCGCGATGCAAGCGTCAACCGTGTCGTCGACATAGCAGAAGGTGCGGGTCTGCGAACCGTCCCCGTAAATCGTCAGGGGCTCGCCGCGCTGGGCGGCACGCACAAATCGCGGCAGAACGAAATCCTCGCTCTGACGTGGTCCGTAGGTGTTGAAGAAGCGAAAAATGGTAAATGGCAGTCCAAACTCACGCTGAAAAGTGCGCAGATAGACCTCTCCAAGATTCTTCACCACTGCATACGGCAGACGAGAGTTAAGCGGCGTGGTGCTCTCGTTTTGAGGAATCTCGAAAGGCTCGCCATATACCTCCGATGACGAAGCGAAGTAGACACGCTCGGCGCCGGTGTTCTTGCATAGCCTCAGCACGTTCTCGATACCGGTGATGTCGCGCAGCACGAGCAACGGATTTGCCAAAGTCCGCTGCACACCGACCACGGCTGCGAAGTGGAAGACGTGGGTGAAATGGAAGCGGTAGAACAATGATGAGATGTCGTCGAAATCGTTCGCATCCGCCTTTACAACGGTCAGATTGCCCGCGTCTATTTGTACCTTGTCTCGACTTCCGGTCGACAGGTTGTCAGCGACGACCACCTGGGTCTGAGGTAGCTTGACCAACGCGCGAGTGAGGGCACTGCCGATATTGCCCGCTCCACCAGTTACCAGGATCGATTGCGTCATATTCTCCACCTCGACCGAACAGTTTAATCGACTGACGCAGTGTGCGTCCCTTCGCCAAACGCGGCATCTTCGATCTCGCGAGCGAAGGTGGCTCCCAGATCCTTTAGGATGTCGCTTGAAAGTTAAATGTGGCAGCGCAAGGTTTATTTGACAACGTGGCTTGGGGTAAGCATTTCGGCTGTTCTCCCAATGGTGCAATCCATGCTATTTTCAGCTCTGGGGTTGGCTAAGCGCATACATTTTGCTGATTGCTGTGGACTGCTTCCCCGCGGTAATTGAGGCGATCCTTTATTGTCGACATTGAAGCGAAAGTTGCCAGCATCTCATGCAGACTGCTCCAGACCTTCAGGAACTGGTTAACCGCATCCGAACGCGGGACTACACCGTTGGCATCATGGGCCTCGGCTACGTTGGTTTACCGCTCGCCATGATCTCGCTGGACGCGGGGTTCAAAGTCATCGGTTTCGACATCGACGCGTCTCGGGTTGCACTTCTTAACCGCGGAGAAACAGGCATAGATCATTTGCCTGGTGCTGCCATCAAAGTGGCTGTCGACAGCAAGCGGTTTCGCGCCACCAGCGATTTCGCCGACCTAAGCGAACCCGACGCGATCTTGATAGCGGTGCCAACGCCGCTTACCAAAAACCGGGAGCCGAACCTGTCGTTCGTCGAAAACAGCGCACGTGCGATCGCGGAGCGGCTGCGCCCTGGTCAACTTGTCGTTCTGGAGTCGACGACCTGGCCAGGAACGACGCGAGAGGTCGTGCAGCCGCTGCTCGAGGCGACGAAGCTTTCTCTAGGAAAGGACTTTTTTCTCGCCTATTCGCCCGAACGGGTAGACCCAGGCAACGACGTACACACCACCGCCACAGTTGCAAAGGTGATAGGCGCCGACGACCCATCGTCCCTACAGGTTGCCAAGGAACTGTACGACCAGATCATCGTGCAAACCGTTCCCGTGGCCTCCACCGCAACGGCAGAGGCTGTGAAGCTGACCGAGAACATATTTCGCTCTGTGAACATTGCGTTGGTCAATGAGCTAAAGGTGATTTTTGACAGGATGGGCATCGACGTCTGGGAGGTGATCGAAGCCGCCAAGACCAAGCCGTTCGGATATATGGCGTTTTATCCAGGCCCCGGCCTCGGCGGGCACTGCATCCCGATCGACCCATTCTACCTGACCTGGAAGGCAAGAGAGTACGAAATAACAACACGCTTCATTGAGCTTGCCGGTGAAATCAACACGAACATGCCGCATTATGTGGTTGACCGCCTTGTGGAGGCCTTGGACCGGCGAGCCAGCCGCGGCCTGAGCGGTTCGCGGATATTGGTGATCGGGATGTCCTACAAGAAAAACGTGGGTGACACACGAGAAAGCCCATCGTTGAAGCTGATCGACATCATGGAGCGACGCGGGGCAGTCGTTGATTACCACGACCCCTACGTACCGGAGATACCCGGAACAAGAGAGTACGCCACCCTGGCAGGTCGCCCCTCTGTGGATATCTGCGCTAGCAGTTTGGCATCGTATGATGCCGTTGTCATCTCGACAGATCATGATGCGATTGATTGGCAGAACGTCACCAAGCACGCAAAGCTGGTGCTCGATACCAGAAATGCTTGTGCGCGTAGTCAGTCACGCACCGACAACGTCGTAAAGGCATGAGCGGCCCGGCTTGCGCACTGGCTTGGTCAACCTGCTATCGACAACGTCGAATGGTTTAATACGTCGAGCGGTTGAATTCATTCAGCGCATCGAATTTTCCCGAACTTGAGCGTCGAGGCATGAGCGCCCGCGCAGCGGTGTAAACAGGTGGTGCCGGACGAGGTCGCTACGGTTCATGCGCGCGCCGGCCGATGCTCACCCCTCCCCGTCAGCGCGCCTTTTGGTTGCCATCAGCATCCTCGCCGACCGCGTCATTCCGCCAGACATGGATGGCTTCGAATGCGTCCCATGCGATCGACACGATGTCGAGATCCCCGTCACCGTCGAGGTCGACCGTCCTTGCTCCCAGATGGCTTTCCGTCCCTTCGCCGATCAGTTGCTCGATGAACCGTCCCCCACCCAGATTATGCCAGCTCGAGAGGCGAAGTGCGCCGCGATGCTCGCCCATGATAAGATCCGGCCTGCCGTCCCCAGTCATATCGGACACTGAAAGGCTATTAAGGGAACCGCGCGAGGTGATTTCGTGTTGCTCCCAGTCGGAGGAGCTGTCGCCAGGGTTGTGCCACCAATACGCCTTAGCGCTGTCGGCTTTGCCATTTTCCTCGGTCACGACGATGTCCGCACGTCCATCGCCATCAAGATCGGCGGCCGCCACGCGGTCGGGATAGAGCATTTCAGGAACTTTTCCAACATGCCGAAGCTCCCAGTCTGGCGAGCCGTCACCTGGATTGCGCCACCATGCGGCCGTCTTTGCATCGCCGGTCGTGGCGACAAGGTCAAGTAGACCGTCGCCATCGATATCGGCGAATGCGATCCCTTCATCAGACGCTTCGACGCAGATGCGGGTGCGCGGCCATGGCTCGACTGTTGGATCGTCAGGAATGTTAAAATAGAAAACCCCACCGCCACTCGAGACCGCCAGCTCCGGCTTCCCACCTTTTACGATCTGGGCTAGCGCATGGCCCTGAGAGCCGAGCTCATGACTGGCGGCGGGAACCTCTCCGATCCCGTGCTCTTCAAAGCGGTGCGCTTCAATGTCCTCGGCATGGAGCCACACCAGGTGCAGCGCCCTGCCTCCGCCGCGCTGTGCTATGACCTCCCCGCGCCCGTCACCATCGAGATCCAGGGCTGCGACCGCGTCCACACCCTCGGCAAGCCGGGTCCGTTCCCATTCTGTGTTCCAGGCTTCGGACGGTTGACGGTACCAGAACGGACCCGAGATGATGTCAGTGAGATCATCACCATCCATGGCGGAAAAAGCGAGCCCAAAGGAGCGGACGTGCCCGTTCGTGATGCGATGATAGGTCCAGCGGTCGAGGCGAACCGATGCAGGCGGATCCAGCCGATTGATCCACACTCTGACAGGCGGGTTGCCCACCCAGTTCGCCCCATAGATGTCAAAATCGCCGTCCCTGTCGACATCGGCGACGACGCCGTTGTGGAGACCCACATCGTCGATCACTTGACGAGCCCAGCGCGTTCCTCGCCCGTCGACATTGTAATGGATCGCGAGTTTGCGCTCCTCGGTCGTATGCATCTGCCCGACCACGACATCGTTGTCCCCGTCTCCGTCCATGTCGGCTGCCTGCAGCGTATGGGCGCCCGCGACAGAAGGCTGAATGACATGGCGGATCCAGCGGCCCGTCGGTCCGGCGAGGGGCTGGAACCAGGCGACGTCGTCAGTGTGCTCGGAACTCGAAGTCAGAATGTCGGCGCGGCCGTCCTGGTCAAGGTCGGTGACGAGCGCCTTGAATGCAGGATTGAACGGACCAAGCTCGTAGCTGCGCCATAATGCTGGATCGCGTGCTGCCGCTGCGCCTGGATTCGACGCCCATACTCCGTGCAGGACGAGATCGACATCAGCATCGCCGTCTATATCACCGATTGCCATTCCCTCTTCGCCAAGGTTGAAGACGAACAAGCCCACGCGGGTCCAGGAGCTGGGGCTTTCTTGGAAGAAAATCATCACTTCGCCAGGCGCCCGAACGACGATATCAACGAGGCCGTCCCCGTCGAAATCAGCCGCCTTGATGTCTTTGCCCCAGCTGCCGACTGCACCGATTTCCCGACGCTTCCAGCTGGGACCGTGGATTGGGTTACCATTCGGCCGCGGGTTCTCGAACCAGACGAGATTGACAGCATCGGACCCATCGGCCGTGACGATGTCGGGATCACCGTCCCCATCGATGTCGGCAAGCACGCCGTCGGTGGTGAACTCGACGCGGGGCCTCGCGATTACGGTGTGGACCAGGTCGGGCCACCGCCACCAAGACATCGCATCCTCGGGGAAGCCGCCAAGAACGAAATCTAGTCGATTATCGCCGTCTATATCGCCAACAAGCTTTACGTCTCCTGAATAGGGGGCAATCTCTTTGCGTTCAAAAACAAGACCCGACTCTAGAATTTCTTCGGGAGGTCCCTGTCCCTGAGCGGCGTCGCAACTTGCGAGGGTGTACCCGATCATAAGGACCGCGATCAGGCGGCCAAACATGCTAAATGTTGATTTCGTAGCGTGTGAACATTTCGTAGTCGGCCAGCAACCGCCCGACGAAATCTCCCCCCGACAAGTCCGACAGCGTCCGCCATTCATCTTGGTTCTCCAGGCGCTGCATCTGCGACGCATGCGCCGCCAGCGCTTCACGCTTTACGCCGATAACATCGCCAACATAGGCGAGGCTATTGAGCGTGGACGGCGCCCGCAGCCCTGCCGCCGTCTTGATCGTCTGCCGCAAAGTAACACGCCACATATTCGGCAAGTCGCCCCACAGACTTGTCCATGGCCAATGGTACCAATACCAGACTGGATACTCGAATACCGTGACAGGGCGACCATAGGCACGAAGCGCCGCGCGAACTGCTCCATTGACGGCGACATGATCGGAAGTCGGATCCTTTGCATGGTTCACGAAAACGCTCTGCGGCCGCCATGAGTTGAGCATCGACACGACCGCATCTGTTATCTCATGAACGTGATGATTGGCCGCCCCGTCTGGAAGGCGTAAGAATGTAACACTTTCGGATGATGCGCCCAGACGATGAACTGCTTCTATGGCTTCGGCCTCGCGTGTCGCCCGCAAGGTTTCAGGATTCATAAGGTGGCGATGAGACGCGGCGCCATCGGTGACGAAAACAAAACGGACCTGGGCGCCCGAGGCAATCTTTTTGGCCGCAACGCCACCGCAACCCAGCGTCTCGTCATCCGGATGGGGCGCAACAATGACAGCCGACGCTGACCAGTCGCCTATCTCAAACGGCCTAAGTCGCAGTCGCAATTGACTATCAAGCATGGTGCTGAAGGTCCGCCTAAAGGTCCACATCGGTGCGCTTCCATATCCGTTCGCTCGCGTCGTTGAACGCCGATCGCCCATGGTAACAGAACTCACGGGCGTTCGAGACCTGTGTTTGCTGGTGGGAAAGGCTTTATGAACGTGGGGCTCCCCGCGGGGGATTTGGGACACGGCCGGCCGAGGAAACAGAGAGCCGCCCAAGCCGATGGTCGAGATCGGTCCGATGCCGATCCTGTGGCACATCATGATGCACTACCACTACGGCCATCGCGACTTTGCCATCGCACTCGGATACAAGGGCGAGTACATCAAGCGCCGGTTCAGCGATTACATTCCCTTGAACGGCAGCTTGACGGTCCACGCCGCAACCCGGGGATGTGAAACGCCACGCTGCGTGACTGGCGTGCGCTGAAAGAGATGGTCGAGCAGGGACATAGCCTGGAAAGGTCATCGCCGAGCGGACCGAGACAGCTGCTAAGCCCGCTTCTTGATCGCCCGCGCGGGTGGGCGTGTGGAACGCGGGATGGTCAATCGGTAATCAGGCTGCACCAAACAGACATACGCCGTTTGGGGACGTTTACGTTCCCACGCTCCGGCGTAAGGTTTGGCACGATGCACTCGAACGAATTCCAATCCCAGCAACGCGCCCGCCGCGATGACATCAGGATATCAGCGTAACACCGCCTAATTTGATTGCGCTAAAAAGAGGATCTCCAGAGGAGCTGCCTATGACCAATAAGAACTGGATGCAGCCACCCTTCCTCTCCAACCACAGTATCCTCAGCCATGGGTGCTTGTGGGTGGTGGAATAGAATGACGAGCAAGCGCGCTAAACGCTGTCCGTGTCCCGCGACGACTCTGCGTTCGCGAGGTTCCAGCTCGACAAACGATAGCCGGAGAGAGGTCGACGGCTCTCCTTTTTATTCACATAGACCAGGCCAGATCGCTAGCGGCGCAGCCGTGAGACGAAGACGGAAAGCCTTGGCTGCGCGATCGAAAGTCGCAGGCCTGTCTGGCAACGGGCCAAGAGACGTGCAATGACATCGATCGGCGCGAAGATTGTCAGCGGCGCAGCCTGGGCAGCAGTCGAAACATGGGGTCGGCAAGCAGCCATGTTTGCCGTTTTTGTCGTATTGGCCAGGCATCTCGGACCTGAAGCATTCGGCCTCGCCGCCCTCTCCATGGTTGTACCCGTCATTCTTGCTGTTCCGGTCACGATCGGAATACCGGAGGCACTCATCCAACATCCTAAAATCGAGTCCTCACACTTTGACTCGGCCTTCTGGCTTCTCACCGCGACCGGCGCGGTGATTAGCGGGCTCATCTGGACGTCTGCCGGTTTGATTGCTGCAGCGTTCGGACAGCCCATTCTCGAAGATCTCATCCGCTGGAGCAGCGTGGTCGTCGTAATTCAGGCTCTCTCGTCGGTACCTGCGGCTGTGTTGAAGCGCCAACTCGAGTTCCGCTTGTTCGCGTTGCGTACACTTGCCGGCACCGTCGTCGGCGGCACACTCGGCATCGTCTTGGCAATAGCCGGTTTCGGCGTATGGAGTATGATTTGGATGCACCTTGCAAAAGCGGCTGTGGAAACCGCTGTCCTTCTCCTTGGCAGTTCTTGGCGGCCCGGTCTGACCTTCTCCTATGCAAAGGTTCGTGACCTATTAGGATTTGGCGGCCCGCTTATCGTCCAGACTTTTTGGAGTTTTTTGAACGAGGAAATTCCAAAGGTCCTACTCGGTACGTTCCTCGGCCCCCATGCGGTCGGAGTCTACGCTCTCGCCCGTCGTCCGCTCGACCTTCTGGTGCAAGTATTCCTCAGTCCGCTGATGGCTGTCACTATGCCCACCGTGGCACGGATTCAAGATCAACCCGAAAAGATCGACCGTTTCTTCAACACGACCGTCCGCATGGCCGGGATAGCGGGATTTCCTGCATTCATAGGATTTGCCGCGATCGCACCGATCGCGGTTCCCTTTATCTTCGGCCCGCAATGGGCCAGCGGGGTCGTCGCTGTCCAGATTCTCATGCTGCTGGGCCTGCAACGCACGATTGACAGCCTCTGCGCGTTTACGATCCTTGCAATGGGTCACTCCAGGTTGATCCTGAAGTTGAACATAGCTTACTCTGTTGTCGCAACGATGCTGTTGTCCGTCACTGCGCAGATCAGCCTCGAGATGACAATGGTGGCGCTCGTAGCCTGCAGCCTGGTCCTCCTACCCATCTTCCTCTTCTACGCTCAGCGCATCGCGCGTATCGACGTGCTGAGACCCCTTGAGATCTTCCCACGACTGGCTCTCGCCGCCCTCCTGATGTTCGGCGCCATCAGCGCGTGGCTACGCAGCGCGCCTGAGCACGCCGCCCAGGAGACACTCCTTATTGGCGCAATTGTCCTTGGAGCCTCTGTCTATGGTACGGCTCTCTTCGTGCTGGTGCGCTCTGACCTGTTCAATGCGCGAGACTTGTTCCTCAGGCTTCGCGGCTAGTTTGGTGTCGGGCGCGGCCTGTAGATGCGGGATTTCGAGTACCGATACTGCCCTCCATCCTCTTTGATGCACCTTGGGCCCGCTTTGGCCAGAGCACGGAATGCCTGCGATTTCGCTGGGCGGCCTGGTGATCTGGCGGGATGTGTGCCAGGAAAGGGCAACGGGAAATGTGAGAAGACCTTGGGCATCCCGCGCTGCTGCAGCAAGGGTTTGCGAGATCGAACCGCTTTCCCAAACCGCAACCGCGTCTATGCGTGAGACAAGGTTCGCGACAGCGTTTTGAGACGGCTCAGTAAATAGCCCCCCTCCACCCCAGGCGGTCCTACGGCTCCGGTGCCAAGCACTGGAGCTATAGAATTGCTCCTGGGCTATTCGAAGGAATAGGTGAATCCTCCTTCGGAGGCTCCGACAGTCACTTTCGTCATCTTTTCGCCCTCGAGCGACCGGTTCAGCACGCCGCGGCTCAATTCCGGCAGAAGCGTGTTTGTCAAAATGGCGTCGATCATTCGGCCGCCGGATTCGATCTCGGTGCAGCGGGCCTTGACCAGATCCATGACACCGTCACCGATCACCAACTCGGCATCGTTGCTTAAGCGCAGCCGGCGGGCGATCTTGGCGAACTGATGGCGGGTGATCGCTTCGATCATCATATCCGAGAGCGGGTAGTAAGGGATGGTCACCACCCGGCCGAGGAAGGCCGCTGGGAAAACCTTCAGCAGCGGGGCGCGCAATGCGGTGTCGAGATCGTCGAGCCCCGCCCGCACCGTGCCGCTGCTGGTCCGGTCCATGATGACTTCGGAGCCAACGTTCGAGGTGAGCAGGATCAGCGTGTTTTTGAAGTCGATCCGCCGGCCTTCACTGTCGTCCATCATCCCCTTATCGAAGACCTGGAAGAAGATTTCATGCACGTCCGGATGCGCCTTCTCGACCTCGTCAAGCAGGATCACCGAATAGGGCTTGCGCCGGACCGCCTCGGTCAGGATGCCGCCCTTGCCGTAGCCGACATATCCGGGTGGCGCGCCCTTCAAGGTAGAGACCGTGTGCGCCTCCTGGAACTCGGACATATTGATCGAAATGAGGTTCTGCTCGCCGCCGTAGAGCGTCTCGGCCAGGGCCAGCGCGGTTTCGGTCTTGCCGACGCCCGAGGGACCGCAGAGCAGAAAAACCCCCACTGGTTTTTCGGGCGCGCCGAGCCCGGCCCGGCTGGTCTGCACGCGCTTGGCAATCATTTCCATGGCGTGATCCTGACCGACCACGCGTTCGGACAGAGTGGCGGCGAGCCGCAGCGCCTTTTCGGTCTGGCTCGACAGCATCCGGCCAGTCGGGATGCCGGTCCAGTCCTGCACCACGGCAGCCACGGCGTTGCGGTCGACCGACGGCAGGATCAGCGGCGTCTCGCCCTGCGCTTCTGCGAGTTCGGCCATCAGTTCCCGCAGCCGCGCGAGATCGGCAGCCGGATCGGGTGGAGAAAGATCGGCAGTGGCCGTTGCATCCGCATCGGTTTCGGGCGCTTTGATCTCAGATATCTCGGCGCCTGCGGTTTCGGCGACCGCCTCCGGAGGCTTCACGGCATCGAGCGGCACACCCTCGCCGCGCAGCCTGGCGCGCAATTCGAGTATTTCGCCAACCAGCGCCTTTTCCCGATCCCAACGTTGCTGCGCGGCAGCAAGCGTGCGTTCGGTCTCGGCAAGCCCGGTTTCGACCCGAGCCTGCCGGTCGGCCACGCCGATGCCGATCGCTGCCTCACGGCCGATGATGGCGCGCTCGACCTCCAGCGCTTGGCGGCGGCGCATAATGTCCTCCACCTCGGCAGGAGTGGCATGCTGCGAAATGGCGACACGGGCGCAGGCGGTGTCGAGAAGGCTCACGGCCTTATCGGGCAGTTGCCGCGCCGGGATGTAGCGGTGGGACAGGCTGACCGCCGCCTCGATCGCCTCATCGAGTATCTGCACCTTGTGGTGCTGCTCGAGGACACCGGCGACACCGCGCAGCATCAGAACGGCCACCGCTTCCGACGGCTCATCTATCTTGACGACCTGGAAGCGACGAGTGAGTGCCGGGTCCTTCTCGATGTGCTGCTTGTATTCGGCCCAGGTCGTTGCTGCGATCGTGCGAAGCTCACCGCGGGCCAGCGCCGGCTTCAGCAGATTGGCCGCATCACCGGTTCCTGCCGCGCCGCCGGCGCCGATCAATGTGTGCGCTTCGTCGATGAAGAGGATGACCGGCGTTTCTGAGGATTGCACCTCGTCAATGACCGCCTTCAGCCGTTTTTCGAATTCGCCCTTTACGCTTGCGCCCGCCTGCATCAGGCCGACATCGAGCATGCGCACGCTGACGCCCTGCAGCGTGGGCGGCACGTCGCCCTGGGCGATGCGCAAGGCAAAGCCCTCGACGACCGCGGTTTTGCCGACCCCCGCCTCGCCCGTCAGGATCGGGTTGTTTTGCCGGCGTCGCATCAGGATATCGACGATCTGCCTGATCTCAGGATCGCGCCCGACGACCGGATCGATCTTGCCGTCGAGGGCGCGCTGGGTCAGGTCAGTTGCATACTTCGCCAGCGCCGAATCCCCGCCCGCAGCCCGCCGCGGTGTTTCGGAGGCGGGGACCGCAGTCGAGGCGCCAGCTTCGAGTGAACCCTCCATGACATCTGCGAACCGCGCAATGACGGCCTGTGCATCGATCTTGTCGAATTCGCCGCTTATCTTTGACAGCAGCCCTTCCAGCACCGGCGTCTTCAGGCAGGCGAGCAGAATATGCGCACTGCGGACTTCCTCGACGCTGAATTCCAGCCCCGCCAGGCTCCAGGCTTCCTGGATGGAGTGAAAGATGTGATCGGAAAATTCCTCGATTGAAGTGGCGCCGTAAGGCAGCTTGTCGACTGCGTGGGTCATATCGGCCGTGAGCCGGCTCGCATCCACCCCGGCGTCTGCCAGTATTTGTTGCACATCCGAGCGCTCGGAAAGCACCAGTTGTTCGACGAAGTGGACGAGCTCGACATAGGGATTGCCGCGCAGTTTGGCGGTGTCGGCCGCAGCCTTGAAGGCGCGCAAACAGACAGGATTGAGTTTGGCGACCAGTTCCTTGCGTTTAAAGCTCTGCGACGACCGGCGCTGTTCCATCGAACTTGCCCCTCCAATCTGCCAGCCAACAAACTGCCACATAAGCAGCGACTTGACAAAGAGCGTTTATGAGCGGGCGTCCGGGTGTTCGATTCAATCGACTTCTTCCGTCCCGGCAGAAGCCGGCGACATCGGCTACAGCAGCCATGGAACGCCTCGCCTGTTCGCGATGCCTTCACATAAAAGGTTCGACAATCGCACCAGCGATTTCGAGCTCAGGCACCGGCTTGCAAGCTTCCATTAAGATTGAGCAACAACTAAATTGTGGTAAAGTGTCGCGGTGTGGTAACGTTGGGTCAGGCACGGCCCAAGAGCCGCTCGCTGGGGGATGGTGTGATCGATCTCGCACTCTGGCTGAATCCGCTGGACGGTGAAAATCCGTCAGGGGAAGACTTGCGCAACGATCCAGCCTTTCATGAGCTGGAGCGCCTCACGGAACAACAAAAAAAGGTCGAGTATCAAGGCAACGACAAGTCGGAAGTCGATGTTCCGATCGACTGGCCCGCGGTGCTCGCCAAGGCCGAAGAGCTGCGTACGCACGGCCGAGACCTGCGCCTCCTCGTCATCGTCACGCGTGCTCTGGCCAACGAGCATCGGCTTGCCGGGCTGACTCACGGCCTGACCCTCATCGTGCAAACCTTCGATCAGCATTGGGAAACCATGCATCCGGCCCTGCGGTCCGGTGCCACGCCACGCGACGCCGCCCTGCGCCGCATCAATGCGCTGACTGACCTTCAGAACAGCCAGGATGGCCTGCTCAAGGACCTGCGGAAAATGACGTTTTTCGCGCCGCGCGCCATCGGGCCGGTCCTCGGCGAGGACCTGGAGAAGGGTTCCCTCGAAGAGCGCGTCATGCTGCTTGAGGCTGCCTCGGGGCTGAACGCGGCCGAAAAGGCAGCGCTGGCGAGCGCGCACAGCCAACTGTTGAACCGGGTGCGCAGCGCATGCGCGACACAGATCGATCAGGCCGGCGCGGAGATGACGTCGCTCATCGCCGACGCCCGCGCCGCGATCGCGGCTCTCGATGCGGTCGAGGCCGCCCTCAACGCTCGCGTCGAAGGTGGCGCCACCGCTCCGGAATTGAAACGGTTTCTGCAGCGTGTACTGACGACCCTCGAACGAAACTCGGCCGCCGGGGCCACCGCGAATGGCGCCGCGAAGCCAGTTTCGGCGCCTGCGGAACCGGCAACGCCTGCTCGAAACGGTCATGGAGCCGATCCTATGGCAAGTGTGGCAAGCTACGCGGAGCCCGCCAGCAGCCTACCCGACCGGATTTCCTCGCGCGACGACGTCGTCAAATGCCTCGACCTCGTCGTCGCCTTCTATGACCGCACCGAACCGTCGAGCCCGATCCCGCACCTCGCTCGCCGCGTGCGCCGGATGGTGCATATGGATTTTGTTGAACTGATGGAAGATCTCGCCCCGTCGGGGCTGAAGGAATTCCGGCTTCTTGCCGGCGTTCCCGATGCCAAGAAGACGGCCCAGAAGGATGAAAGGTAACAAGCCATGGCAGCCGAAAGCAAAGCGAAGGTCATCGAACGAAATCGCGCACCGCGCGTGCAGATTGCCTATGACGTGGAGACCTACGGCAGCCCGACGACGATCGAACTGCCGTTTGTCATGGGTGTGATGGCCGACCTCTCCGGCGCCTCACAGACTAGGGAAGCGTCGAAATCGGTGCTGGACCGCGCCTTTGTCGAGACCGACGCCAACCGCTTCCCCAAGTTCATGGAGGCACTCGGGCCACGCGTCAAAGCCCGAGTGAAGAATACACTACCCCAGGCTGAAGGCGCCGAACGGGACGAGGAACTGGCGCTTGACCTCACCTTCACCAAAATGGGTGATTTCGCGCCGGACAAGATCGCCGAGCAAGTTCCACAATTGGCCGAAATCCTCAAGATGCGTCGTCAGCTCGAGGAACTGCTCGGCTTCATGGACGGCCGTGTCGACGCCGAAAAGCGCATAGCGCAACTTCTGAACAACGAGCCGCTTCTCGGCAAGATCGCCAACCAGGCATTATCCGACGACGACAAGGTTCAGGAGTAAATCATGGCCGAACAACAAAAAACCGCAGCCGTTGCCGCTGAGGCGGAAGCCATCGACCTCGGAGAATTCAGCGGGCTCCTCGAGAAGGATTTCAAGGTCAAGAAGGACGACAGCGAGAAGCTGCAGCAACTCGTGCGCAATCTTGCGCTCGCGGCGCAGTCCCGCTCCGATACCACGACCATCTCGTCCAACGCGATCAAGTCGATCAAGTCGCTGATATCAGGCATCGACAAGATGCTGACTACCCAGGTGAACGAGATTCTGCATGCGCCGGAAGTGCGCGAAATGGAAGGCACATGGCGCGGCCTGTGGTATCTCGTCAACAACACCGAGACGGATCAGAAGCTGAAGATCCGGGTGATGAACATTTCCAAGGTTCAGCTTGCCGACACGCTTGAAGACTACGAAGGCCAGATGTGGGATCAAAGCCCGATCTTCAAGAAGGTCTATACGGACGAGTATTCGATGCTGGGTGGCGAGCCGATCGGCTGCCTGATCGGCGCCTACGAATTCTCGAACCATCCGCGTGACGTCGGCCTGTTGCGCAACATCTCGGGCATCTGTGCCTCCGCGCATACGCCGTTCATCGCGGCCGCCGACCCGCGGCTGTTCCGCATGGACAGCTGGCAGGAACTGCCGAACCCGCAGGACCTTCAGATGATCGTCTCGAACCCGGCCTATGCCTCGTGGCAATCGCTGCGCGAGAGCGAGGACGCGCGCTACATCGGCCTGACCATGCCACGTGTTCTGGCGCGACTGCCGTATGGCTCGGAAACCGTTCCGGTGAAGGGCTTCACTTTCGAGGAAGAGGTGCAGGCCGATCACAACAAATATGTCTGGATGAACGCGGCCTTCCCGATGGGCGTCAACATAAACCGCAGTCACAAGCTCTATGGCTGGGGCACGCAGATCCGCGGCGTCGAGAACGGCGGCACAGTCATCAACCTGCCGGTGCACTCCTTCCCCACCGACGACGGATCGATCGCGATGAAATGCCCGACGGAAGTTGCCATCGACGACCGGCGCGAGGCGGAATTGGCCAAGCTCGGCCTGATGCCTATCCTGCACCGCAAGAACACCGATCTCGCAGCCTTTATCGGTGCGCATTCGCTGCAGGACGACGAGACCCGCGCCGGCCGGCTGGTCGATCCCGACGCCCAGTCAAATGAACGACTGAGCGCCAACCTGCCCTATCTTTTCCCGGTTTCACGCTTTGCGCACTACCTCAAGGCCATTGCGCGCGACAAGATCGGATCGTTCAAGGAACGCTCCGACATGCAGATCTGGTTGACCGAGTGGATCAACCGCTACGTGCTGGCCAACCCGGCCTTCGCCGACGACAAGGCGCGCGCCAAGCGCCCGCTTGCCGCGGCCGAGGTCCAGGTCGACAGCGTGGAGGGGCGGCCGGGCTATTACAATGCCCGCTTCTATCTGCGTCCGCACTACCAGCTGGAAGGCATCAATGCCTCGCTCAGGCTGGTGTCGGAACTACCGTCCGTGAAGACTTGATTCGCAGCAACCACACCTTGTTCTGTTTAAAAGCGGTGGAGAAAGACAATGCCAGTGAAAATTGATGGTTTTCTAAAGGTTCCGGATATCAAAGGTCCAAGCGTTCGAGACGGCCACGAGGATGAAATCGAAGTCCATGGGGTCGATTACAAGATAATCGCGCCGTACGATCCGAATTCGCTTTCACGCCGCGGTCGTGTGTCCCTGGGGATGATCAAGTTCACCAAGCACTATGACAAGTCCTCACCCTATCTGAAAAAGGCGTTGTTCGACAACAAGGCGCTGGACGAAGTCGTGTTCTCCGCCCGCCGGACCATCGATGGGGAGACCAGCGACTATCTGGTCGTCACCCTGACCGACGCCTCGATCATGGAATACGACATGTCGCAGGCTGAGGACGAGGAAGACCTGATCGAGGAGGAGGTCAGCTTCGCCTACAAGAAGATCAAGTTCGTCTATGACAAGGATGACGAAATCGAAATGGATGTCTATGTCGGCAAGTGAGGCCCGGCGGCCCGGCGCGGACAAGCTTACCGGCAGTTCGCGAGCGAAGCGCGAGGCGGTCCAGCCCTCTCTTTGGGACCGCCTCGTCAATGACCTGCCGGGCGTGACCTCCGAGATCGACGGGCTGCGCCAGGCCTTACAGGACGAACTTGGCGCGGACCGGCTGGATACGCTCCTTGCGGGGAGCACGCGGCTTATCGATGCCGACGCGGAGCTGACGTCCGATCAGAAGCGGCGTCTGCACCGCCTGGTCTTGCAGACCCAACACCGCGCGGAGATCGAAAGCCGTGGCGTGGTCGTATCGGCCCGCGTCCTCAGGGAGGCAGTGCGGCGCGACATCGAGGCCTTGTTCAACACCGAGCGTTTTGAAGCTGTTCCGCTTCTTTCCGATTTCGAAAGCGAACAGGCCGCAGACAATCCGCCGTCGCTGGCCGATTTTCCGGAGGTGCGCCGAAGTGTGGTCAACTACGGCGTGCCTTCCTTTTCGGGCCGTTCGTCCCGCGACTTTGATCGCGAGACCCTGGCGCGCGAGATCCGCTCGGTCCTTGCCACCTTCGAGCCCCGTCTCAAGGAAAGCGCAACAAAGGTAACGGTGACCCTTGGCGACAAAAGTGTCGGCCTGAAGATCGAGATAGACGCCGTGCTGATCATGACGCCGACGCCGGAACGCATGCGCCTGCGCACCACAATCAATCTCGATAACGGCCTGGCGCGGACCGAATTCAGGGACAGCTGAGATGGATCGGGTCTTCGTAGAATATTACGAGGAGGAACTGACCCATATCCGCGGACTCGCGGCGGAATTTGCCGACATGCATCCGGCGGTGGCGCGCAATCTTTCGCTTGATACCGTGCCCTGCCCGGATCCCTATGTCGAGCGGCTGCTTGACGGCGTCGCTTTCCTCGCTGCGCGCACCCGGTTGAAAGTCGATGCCGAGCGTTCGCGGTTTTCACGCAGCGTCCTGGATGTCCTCTATCCCGATCTGGTTACGCCGGCGCCGGCAACGGCGATGGCAGTGCTGAAACCCGGCCAGCAGGTCCAGTCGATGATTGCCGGCCATGTCGTCAAGCGGAACACGCGTCTGGTGTCCAGTCTGCAACCCGGGCTGTCGACGCGCTGCACATTCACCACCGCGCAGGAAACGACGCTGTGGCCGATAACGATTACGTCGGTCAGCTATTTCCAGGATCGCAGCGGGTTGGCAGCGGCCGGCATAACACCGATCGGCGGCGTTGGCGGCGAGGCGGCGCTGCGTATCACGCTGGGTCGGGCCGGAAAAGGCAAGCTCGACGAACTGGCGCTTGACCGACTTGATTTCTATTTTGCCGGGCGCACCAAAGCGCCATTGCTGTTCGACGCGATTTTCGGCGCCTGCTCGGCCGTTGGTGCACGCGCCGAGGGCAAGGCCAATCCGCTAGCGCCTTTGCCAGGCCCCGAAATGGTCGGCATCAGCGACGACGAGGCGTTGATGCCTCGAACCCGTCCGACATTCGAAGGGTACCGTCTGCTGCGCGAATATTTCATGATGCCCGAGCGCTTTCACTACGTGCGGGTTTCAGGACTGCAATCGGTCGTGCGCAGATGCGACGCCGGGCTCGAGATCATCTTCATGTTCCGGCGTCCGGTGCCCGAACTTGCCGATGTGACGCCGGCGGATTTCGAACTTTTTGCGACGCCGATCATCAACCTCTTCGAGCGCGACTGCAACGTCATCGAGCTTGATCCGCGCAGAACGCGGCAAGTGCTGCATGCCGACCGCACGCGGGCGCGGGACTTCGAAATCTATCGGGTGACCCGCGTCGAGGACGCCGACACCGAGGGGACCGATGCCGAAATTCCGGAGCTCTTCAGCCTGGGGCAAAACCGCGGCAGTGGCTGGGTCTATTCCACCGAACGGCGCCCGCGCCGGGCCACCGAAGATGAACGACGCGACGGGTTGACCCGCACCTCATACACCGGCGACGACGTTTTCCTATCGGTTTCACGGCCGGCCGGAAGCCCGGCGAACCGGCCGCTGAAGCGTGTCGACATCATGGCGCTTTGCACCAACCGCGACCTGCCGATCCTCGACGACAACCCCACCTTGACGCTGGAGACAGGCGATCCGGTCGAAATGGTCCGGCTTCTCGGTGCGTTGCGCTCGCCCCAGCCGGCTATCCCGGCCGCGCTGCCCGCGGGCGCCGAAGGCGAATCCCGAGCCGACAATCTCGCCTGGCGGCTGGTGGCGCAGTTGGCGCTCAACTTTCTCAGCCTTGCCAAGGAAGGCCGCGGTATCGATCCCCTGCATGCGCTGCTCGATCTTTATGCCGACCGGGGAGATCCGAGCCTCGCCCGCAATGTGCACTCGATCGTTCGCATCGACTCGCGGTCCGTCATCGAACGGCTGCAGATCGATGGGCCGATGTGCTTCGGACGGGGCACGGAAGTGACGCTGCATGTGGACCAGTCGGTCCTGGCTGGGCAAAGCACATTGCTGCTTTCAGCCTTGCTTGCACGGTTGTTTGCCCGTCACGCCGGAATAAACGGCTTTGTGCGGACCCGCACGCGGCTGCTGCAGAAGCAGGAGGATGTGCCATGGCCGATGACGCCCGGCAATCGCTACCTGATCTAGACAAATTCGACCTGGACCGGGTCGAAGAGCTGGATGATACATTCGATTTTTTCGAACTGTTGCGCCGGCTCGAACGCAGGGGCGGGCTGTTCGGCTATTCCGGCCACGCGGATCGCGAGCCGGCAAGGCTCGGGCAGCATGTGCGTCTTAGCTTTTCCACCAAGGACGTGGTTGCGTTCCGCCAGGCGAAGGACAAGACGCCGGCCCGGGTTACGGTTGCAAATCTCGGGCTGATGGGACCGGAAGGCCCGATGCCGCTTCATTTGACACGTTGGGTGCTCGATCGTCTGTCGCAGCGCTGGTTCACCGGCGCTGACGCACGGCAGACCAGCGACACGACGTTCGTGGACTTCGTCAATATTCTCCAGCACCGCATGATCGCCCTGTACTATCGGGCCTGGGCCGACGCGCATCCGGCGGTACAGGTCGAACGTGCAGTCGGCGGCCGGGTAAGAGCCATGCTTGAAGCCATGGCGGGAATCGGACTTCCCGGCACCCACAATCCCGATCTGGACGCCGTGAAGCTTCGCCAGGCGGCGTCGCTCGCCAGCCAGGTCGACGGTCCGGAGCGACTGACGCTGTTCCTGGCGGAAGCGTTCAAGGTGCCGGTCCAGATCAAGGAGTTCGTTGCCGCCTGGATGTCCATACCGGCGACGCTCCAGACCCGCCTCGCGCAAGCTTACGCGGTGCTGGGTCGCGGGGCGACGATCGGCCCGCGCGTTTTCAGCCGCCAAAGCAGGATCGAACTCCGCGTCGGCCCGCTCGGGTATGAGGAGTTCAAGACGTTCCTGCCGGGCGGTCAACGTCTGAAGATGTTCAAGCAGGCGGTTCGCGACATGGTCGGGGAATCGCTCGACGTCGATCTGCGGATCGTGCTCGCGCGTGAAGCGGTGCCGCCGCCCCGTATTGGAGCGGTACAGCTCGGCCGAACCACCTGGCTTGCGCGGCCCGCTGAAAGGGGCGATGCTGACGACATGCGGCTGCGGACAATTGTCGGATGGCGGCCGGAAATGGCGGAGGTCGCGGCATGAGTCTGCTGCTGACGCTGGAGCACGGACCACGCACCCAGGCGGTACGGCAGACCCGGCTGGACGAGGGTGAACTGGTGATCGGCCGTAGCGCGGACGCGGGCTGGCAGATCGACGATCCCGACATGTTCGTTTCGCGCGCCCATTGCAGGATCACCGGCGGGCGGGATGGATATTTCGTCACCGACACATCAAGCAGCGGCTTGTTCATAAACGACTCCGACAGCCCGCTCGGCGCTGGCACCTCGGTCCGTCTTCAAAACGGCATGCGGCTGAGGCTGGGCGACTACATCGTATGCGTCGATCTGCAGACGTCGGCCGCTCAAGCACCGGCAGCCAGCCAATCGTTCGCGGAACCGTCGCCACAGGCATCACGAGCGCCGGTAAGCATCGGCCGCGATGATTTCTTTTCAGCCGCGGTCGAGGAAGAGCCGCGACGACCGCGCCCCGCCGATCTGCCGAACCCGTTCGAGCAGCCGATTCCAGGAGCGTTCGAGCGCGCCAACCAGCGCAGTTCGCCTGCCTTCGACGACCCGTTCAGTCTCGACCCGGTATCAACGCCCACACCGAATGGCCCTAGCTATTCCGAACCACGTGGTGGGTCAGGCCCCGCAGATCCCTTCAGCCTCGATCCGACACCTTCCGGTGCAAGCGAGCCCGTTGCAGGCCAGCCCGCTCCAGGCCAGCCAGCTCCAGGAAGGTCATCCCAATTCGATGACGATTTCGATTTCGGGCCGGCCGCGTCGCCCGATTGGAGGAACGGCGCCGGCTCGGCCGGTCAACGCAAACACGTTGCCGGAAGGCCGCAATCGGCCAATCCCTGGGATTTGCCTGGCCAGGCGGCAGAGATCCCTCCTCCGCCACGTCCCGGCCTTGCTCCCAGACCCGCTCCCTTCCTGGCAGCAGCGCAACAGGCGAACACGGCGCTTCGCACCGCGTTCCTGCGAGGCATGGGCATCGAGGAAGCCGAGTTTCCCGGACGCGACAGCGTCGCGGAAATGGAGAAGTTCGGTCGCGAGTATCGGCTCATGATGGAAGGCCTGATGCAGCTGCTGCGCAAGCGGGCCGAGGAAAAAGGAAACGCGCGCGTCGCCCAGACGGTGGTTGGGGCCTCTGAAGTCAATCCGCTAAAATTTCTGCCGACGGTCGACGACGCCATCGTCACCCTTATCGCGGAGCGCAGCCCCGGATTTCTGGCCGGCGAAGCGGCAATCGCCGACGCGGTCCGCGATCTCGCGCAACATCATGTGCGCGCCTGGCGAGGCGTGCAGTCCGCCTTGCGGCGAATGATTGACCGTTTCGACCCGGCCGAGATCGAGAAAGAGCTCAAATCGAGTTCCGCGATCGGCACACTGCTTTCGGGCGGGCGCCGCGCAAAACTGTGGGAGCTTTACCAGAAACGCCATCGTGACATCGCCCAGAGTGCGGAATCGAGTTTTTTGGGCGAAATCGGCGCTGATTTTCGGGATGCATATGAGGAGGAGTGAAATATGATCGATCGCCGCGAATTCATCGTTGCCCTGGGCGCAACCGGGCTGCTTGCTGCTTGCCAGAGCGGTCCGCCAAAACCATCCGCGGTGACCGTCAACCTGACCGGCGCGGCCGGCATGAACCCGGGACCAGGCGGCGGCGACCGGCCGGTGACGGTCCTGGTGATGCGGCTGCGCAGCACCGGTAAGTTCAATTCGGCCGATTATTTCGCGCTGCAGGGGGATGCCGGCTCCGCACTCGCAGGCGATCTCATTGGATCCGACCAGATCTCCATCGGACCTGGAAAAACCGCATCCAAAACCATCACGGTCGAGCCGGACGCGGCTGCGCTGGGCTTCGTTGCCCTCGTTCGCGAGCCTGGCGGCCGGACCTGGCGTACAACCAAGTCGGTGTCGCCGGGGTCAAAAGTAACCGTCAACGTCACGCTTGGCAGCGGCGGCATTTCCGCCTAGCGGCCAAGGCAAGGGGTGCTCGATGCAGGAAGTAGCGGCATGAGCGATGCAAACAGAGTGCTGTGGTCCGAAGGCCTGTTTCTCCGGACCCAGCATTTTCAGCAGCAGGATCGCTTTTTCGAGGCGACCGTGCGCGGCGCGTTGCAGGCCGGGCAGCTGCATACGTTCGGCTTTCAGCAGCTGACGCTGGACCAGGCAATGCTCGATGCCGGCCAGGTCTCGATCCTGTCGGCACGGGGCATCTTTCCGGATGGAACGCCCTTCTCCATCCCGGACCTGATGGACGCGCCACGACCGCTGCCGGTCACCGCCGATACCGGCGCCGGACCGGTGCTGGTCGCCCTGCCGCTCGAGCCTGCCGGCGGCGTCGGCTTCGATCCGGCGCACGCCGCATCGACAGGCGCGCGCTATCATGGGCGGATCGTTTCGGTGCGCGACGCCGTCCAGGGCGGTTCGGATCCTGAAGAAATCGAAATCGCCCGACCGCAGGCGCTGCTGATTGCACCGGGAAAATCGGTTGGCGGCTACACCGCCCTGCCGATAGCCGACATCAAAGGGGTGCGAGCCGACGGCGGCGTCTCGCTGGACGAGACGTTCCTGCCGCCGACACTGGTTACCGGGGCGGTGGCCTGGTACCGGCAGCTGCTTCTGGAAGTTGTCACCGGCCTCGACCAGATCGCCGAGGCGCATGGCAAAATGGTCATGGGCGGGCCGGGGCGCAGCGTCGAAGACCTGCTGATGCTCAATCTCGCCAATGCGGCGCGTCCGCGACTGGCGCACATGCTGGCTCAGGATGTCTTCCATCCGGCCGAGCTTTACCTGGAGCTTGCCGGTCTTGCCGGTTCAATGGCGACCTACGGCTCGAGCGCGCGACGGCTGAGCGAGTTGCCGGCCTACGATCACATGGCGCCCGGCCCCGCCTATTCGGCGCTGGCCGACGCCTTGCGCTCGCTCATCCTGAGCCTGCGCTACATCGAGCCTAAATCACGCGCACTGCCGGTCATGCGGCATTCGACCAATGTCTGGAAAATCCGCATCGACAACCCGAAGCTGCTGGTGGCCAGCCGGATCGTCATCCGGGTCGGCTCCGAGCTGTCGGAAGATGCCTTGCGCAAGATTTTCGTCAATCAGGCGACCGTCGGTTCGGCCGATCAGTTCGAGGGCCTGTGGAAATCCCGTCTACCCGGCATTCCGCTAAAACCGCTTCATTCCCAGCCGCGCGAAATCCCCTACGATGGCGATCGGCTGTGCCTTGAGCTGGATCAGAAAAGCGAGCACTGGGCCTCGCTGCTCGATGCCCCCGGCTTCGTCATCGGCGTGTCGGGCGTGCTGCCGAGCGAGCCGCAGGTCGACTGCTATTCGGTAAACAGGTGAGATGATGAGCCGGGATGATCCTTTCGGACTGTCGGAGGATCGCGAACGCACTCGCATACGACTGACCGGCGCGCCGATGCCGCGACCGATGACGCCACTGTTGTCGGGCGTGCCAATCAAACGCTCGCGTACGCATCCCAACACGCTGGTCAACGCATTCGCGCCGCTGCTCGAGTTCGCGCCCGAGCTTGAAAGCGCGCTGCCGCCGGAAAACCCGGAAGCGTTGCGCACCCGGCTGCTCGATGAGCTGGTGCGGGCACGCGACGCGGCAATGGCGGCTGGGTCCTCTCTGGAGCGCGCCGACCAGGCAGCCTGGGTGGTGGCGGCATTGCTCGACGATCTCGCCCTGAACACGCCATGGGGCGGCGCCAGCGCATGGCCGCGCCAGCCGCTTGTGGTGATGCTGCGAGGCGATGTCGATGCCGGCACGCAGTTCTTCACGCGTCTCGACGAACTGGAGCGGCATCCGAACCGGGATCGCGAATTGCTCGAACTGCAATATCATTGCCTGGCGCTCGGCTTCCGCGGCAAATATCGTGTTCCAGGCCGGTCGGGCGACCGCTCGCTCAATGCGGTTCGCGTTGCTGCGGCGCGCTTTCTGCGCGATGCCGACGCCGACGGCGCGCCGCTGTCGCCGAACTGGAAAGGCGTGATCGCATCCGACGAGCCGCAGCGTTTCATCGTGCCGATCTGGGTGATGGGGCTCGGCGCGGCGGTTCTCGCCACGGCAATCTATCTCGGGCTGTCGATGGGACTGAGCAGTCAGGCGGTCGAGCTTTCGACGCTGGTTCGTGCTTTGCCGCCGCCGGCCCGCGGCGATATCAGCCGGACATCGCCACAGGTCGACGCGCCGCCGCCGGAGGCAGTGGATTTCGCGCTGGTGCCGGAGTTTCAGGCCGGAGCGCCGGCCAACCTCAGGGCCGCGCTAAGCGGCACCGAGAGCGTTTCGCTGGCCAGGCTGATCATTCAGGCCTCCAACCCCGAACTGTTCCAGTCGTCGCGGCCGACACTGACGGAAGGCTTCGAACCGCTGATCGGCTCGATCGCCAAAGTGATCCTCGCCAATCAGGAACTGATCGGAAACATCACCGTGGTCGGCCATACCGACAGTATTCCCTTGCAACGGTCCAATCCACTTTCCACCAACCAGCGGCTGTCGGAAGCGCGCGCAGCAACCATTACCGAGATGCTGGTCCAGAACGGTGTGCCGCAGGACCGCATTCGCTTCGAAGGACGTGCAGCTACCGATCCAGTGGCCGACGACAGCACCCGCGCGGGCCGGGCCTTGAACCGCCGCGTCGAGGTGCTGGTCGAAAAGAGGCTGTGAGATGTTCATCCTGCGCTTCCTCTGGGCGGTTCTGACATCGCGCTGGCTGTGGACGCTGATCGGCATCGCGCTGCTTTCTCTGGTCATCTGGGTGTTCGGCCCGATCGTCAGGGTCGGTGCTTACGAACCCTTCGCCTCGGAAAACGTCCGCATCGTCATCATTGCGCTGCTGGTCATCTTCTGGCTGATCTGGCTGATCCTCGCGCAGCGCCGGGCGATCCGAGCCAACCGCATGTTCGTCGCCGAAATCGCTGCGCCAGTGGTGGAGAAACCGCTGAGCCCCGGCGAAGAGAACGTCGCCGCCGTCGGCGCCAAGTTCGCCGAGGTGATGGTCGAATTGAAGCGCCGCAAGCTCGGCGGACGCAAGTTCCTGCGTGAGATGCCCTGGTACGTGATCGTCGGGCCGCCGGCCACCGGCAAGACCACGGCCTTGCGCCAGTCCGGCCTGAACTTTCCGATCGATCTCACCGACGACCTGCAGGGGGTTGGCGGCACGCGCAACTGCGACTGGTTTTTCTCCGAGAACGCAGTTCTGATCGATACGGCGGGCCGCTATGTGCAGCAGGAGAGCCAGCCGGACGTCGATGCGGCGGAATGGCTGGGCTTCCTCGACCTGTTGAAAAAGCATCGCGGCCGCCGGGCGCTGAACGGCGTGATCGTCGCGCTTTCGATCGACGCGCTTTCAGAGGGCGACGAAGCCATCAAGGCGCATGGCCGCAAGATCCGTCGGCGCCTGGCAGAGCTCAACGACCGGCTCGAAATCCGCCTTCCAGTCTATCTGATGCTGACCAAGGCCGATCTGATCAAGGGTTTCGAGGCTTTCTTCGGCGGCCTGTCGACGGCCTCGCGCGAGCAGGTCTGGGGCACGACCTTCGCGCTGGATGCGCGTGTCGACGCAAAGACCATAGAACGGGAAATCGCCACCCTTGCGACGGAACTCGAGCGGCGGCTGGTGCCGCGCCTGGAGGACGAGGACAAACTCGCCGCCCGCGCCGAGATTTTCAGGTTTCCCGCCCAGCTGACGAGCCTGTCCGAACCTATTCAGGTGCTGGTCGAGGCGATGTTCGGCGAAAGCCGCTACGAAGAAGCCGCCTGGCTGCGCGGCCTCTATCTGACGTCGGCAACCCAGGAAGGGGCGCCCATCGACCGGCTGACCGCGGCACTGTCTTCATCCTTCGGTCTTCCGCCGCGACGGGCCATGCCGGCGCCGCGCGTTGAAAAACGCAGCTTTTTCCTGAAGAACCTGCTGACCGAGGTCATTTTTAGGGAAGCCGGCCTGGGGACGTTCGATCCGCTGGCGCAGCGCCGCCGCGCCTGGATCTGGCGTGGCGCTGCGGCAGCCTGTGCCGCCGCAGCCCTGTTGGCCGGTGCGATGTTCACCTGGTCCTACTATGACAACCGCAATGCGATCGCGGCGCAAGCGGGCCAGTTCGAAGCACTGCAGGCGCCGCTGACCGCGGCAGCCGCGAGCCCGGCATCGGTGGAGCAGCCCGCCATCGACAGCGCGCTTTATGCGATGGCCGAGGTCGCCAATGCCCGAACCGCACCGCCGAGCAGTGCCCAGGATCTGCTGGGGCCATCGGCGTCGGCGGAGCTGCTGCGGGCGCAGGCCGACACTTACGAGCACGCGTTGCGCAACGTCCTCGAGCCGCACATGGTCGCTCTGCTCGAGGCAACCATGTGGCGGCAGATCCGCGATCCGGATTTCATGCTGGGGGCGCTAAAAACCTATCGGATGATGACCGGCCTGTCGCAGATGGACGCCGATTTCGTCCAGAACTGGTGGGTCAACGACTTGCCGGAATTCGCACCGGCGGCGCCCTTTCCGACTGCCGACGCGGAAGAGCACCAGCTTGCCGCGATCCGCCGCATGGCGGTCGACGACAGCTACATATCAGCGGATCAGGCGCTGGTTGCCGAGGCGCTGAAAACGGTTTGCACGATTTCGCTGCCGGCGCGTGCCTACAGGCAGTTGCTGGCCGACCCGGCGGTGGCCGACCTCAAGGAATGGATCCCGGCGAATTTCGCCGGTCCCAACGGCGCCAAGGTTTTTGCGCGGCGTTCCGACAAGACGCTGCGCGTCGGCATTTCGGGCGCGTTCACCTATTCCGGCTTCCACGATGCCATCCTCGACCGGGTCGAGGATGTCGCCGCCCAGGCGGCGCTCGATCGGGCGGTCTTCGCCGGCGGCTGTTCGGAAAATTCGGAAACCTCTGTCTCGGCACTGTCGGAGGATATCCTAAAACTCTATTACGAAGACTACATCGCCCAATGGGACAGCATCCTGCGCGATATCAGGCTCGCGCCATTGGCCGACCTGAATGTCGCCAGCGAGAACCTCAAGGACCTTTCGAGTGCCGACTCCGCGCTGAAGCGCCTGCTTACAGCGGTCGTTCAGGAGACCGAGCTGACCCGATCCGATGAAGCGCCGGCCGCCGACAACAAGGCGGCAGCCAAGGGCACCTCGAAACTGCTCAGCAAGCTGGGGAAGCTGGGAAAGATCGTAAAGACAGGGGCAAAACTGCTGCCGCGCGCAGGCTCCGCCAACGAGGTGGACCTTACCGGCAATCTGGTGGCCGAACATTTCAAGCCGCTCAAGGGCGCGATCGCCGAAGTCGACGGCCAGCCGCCGGCACTCGACGCCGCGGTGGTGGCGCTGACCGCACTTTCGAACGTGCTGCAGACGGTCACGGCCAATCCCGATCCGCAGGACGCCATCAAGAAGCAGGGTGGGCTGGCCGAACTGACGGGAGCGGTCGCCAGGCAAGCGCAGATCCTGCCCGATCCGGTCGACGACTGGCTCGGCGGCATTGCCGGCGACACCAGCGGCCTGACCCAGAAGGCGGTCACCTCGGAGCTTAACGCCATCTGGCGCGCCGACATCCTGCCGTTCTGCCAGGCGGCGCTGAACGACCGCTATCCGTTCAGCCCCGAAAGCGCGGTCGACGTCAATGTCCGCGATTTCGCCCGCCTGTTCGGGCCGGCCGGGATGATCGACACCTTCATCAACGACCATTTGATCAGCTATGTCGACACCGCCAGCCAGCCATGGAAATGGCGCGCCGATTTCGGCCTCGATGCGGCGGCTCTGGCGGCGTTCGAACAGGCCAGGCGGATCCGCGACGATCTGTTTCCGGGCGGTACCGGCCCGGTGATGAGTTTTACGCTCCAGCCGACGGACCTGTCGCCCAACGTCACGCGCGTGACGCTCAATCTCGACGGCCAGAACCTCGTCTATTACAACAACGCGACGCGGCCGCAACCGATGACCTGGCCCGGCAAGGATGGCACCGGCGTCATCTCGCTCGCCTTCCAGCCGATCGACGGCTCGCCCGAAGTCATGTTGAACGAAACCGGCAGCTGGGCGTGGCTGAGGCTGCTACGCAGCGGCCGCTTCACCGGCACCTCGCTGTCCGACGTCTACAGCCTGCGACTGGGCACGCAAGGCATGTACGCCGATTTCGAGCTCAAGGCGGCAAGCGTCGAGAATCCTTACAATCTGCAAATGTTCAAGAAATTCTCATGTCCGCCGCAGATATGATCCTGCCCGGCTTTTACGGCAAAATGCCTGCCACCGGCGATTTCGTTACGCGGCGGCTGCCAGCGGATTTTGTGCGCATCTGGGACCGCTGGCTGGCGCAGCACATCGTGCCGCTGATCGGCTCAAAAACCTGGCCGCGCGCCACCGCGCTACGCTTCCTGGCCGGCCCGGCTTCTTTCGGCGCCTCGGCAGGCATTATTCTGCAGAGCGCAGACAGGGTCGGCAGGCAGTTCCCTTTGAGCGTTGTCGCGCAGCTTCCTGACGCTTCAATTCAACTGGCTCGCGCCGATGCGTGGTTTTCCAAGATCGAAGAAGCGGCCATCGCTGCCCAACGGGGCGAGCTGACGCCTGACGAACTGGACACCGCTTTAAGCGTGCTGCCGGTGCCGCCTGTCGAACCAAGCGAAGAGGTCATCAGCGACATGGTGATGTGGACAGCCCGTTCGGACATTTTCGACGTCGACCCGCTGTCGCCACAAGCGACGCTGGAGCAAGTGTTCTCAGGAAGTTGGGAGATTAGGCTGATATGACCGGATCAAATGACGAACATTATTCCCTGAGTGAACCCGCCGGATGCTCTGGCATCCTGTTTCCGAGAACATCCTAAGCCAACGAATTTACCGCCTGAGGGTCCGCCGCCGCCATGTGGGAAGTCAGCAACAGCACCGGGTTTCCAGCGATGGGGAGCTGGGTTCAGGACAAGGCCGCGAACAAGATCTGGCTGGTCTGCGTGAAAGCTACCTTGGACATACAGGCCGACGGAAGCATGCGGCCCTCGGAGAACCAGGTGCCGCCGTTCATACAGGGACAGCCCCTCGACGGCGACTACGAGAAAAGCCTGATCTATGAAGCCGATTTTTTCGGGGTGAAGCCCTGCACGGACGTGCTCGTCAACGGCACCGCCTGGTCACCGAACGGCAAACCGATCACAGAGCTCGATGTAGGATTCCAGGTTGGTCCGGTTCAAAAGCGCCTGAGCGTATTCGGCAATCGCTGGTGGACGGTGAACCTTGCCGGACGACGTGTCATCGCGAGCCCCGACCCGTTTCTCAAGATGCCGATCCGGTATGAAGCTGCATTCGGCGGCTGGGATCGCACTGCCAGCAATCCGAAGGATCATCGCCTGGAGGCGAGGAATCCGGTCGGGCAGGGCTTCATCTCCAACCCGAATGGCTGTCTCGGGCGGCCGCTTCCCAATATCGAGTATCCGGCAAACCTGATTTCGTCCGTCGCTAGCCGCCCCGCGCCGGCCGGCTTCAACGCGGTGCCCTGTCATTGGTCGCCGCGCCGGGAACTCGCCGGCACCTATGACGAGATCTGGCAGAAGACGCGCTTCCCGCTCTGGGCGAATGATCTCGATTCCCACTACTATTGCTGCGCCCCGCAGGATCAACAGGTCGCCGGCTATCTGCGGGGCGGCGAGCCGGTGCAGCTCATCAATCTCTCGCCGAACGGCCCGATACGCTTCCATCTTCCGCGCCTAGTTTTCGGCTTCTCAACGCGCATCAAACGCGAGACGATTCACACCAAATGCACGCTGGCGACCGTGATCCTAGAGCCGGATACTTCGCGCGTGATTATGGTTTGGCAAAGCTCGCTCATATGCAATAAGGACATCGACTATCTCGATCAAACCTCTGTCCGCCTGAAAAAGCTGATGTGATGGAATGACGATGCCTACGCCAAGCGTCGCAGCCTATCTCCCTCGGACGGCAGTCTGGCTGGCCGGCCTTTCAGCGCGGACTCCGGTTGGTCTGCGTCCCGAAAGCGCTGCCGCAGCGGTGCGGGCGGGGATCTCAGCAATTTCCGAGCATCCGTTCTTCGTCGACCGCAATGGCGAGCCCATGCGCCTGGCGCAGGATGCGGTCATCGGCCCCGAGGTGCCGCTGGCAGAGCGCATGAAGGAACTGCTGTTGTCGACGCTGCTGCAACTGCCGCAGGCAGCGGCGCTGTCGGCCAACGGCCTGAGAACGCTCCTGATCATCTGTGCGCCGGAGCCGCGGCCCGGGTTACCGGACGGCATCGCCGAAGTGCTCGGTCGTGCCGTAATGGGACGATTCGGCCCGGCGAACCTGCGCGTGCAATGCCTGGCCAACGGACATGCTGGCGGAATGTTTGCGTTCGGTATGGCCGCCAAGGCGATCGATGAAGGCAAGACGGATCTGGCGGTGGTAGCAGGCGTGGATTCCTATCACGACTATCAAACGCTGGAATGGATGGATGAAACGGGGCAACTCAAATCCGAGGTGAACCGAGACGGCTTCTTCCCGGGCGAGGGAGCGGGCGCGTGCCTGCTGGCACGCCGCAATCTGATATCAGAACTGGGCCTGGAGGCCCTGGCGCAGCTGAGCGCAGTCAGCACCGCGCCCGAGCGGATCACCATCAAGCGACACGGCGAGGACGGGGTTTGCGTGGGCGAAGGGCTGAGCTCCGCCTTCCTCGGACTCGAGCCGGTCATTGGCACAGATCGGCGCAAGATCACCGACACCTACTGCGATCTCAATGGACAGCGCTACCGAAGCGAGGAATTGGTCTACACAATCCTGCGAGTTCAGCATCTTTCAGATGAGGCAACCCACTATCTGCATCCAGCTGACTGCTGGGGCGATGTCGGCGCAGCGTCAGGTCCACTGTTCGCGGCGCTGGCTCACGCCGCCGCCAGCAAGGGCTACAGCCACGGTTCGCGAGCGGCGCTCTGGGCCAGTTCCGAAGGCGGCCAGCGCGCGGTGACGCTGCTGGACTTTTCTGCCAACCCGCCAAGAAAGGCTGCCTGATGGTTTCCGTTGGAGTCAACCCGCCCAAGACGCCGGTGACCGAGGGCAGCATAGACATGGCGCCGGCGGACGTGCCCAATGTGTGCAAGATGCCGGGGCCGCCGGCTCCGTTCGTGCCCGTTCCGCTGCCGAATTTCGGACGCTCCGCCGACAGGCTGTCGGATGCCACCTCGACGGTCAAGATTGAAGGGAAGAAGATAGCCATCAAGGGAAGCTACTACATGAGCGCGCCGTCGCCTGATGTGGCGAGCCAAGGCACCGGCGGCGGCGTGGTGTCGTCGGCTACACAGGGAAAGACCGAGTTCGTCGCGCCCGGCTCGATGGACGTGAAGGCAGAAGGCAAGAACATCCAACTGCTCGGCGATCAGATGACGAACAATGGGAGCTAAGAACTCCGCCACCTCGACCGGTAATAAGCAGGGTCCGGACAACAAGCCGATGCACAAATGCGGCGAGGTTGGCAGCTATGGAAGTCTTTGTAACAGCGGCAAGGCGAGTCGAGCAGACGGGTCGCGGGTATGGGAGCGCGACCACGTTCCGGCGAAGGGAACTTTATATGCACGCGCCGTAAAACGCTTCGGCCCTTTCGACCCAGACGTTGCAAAGTGCGTAAAGGACAAAGTGGAAAGCAGGGGCATGGCTATCGTAATCCCACGCAAAGTTCACCGGGCGGACAGTGAAACATGCGGGAATTTAAACAAACCGCTGATGAAGCCGGACGCGGAAACCAAGCAAAGCATGAAGGATGCCATAAAACGAGACACCGACGCAATACAAGCAGCGTTGGACGACACCGAGTGCGGACCCGCATATGCTGCGGCGGTCAAGGAACTTAAAGAGTTTGATTTCGAAGGAATGATAAAAGAGGCGGTCAAGGAGTGCGAGGGCTGACCATCGATCAAGCCAGTATGGAGGCAGTAATGGATTATCAGAAATGGGTAGACCTGTTTGGAAAGACGAATAACGATCCGGATTTAAAGGAAAATTTGAAACGGTCAGGTGTCACAAAACGTGTGGTTATGCCGAGGGATGAGATCTACCTCTCCGTCGATGTAGATGGAATGACCCTTCAATTTGAGGATGTTGAGCTCTTCAAGGATGTTCCGGGGGGCGCCGGCACATGCGTGCTCACCAGTGTGACCATGCATGTGAAAAGGGAACCTTGGCCGTCTCCTTATGATATCCCAAAAGATGCAACTCGGCCGAGCCTGAGGGAAAGATTTGGAACTCCGGTCGAGCAGGAGGAAGCTTGGGACCAATGGAGAGTGTCAAACAAACTTCTTCTGAAGGCTCGCTACAAAATCGATGGTGACGCTCTCATGAAGGTTACCTTAAGCATGGAAGAACCGAAATAGGGGACGGATACGGCCTGGCATGGACTTCAGCGGAGCTGTAAGCCTTCTTGGGAGATCGTCAACGGATACCGAGGTTCAGGCCTTGATGTCGCGGCTGGCCATTTTGCGGCAGCCGGAAGTCGTGCTCGACGAGAACGACGGATCTGTCCTGAATGCTCAGGATTGGCTTCTGAACAAGAAGCTTGGGGTGGAACTGGGATTCGAGGCGAGAGCGCACCTGCTCGGGCAGGAAATAGAGGATCCCAAGAACGAGCCGATGCTGCTCACTCAGATCTACTTTTACTGCGAGCAATATGATGTCGGCCCGTACCAAGGATCTTTGCCTGCCGGCCTCGTGGCTTCGGACAGCAGGATTTCGGCGCGAGACAGGTTGGCCGCCTACGAGAGCACCCGGCGTTCCTACACCAGGGACACGTGGGAGCTTCCACAGTTTCAGCTCATCATTGGTTATGCAAATGGCGGCACGAATATAGGTTTCGTTTCTTGTCAACTTCGACCGCCGCCAATGCCTGCCGACTACGACGATGCAGCTCTGATACCGTCAACCCCAAATATCATCGCCGCGCTTGGCAAGAAGCTGTCCGATCCCGGACTCCGGCTTATGTTTTCGCCTCTGCGATTGGAGCAAAATCTGGAGGTCGACGATGGCGGCTTGGTTGGAAGATTCGATAAACACTTGGGTCTTTTCCTCCACTTCCGGTACATGGAGGGGGGGCGCGATCTGGCGCTGACCCATGTGCTGTTCTATCGAGAATACGAAGCCGACGGGGCGCGTTGGCCCGGCACGCTTCCGAATGGATTGCACTTCGACGATTCGCCTGAAGTTGTATTTCGAAAGATCACAGCAGAGCCGATCAAGCATTACGACGAGGAATTCACAGGAGACGCAACCTGGAAATTCCCTGAGTATACGTTGCAAGTTTTGTATAGCACCATGAGGAATTACATCCTACGGGTGCAGGTCAGTGCGCCTGGAGTTCTCCCCATAGCATAGCGACGAATTGCGCCGCATTCAGATCACGGCTATCATGCGCCAAAGACATCAAGCTAGTCACAAGGTAAGCACCTGTGAACGATCGCCCCGATTTCGCGCGCGTAGGCAGCGGTCTCAGCGATGGCCTTGTCATCGGCACCTTCATAGGACGCAACAAGTCAGGCGAGCCGATCGTCTCCGTACCGGACGGAATCGAGAGCAGGATGGTTGCTGCCCGCGCTGCAACCATGCTCGAGGCGTCGGATTTCGGGACCGACGTGGTCGTGATGTTCGACGGTGGCGATCCCGACCGCGCCGTCATTCTGGGCCGCCTGCTGCGTCCGAAGCCGGTTCCCGCCGAGGACGTCGCCGTGACGCTGGACGGGGAGCGCCTGGATCTTTCCGCCGAACGCGAGATCGTGCTTCGCTGCGGCAAGGCCAGCATAACGCTGACCCGTACCGGCAAGATCATTCTGCGCGGCACGTATATTCTCAGCCGCTCCTCTGGCCCCAACAAGATCAAGGGGGGCTCGATCCAGCTTAACTAGAGCCTCGAATGTCGCGCCGCGTTATCGAGCATATCGTCGAACAACATGCCGAAGACGCGGCGTTCCTTTGGCTGCAGCGTGACAGGGCGGTCGATGCTCCCGATCAGTACCTCAAGAATTTAAGCCGACTGGACGACCGCCTGGAGGCACATATCGACGGGCTTCGTGTTGCGGGCGAGTGGGGCTGGCAGGTAGCCGAGAGGGCCTTCGACCAGTATCAGGAGCCGGGCGAGACTTTCGTGGCTGCCGTCCTTGCCTTCGAGAGCCTGTCCGAAAACAGGATTGGCTACGTTCTGAATCTCGCCGAGGCATCTCCAGATTTATTCCGAGCCACAGTATCGGCCCTGGGCTGGGTCGAGCCGTATCGAATTCAAGAATGGGTATGCTCCCTTTTGGAGGATTCGCGCCCCATCCGGCGCCTGCTTGGTTTGGCCGCGTGTTCAGTCAGGCGGATCGACCCCGCGAGGCGCCTGTCAGAGTTGCTGAACGATAGTCCGGCGGTGCGAGCCAGAGCCTTGCGCCTGGCCGGGGAAGTTGGGCGCGTCGACCTGCTCTCCGACATCAAGGCGGCCCTAAATGACCCGCACGAAACTTGTCGATTTTGGGCCGCGTGGTCCTGCGTGCTGCTGGGCGACAGGCATGAGGCACTGGAAATCTTGCGGATGCACGCCAGCGTCGACGGGATTGGTTGGAAGGGCTTGCAACTTCTGTTGCGCGCCGTGGATCATCCAAGCGCCGTGCAATGGCTGCTTAGTCTGCGTGGGGATCGTTCGAAGGAGCGTCTGATTGCTGCCGGGGCGGGCATCCTGGGGGACCCCATCTTCGTGCCGTGGCTGACCACACGCATGCGCGACTCGAAGCTCGCACGGCTGGCCGGCGAAAGTTTTGAGACAATAACCGGAATGTCAATCGAGCGCGAAGGGATGCATATCAAGCCGCCGGCTGACGTGGATTTCGAGAATGCGTCGCCAGCCGACTATTTCGCTCGCGACGAGGACTTGGTCTGGCCCGATGTCCGCAAAATTCGCGAATGGTGGCGGCGCAACCAGACGGACTTCAGTCAGGGCAAAAGGTATCTGCAGGGCAAGCCTCTGGCGGCGGCGAGTCTGGCGGAGATCTTTGCAAACGGGACGCTGCGTCAGAGGCGATGCGCTGCTCTTGACTTGGCGTTAAGTGCGCCGGACGCCTCACTGGCCAACAGCTCGGCACGTTCGCTCAAGCGGCTCGCGCCAGTTCGTTGAGACTCGACAGTGGTCCTGTGATCCGTGCGGCCCGCCTGGCGCCTCGCTCATTTCATTCATTCCGTCTATTTGATGTGTCCTTGGCGCTGTCCCCATTGCAGGACTTTGCCGGCAAGCGGGACACTTACGGCCTGACCACCAAAATACTCCTCGAAGCGAAGCCCTGCCGCGCCAGGATCATTCGTAAAGAGATCGCTCTCTTGCCGCGCCTCGGGAAACAGTTCCAGAAACGATGCGCCCGCGGTCACGGCAAGGGCGGGATTGCCCATCTGTTCAATCAACCACGGCAGGATCGATCGATCGCCCAACATGCCAGCCGCTCTCACCCCGAGAGAGGCGCTCTGCGGCGAGGTATACAGCGAGCCTATCCAGCTTCGCGCTTCCTTCATCGGCGTCGCCTTCACCGCAGCTCGAAGCGCGCTCAGCGCGTTGTGGTCGCCTTGCACTGCTACCCTCCTCAGTTCAGGAACAGCGAGGTCGCCCGAGCCAAGCTCGCTCAAAGCCCAGGCAGCCCAGAAACGTACCTGCTGGTCCTCATCGGAACCCGCATTCCTGACTTCGCCCGTCAGGTCGGCGCGACCGAGCTTTGCGACCAGCCGAAGGCTCGCCGCACGTACTGACGTGTCGGGATCGCGCAGTCGCAACGACAGGATCTGTTTTGGATCGACGCGGTGTTCGAGGCAGGCCGACACGCCCAGGAACCGCTTGAACGGATCACGCGCGTCATTAATCCACGCTCGCACCCATGGCGCAATTAGGCGAGGCGCATGCCATGCCAGCGCGCCGAGCAGGCCACCTGGGCCGTCGATCGCGGTGCGACCAATTTCAACTGCTTGCGCGACATAATCGGCGCTCTCGAATTCGAGAGCCGTCCAAGACACGACGAAGAGTTCGCCCTTGCCAGGCGACGCCTCATGGAGGGCGAGGACACAGGGCCAAGCCGCCCGGCTGGCGACCCTTATGCCATCGAGACTTATTTCCAATCTGTCGTCTATGGCCGCTACGGCGTCCAAATCTGGAGGATCGTCAAGGGCTAAACTGTCCCTTTGTGCCCACAACGACGCCGCCTGCTCAGCATGCTGCCCTACAATATTCTCTAGGATGATCATTCGGGCAAAAGCAGCCATTCTCTCACGATACACGATGTTGTTAAGGCGCTACCCCGCCATCAATGAAAACAAGGCTTCCGCTAGTTTTCGTGGATTTTGGAACCCTTCATGGTGATGTCGCTCGATGCCTTGATATTGATCTTTCCGGATCCGTTGACGGTAATGTCTTTGCCCTTGATGATGATATTTCCATCCTTCTTCATGGTGATCGAGGCGCTGCCACACGTCAGCGAAATCGAATCCCCGGCGTCGATCGCAAAGTTCTTGCCGATCTTGAAACTGCCGTCGTCGGCAACATCCACGGCACTAGCCTTGCCGACCTTCAGGGTGTGCCCGCCGCCGACGTCGGTCGCGTCGTCCGCGCCGATCTTCAACTTGCGGCCTTTACCGATTTCAAAATTTTGGCCACCGCCGACCTTCTTATTCTGGTCCGCAGCGATGCTGATATTCTGGCTTGCGCCGATCTTCCAGGTATCCGAGGCGCCGATGCTGTGGCTCTGGCTTGTCCCAACACTGACCGACCGCGTCGCCCCGATCGTGTTGCTCTGCAATCCGCCGACACTGCGTTGTTCCGCCGCGCCCACTGAATCCACACGCGCCGCGCCCACCGTGATCGTCTGCACAAGCGCCACGGTCTGCGTGTGATTGGCCCCGATCGTCTCCGTAGAGTTCGCCCCAATACCGATCGTCTCGTTCGACCCCACCGTCAGCGAGCGATTGACCCCCACCGTCTCGGTGTCGTTGTTGCCGATATCGGTGGTCTGGTCGACGCCGACCTTGACCGTCTTGTTGTTGCCGACGTCCTCGTCGAGGTTGTGGCCGACGGAGTGCTTGGCGTCGTGGTCGATGCGGTCGGACTGGTCGTGCTGCACCAGCTTGGTGCGGTCGTTCTTGATCAGAAGGTTGTGGTCCTTCTGTGCCTGGAAATTGACCAGTTCGGAGCCGGCCTTGTCCTCGAACATCAGCTCGTTGTAACCGCCGCCGCCTTTCGACGAGTCGGACTTCCAGCCGGATTGCGTGGCGTTGCCCGGCAGCCCGTAGGGCGGCATCTGCGAGGCGTTGTAGACGCGGCCGGTGATGATCGGCAGATCCGGGTCGCCTTCGATGAAGTCGACGATCACCTCCTGGCCGATGCGCGGGATCTGGATGAAGCCCCAGCCGCTGCCGGCCCAGGTCTGCGACACGCGCACGAAGCATGAGCTGTTCTGGTCCTTCTTGCCGAGACGGTCCCAGTGGAACTGGACCTTCACCCGTGCATATTTGTCGGTGAATATTTCTTCGCCGGATGGGCCGACCACCGTCGCCGTCTGCGGGCCCCGCATGATCGGCCGTGTCGTGACCCGCGGCGGGCGATAGGCCAAGGCGGTCGGCGCCACGCCGAGGATCACCTTGAAATTCTCGCTTTCGACGTCGGCAAGGGCTCTGTAGCCCGGATCGAACAGCCTGTATTCGGCGCTGACCACCAGATACTCCTGGTTCTGGTCTTCCCTTGGGAAGCCGTCCAGCTTGAACGTACAGCCCGAATACAGGCCGCGCACGGTGCCGACTGCAGCGATGCGCTGGTGCACTGCCTGGATTTCCTCGCGCCGGATCGCGGCCAGGCTGTCGCCGCGGCCGACGTCGAGATGCGCGCCGGGCTGGCGGTAATTCTCGCCCGCCGCCAGCTTGTGACCGAACGGCTGGGCGGATTTGGCCATCAGATCGGCGCCCGGCTTCTTGAAATCATAGTCGGTATGGACATAGGCACCTGGCCGCACCGAACTGCCCGGAATCCATTCCGTGATGTATTCGACATCGCGCCGGGAGCCCTGCCCTTCAAAGTGATAAGGCACCTTTTCATAGCCCGGCGCCGGCTTGAGCTTGTTCATTGCGTCTGCAAGGACAAGCGTATGCTTGCCCTCGTCATGCTCGAAAAAGTACAGGATGCCTTCGTGCTCGAGCAGCCGCTGCACGAAATCGAGATCGGTCTCGTCATACTGGACGCAGTACTCACGCGGCGGATAAGACCCTTGCAAACGCTTCTCGAATTTTGCCGTGCTGTATTTCGAGAAAACCTCCTCGACGATTTCGATGACGCTCATGTTCTGGAAGATACGGCAGTCGGTGGTATTGCCGAGAAACCAGAGCCATGGCCTGATGACGGCTTCGTAGTAAGCCAGACGGTCCTCAATCCGGGTCAGCCGAAACTCGGAGACAAGGCCGCTGAACCAGCGTTTCGGATCGGATTCACCTTCGACCGAAACAGCACCGCCCAGCATCTTCAGCGGATCGATGTCGGGGCTGCTGCTCACGAACCCGACCGTATAGGCCAAACAACGACTGATCTCATCGCGCCCGATAAGATGCGTGAAGGTCAACAGGTCAGCGCCAACCGGCGTCTGCACAACCGTAGCACGTTCGTTCGGCATGGGTCGCGCCCCCTCCCGCCGCTCGTTTCTGCTTAAGCCTAGCACATGTCTTCCAGCGACCAAAGAGGACCGCTTGCTGACTGCAGCGTGGTCACGTTCAGATTCATCGACTTGAACGCTTCTGTGCCGCCGCGCTCACAAATTGCTGGTATAATGGGGTGTCCTGGGTGAGTTTCCCGACAGGATCGACGGCGATTTTGAATGTTCATCAGGCTGCAGATCAACAATGTCGTCTCCCTGCCCGCCGGTATGTCGACCGGGTATTCCGCTCGTGATCGCAGCTTCGAAATCGGCCGCGAGGCCTGTGGCTGGACCTTGCCCGACCCCGACAAGTTCATCTCCGCCCGACACTGCGAAGTTCGTTACGAGGCAGGCTCGTTCTGGCTGCACGATATCTCGCGCAACGGAACTTTCATAAACGGATCGACCCAGCGCATGGCCGGCCCTCACCGGCTCGGTCAAGGCGACCGGTTGCTGATCGGCCGTTATGTGGTCTTCGTTTCGATTGATGACGAGCGCGCCACGGCAGGGCATCCTCGAGGCAGCCACGGTTCGACGCAGCGACAAATGCCGATCACGACAGGCCGGCCGCTGGACTTCGGAGACCAGCCTTTCTTCGAGCCGGTGGAGCAACGGCCCGGGCAGAGGGCACTGGCGTCGACGCCTTCGCCGCCCGCGCCTCTCCCTTCAACGAGAGACGAGGTGCTGCGGGAAATCGCAATCGGAGCCGGCATCTCGCCGGAATTGCTCCAATCGCGTGATCCGCATGAAGTTGCTGCCGAAATCGGCGCGGTGCTTCGAACGGTTGTCGAGGAACTGGCCTTGCTGCTGAAGGCACGTGCGGCTGCGAAAGTACTGGCCAAGAGCACACACCGGACGATGATAAGCTCCGCTGATAACAATCCCTTGAAGTTCGTCCCGGGAACCGACGACATCCTTGAAATCATGTTCGCACGGCGCAGAGCCGGCTACCTTGATGCCAGGCACAGTGTCGAAGACGCATTCCGCGATCTCAAGACGCACGAATTTGCCACCTATGCGGCCATGCAAGCTGCGCTCTCCCGGCTGCTTGACGATCTGTCGCCCGAGGCGATCGGCAAAAAACTCCCACCCACGTCATTCACATCGAAGAAGAGCCTGGCTTGGGACGCCTTTGTCGCCAAATGGCGGACCATGGAGGAAGCACACGAAAACGGAATGCTGGACATATTCCTGGCCTATTTCAGCGAAGCCTATGCCAAAGCCGACAAGCAAAAATAAGCCGGGGAGATTGAACCTGGCCCATGCCCCGGAAATCGGATTGGTTTGCTGCGCTGACCTTCGGCCGCGGTACGGATCACGCGCCAGGTGGAAAGTATTAGAGCGTCCTTTGCGAGCCCAAAGATGCGGTGCTGTAGTTGGCGAAGAAAAATCCTTTCGCAGCGCTGCATCTGGTTCCAATCGACCGTTTCTAAGCTTACGATCACTTACGACAGTTCGCCAGCGGGTAAGGCTGATTGACCCGGGGGTCTGCGGCACATGTCATGTTACGGCGGGATAGAAAGATATAGCCGACCTTCCTCCAGACACTGCCCTCGCCAGCAGCGCCTGCAGTTCCTGCGCCTGACCAGGGACCGCTTTGCCCCGCTGTGGCGCACACGCAGCAACCGGGCATGGACGGACGTTTGGAGATGAGCTCGAAGGACGATCCTTTCGGCCCAGCGGGCAAGACCGTCATTCGCGCACCGCGCCGCGCTGAAAAACCAGCGGCGGCTCCTCAGGTGCCTGTTCGCGACAGCGGGCAGCCCGGTTCCTCGCGCGTTAAGGATTCAACGGTTTTCGATCCCGGTCGGCATGCACCGCCGGGCTGGGAATCCGGAACCGTGATTTATCAGGGTGCAGACCCCGGCGCAGCGGCGGCAACCGGCTCCTTTGCGGCGACGCCGGGCATTGAGCAGGACATCCTGCTGAATGCCACGGACAGCGTCAGATATTCAGCGGCAAATCAGATCCTCGCTGCGGCCGCTCCTTTGCTGATGCTGTTTGGCCAGCTCAGGCTTATGCCTGTCGAAAGACAGGCGGAACAATTGGCGGAACATGTTGCCGAGGCGATCGAAAAATTCGACCGGACAATGGAGAAAGCCGGTGTTCCCGAAGAAGATGCACGGATCGCAAAATTTGCTCTCTGCGAAACCGCTGACGACCTCATCGGCAACCTGCCTTGGCCCAAGAAAGACGCCTGGGCGCAGCACAGCATGCTGTCACAGTTCTTTCACGTCGTGCCCACCGGTTCGGGCTTCTACGAAGCGCTGAACAAGGTACTGGCAGCGCCGGAGGCACACTACGACTTGCTTGAATTGATGCATGCCTGCCTGTCGCTGGGGTTCGAAGGCCAGTATCGAGGCCTTTCGCGCGAGGACAACAATCTCGAACGCGTTCGACGCGACGTCTACGAGACGCTTCGCTACTTCAGGGCGCGCGCCGACGAAGACATCTCGCCCCACTGGCAAAGCATGGCGGTGTCAAGCGCACAGTCGTCGACCCGGTTGCCGCTCTGGGTGGTTGCGGCCGCAGCGTCGGCGCTGTTGACGGCGGCATTCTTCGCATTGCGGGTCTTCATCACCAACGAGGGCGAGGCCCTTGCCGGCAGGTTGCTGGCGCTCGATCCATCGACGCCGATCGCCATAGAACGCGCCAGCGTGGTGCCGTCGGCTGCGCCGGTGAAAGTCGCTCCGCCTGTCGCCACTACCCCCTCTCAGATCGATCGCATCCATGCCGCACTGGCCAAGACTATCGCGCGCGGCGGGCTGACCGTCGGCACGCAGGGCAAGTTCATCGTCGTGGAGATCAACAATTTCCTGCTGTTCCAGTCCGGCAGGGCCGAGATAAAACCGGAGTTTGGACCGATCGCCGCGGACATCGCCGCCGCGCTGGAACCGGAGCCCGGACCGATCATGATCGTCGGCCACACAGACAATGTGAAGCCGCGAAAATCGAGCGCGTTCAAATCCAATTTCGACCTTTCCATCGCCCGGGCGAAGGCTGTCGAAGCGATGATGGCGCCACGGTTCAGCAAGCCTTCCCGGATCACGGTCGACGGCAAGGGCGAAGACGAACCGATCGCCGACAATGCGACGCCGGAAGGCCGCGCCCAGAATCGCCGTGTCGACCTGATGATCCCCAAGGAGGAAACGCTGTGAGCACGGCCATTTGGAAGCGCCTATGACGCGTTGGCTGCTGCGGATATTCAGCGCGATCGCGCTGGCCGGTTTCGCGGCAGCCGTCTGGTTTGCCGGACCATTGATCCGCTTTGCCGACACTCGTCCGCTGGCACCCGTCTGGCTGCGCGTGACGATCATCGGCGTGATCGTTGCGATCGCGACGCTCTTTTATGGAGTGCGTTTCTGGCAAAAGCGAAAGGCGCAAAAGGCGCTCGAGACGATAGTCGCCCGCAATGACGACAGGGATGACGACTCGCAGGTGGTCGAGGCTCGCATGAACGAAGCCATCGCTGCGCTCAAGCGGTCGAGCGGCAAGCGCAATTTCCTCTACGAAGTTCCCTGGTACGTCGTAATCGGCCCGCCTGGTGCCGGCAAGACAACGGCGTTGGTCAATTCCGGTCTGAATTTTCCGCTTGCCGGTTCGGGCGACGCCCAGCCGGTCGCCGGCATTGGCGGCACACGAACCTGCGACTGGTGGTTCACCGACCAGGCGGTGCTGATCGACACCGCCGGACGCTACACGACGCAGGATTCCAACGCGCAGAGCGACAAGAAGAGCTGGCTCGCCTTCTTGTCGCTGCTTAAGAGATACCGCACCAGGCAACCGATAAACGGGGTTATCCTGGCCATCAGCCTTGCCGATCTCATCAGCCTCGATGATCAGCAGCTTGACGTCCATGTCGTTGAAATACGCAGCCGTCTGCGCGAAATCCACGAAACGCTGAAAATCCAGTTCCCGGTGTACCTGCTCTTCACCAAGGCCGACCTTGTCGCCGGTTTCATGGATTATTTTGGCGGTTTCGACGAGCAGCGCCGCCGGAAAGTATGGGGCGCGACATTCCAGACTGCCGATCGCAACAAGAACATGGTCGGTGAGGCACCGGCCGAATTCGACGCATTGGAAAAACGCCTGGCGGAGGAGATGGCCGACCGCCTGCAGGAAGAGACCGACCCGGTCGCTCGTATATCCATCTTTGGCTTTCCAGCCCAGTTTGGCGCGCTGAAGGGCCGTATTGCCAGTTTCATCGCAAGCGTATTCGATCCGGCCCGCAGCCAGGTGAACGTCAGCCTGCGTGGACTCTATTTTTCATCGGGCACGCAGGAGGGCACGCCGATCGACCAGGTGCTGGGCGCAATCGGTCGCAGTTTCGGCAGCGCTTCTCGCGCCCATCTTTCCGGCACTGGCAAAAGCTTCTTCCTGCACGATCTTCTGACCGGCGTCATTTTCGCGGAATCCGGCTGGGTTTCATACGACAAATCGGCTGAAAGACGTGCAGCGATCGCCAGATATGGCGGCCTTGGCTTGATCACATTGATCGCTGCCGTGGCTCTGGGCACCTTGGCCCTGAGCTTTACGGCCAACAGGTCGCTGATCGCTTCTATGACGCAAGCTGTAAGCCGCTATCGCGAGACGGCGGACCCGCTCCTCAAAACCCCGACGGTCGCCGATGTCGACCTCGAAAACGTCATTGGCCCGCTCGACCAGTTGCGCGAGCTGCCGGCCGGGTTCGACACCAGTGACTTGCCGACCCCGATCGAGGCGACGTTCGGGCTCAGTCAGCGGGAAAGACTTCTTTCGGCATCAAAAACAGCTTACCGGCAAGCGCTGGAGCGCTTGTTCCGTTCGCGCCTGCTGCTTCAGGCCGAACGGACGATCCAGGCCAAGATGGCTGATCCCGCCGCGCTTTACGAACCGCTGAAGATCTACCTGATGCTTGGTGGCAAGGCGCCGAAGGTCGACGACGAGCTGATCGTGTCCTGGATGAGGCAGGATTGGGAGCAGAACCGGTATCCGGGTGAAAACAACCGCGAGGGACGGGCGCAACTCGAAAAGCACCTGCGGGCCATGCTTGCGCTGGACGACGCCTATGATCCGGTCTTCGAACTCAACCAGCCACTGGTCGAAGCCGCTCAACGCTCGCTCGGACGCATGAGCCTTGCCGATCGTGCCTCTGCCTTGGTGAAGTCGGCGGTATACGCCGCAGCACTGGACGATTTTTCCGTCTCCGTCAAAGGCGGCCCGGAAGCGCAGCTGTTGTTCGAGCGTGTCGATGGCGGCGATCTGTCCGGCCTTCGCGTTCCCGGTATCTACACCTATAGCGGCTTCAACAACTTCTATCTCGGACAACTCTCGCGCATCGCGAAGATGCTTGTCGACGACCAGTGGGTTCTCGGCGGCGGCGCCGAGCAAGGCGGCATCGACCAGGAGTTGCCAAAACTCGGTCCCGAACTTGTCGAGCGCTATGGCAGGGAGTTCGCCGCGGCGTGGAACGGCGTTCTCGACAGACTGAAGTTCAAGCCAATGCTGAAGGACAAGCCGAACTATATCGCGCTCTCCGCCGCCGCGTCACCAAGCTCGCCAATCGACCAGCTTTTTGCCGCGATAGCCGACGAAACAGCACTGACGCGAGACGCCGGTTCCAGCGAAAACTCCGGCTCCGAGGCCGACGCCGGCATACTTCAAAACCAGCCGCAAAACGCTGCAGATATTGCCAGCGGATTGGCCCGCATCGGCATTCAAATCGCCAGCGGCAAATCGCAAAGCCGGGCCGGCACAGGGTCCGCCGGCGGGCAAAACCAGAACCCCGGGGCGAACATCGAAGCGCAATTCAGATCATTTCAGGCTTTGGTGAACGGTCCCGCCGGACGCCGCCCGATCGATGCACTGACCCAGAATTTCCGCGACATCCATCAAAGCCTGCAATTGGCGGCCGATGTCCCTTCGCAAACGGAACGCGCCAACATGAATCTGCAGCTGCAGATATCCACCCTTCGCGCCAATGTCTCGCGGCTGCCCAAGCAACTCGCCCGAATGGTCACTGCGACCGCCGACGAGCTTGACGGCAACGTCGCAGAAACCTCGCTGACGAACTTGAACCAGATGCTCGACGAGAAGGTCACGCGCGCCTGCGAAGAGATGGTCGAGGGCCGTTTTCCTTTCGCCAGCGATGGCTCGGAGGATATTGCGATGGCGGATTTCGCGAAACTGTTCGCTCCAGGCGGACTGATGGACCGGTTCTTCGCACAGAATCTCGCATCGCTGATCGACATGACCGGCCAGGACTGGAACTGGAAGCAGGATGCGCGTTTCGGGCGCGACCTGTCGAAGTCGACCTTGAAAAACTTCCAGCTGGCGGCGGAAATCCGCAACGCCTTCTTTCCTTCAGGTGGTTCGGTGCCGTCGGTCAGTGTCACTTTTACGCCGTTTTCACTGCATGGCGATGCCGATACGGCGGTACTCGACGTCGATGGCCAGATCGTCCAAAGCAACCAGACCGGCAACGCGCCAAGCACGGTGACCTGGCCGAGCGGCATGGCTTCCGCGTCGGCGAGCCTGAGCCTCATTCCGGAAATGCCGGGCCGTGAGTCCGCGATCAAGTTCAACGGTCCATGGGCTCTGAAGCGCCTGCTGGACAAGGCTGATATCACCAGCACCGGCGGCAACACGCAAGCCCGCTTCGTGATCGGCGGACGCGATGTCGCCTATGCGGTCCAGGCCAGTTCGGACCAAAACCCTCTCTTCCTTCCTGCGCTTTCCGGGTTCAGCTGTCCAAAGGCGTTTTGAGATGACCTTTGAGTTTTCCAAATACGGTGCGGCCGTCATCGGCAACAGATGGGCGGACGTTTATTTCGATACTCTAACGTTCGAGCCTGTGGCAAACTGGCGCGAGCGAGCGCCTGACGGTGCGCCGCAGAGGACGCTTGAGAAGCGCTTGGTGGCAAAGTGAACAATGTCGCCCTCCCCTTTGAAAGCTTCGGCGTCAGCCACAGGGGCTGTGTCCGCGAGCTCAACGAAGACAGCTATCTGGTCGAGCCGGAAACCGGCCTGTGGGTTGTGGCCGATGGAATGGGTGGCCATGATGCCGGGGAAGTCGCTTCGGCCAGTATTGTCGATCATCTGGCAACGATCGGCATCGCAAGCTCTGCACCGGATCTGCGCGCGCGCTTCGAGGACCGGCTGAGCCGGGCCAACGCTGAAATCCGCAGGATATCGCAATCCCGCGGAGTAACCATTGGCTCCACTGTCGCCGCCCTGCTGGCGATGGATGGGCGGTTTGCCTGCCTGTGGGCGGGCGACAGTCGCGTCTATCTGATCCGCAACAACTCGATCTCCCAGATTTCGAAGGACCATACCGAAGTTCAGGAACTTCTCGACCAGGGCATGATCAGCGCAGCCGAAGCGCTCACCTGGCCGCGCCGTAATGTTATCACGCATGCGGTCGGCGTCAGCGACGAGATCGTCATTGACTTCCAGCAAGGCGAGATCATGCCGGGCGACATATTTGTGTTGAGTACCGACGGGCTGACAGCGCATGTCACAGACGCCGAGATCGAGGCGGCGGCGGTGTCGGCGACGCCTCAGGCGGCATGCGAAAACCTGCTGCAGACGGTACTGGCGCGCGGGGGAACGGACAATGTCACGATCGTGCTCGTGAAGATCGGAGATGGGCGCAATGGGGCCCGTCCTGATCCTTCCCGGGCGGAAGGTTGAGGCTGATGAGCGCCGACGACAAGACGCGAATATCGCCTAACGTCGCCAACACAGCCGTAGGCACGCAACTCAGCGGCATCTATGAACTGGACGAGCGGATCGCATTCGGTGGCATGGGCGAAGTCTACCGGGGCCACAACATTCAGACCGGCGACCATGTCGCGATCAAGATCGTCTTGCCCGAGTTCGCCCGCGATCAGACGATCCTGTCGCTGTTCCGCAAGGAAGCGTCGATCCTCAATCACCTGTCGCACGACGCCGTCGTGCGTTATCACGTCTTCACGATCGACCCCGGCATCGGTCGCCCCTATCTTGCCATGGAATTCGTCGACGGCCAGTCGCTGTTCGATATCATGCGACGTGGGCCGATGCCGACGGAAGACGTGCGCAAGCTCTGCCATCGCCTGGCTTCCGGCCTGAGCGCCGTGCACCAGGCGGGAGCAATACACCGCGACCTCTCCCCGGATAACATCATCCTGCCAGGAGGCCGGGTCGAACGCGCAAAGATCATCGATTTTGGCATCGCGCGGTCGGCGACCGTCGGCGGAGAGACGCTGATCGGCGGAAAGTTCGCGGGGAAGTACAACTACGTTTCTCCCGAACAGCTCGGGCTGTACAGCGGCGAGGTCAGCGAGCAATCCGACATCTACAGCCTGGGGTTGGTGCTGGCCGCTGCTCTGCGCGGGAAGCCGATCGACATGGGCGGCTCCCAGTTCGAGATCGTGGAAAAGCGCCGAACCGTTCCGGACCTGTCCGACATCGACGGCGATTTTCGTGGAATTGTGGAAGCCATGCTGCAGCCGGATCCACAAGACCGGCCGATCAGCATGGCGGACATCGCCAGGGTGACACGTGACGATACGGATGAGGAGACAACGCCGCCAACGTCGATCACGCCGCGCGACCGGACGGGTTTGCCGCGAGCGGGGGGGACCGCCGCGCCTGGCCCCAAGCTCCCAAGTCAACGTCCGGCGGCTCCCGGTGAACAGCGCTTCGTTCCGCATGTCCGGCCGGCGCTTCTGTCCGAACCAAGGCCTTCGCCAGTTGCCGGTCCTCGGGCGGTTTTGCCAAAGGTTCCTGCAAAGTCCGCCAAGAGCCGATCGATCGTGATCGCTGCCTTGGCGGCCTTAGCTGTCGCGTCAGGTGCAGGCATTTATCTAAGCGGCTTGATGACGCCTTCCACGCCGACCGGCAGTGAGACAAAGCTCTCGGCACCGGAAGCATCAAAGCCGGCCCCGACGGACAGTGTTGCAAATTCGCCGAGCGATGAGCCGGCAAAGGCAGTTCCGCCTGAGCGGTCACAAACAGAGGCCGCTGCGCCTTCAGCTGAAAAGCAGGCAGCTGCCGCAGCGGATCAAAAGCTGGAGCCGACACGGCCCGCCGAAGTCCTCTCACCAAGCGAGGAAACCTCGGAGCCGGCGGCATCCGAGGAAACCTCGGAGCCGGCGGCATCCCAGGAAACTTCGGAGCCGGCGCCAGCCGAGGCGCTGTCGCCAGCTGAAAATCAGGCAGATGCCGAGGCGCAAAAGTTGGAGCCGGCACGGCCCGCCGAAGTCCTCTCACCAACCGAGGAAGCGTCGGAGCCGGCGGCATCCGAAGAAACCCCGGAGCCAGCGGCATCCGAAGAAACCCCGGAGCCAGCGGCATCCGAAGAAACCTCGGAGCCGGCGGCAGCCGAGGCACAACCACCGCCGGCAATTCAGCCGGATAGCGTGACCAGCGACAGCCAGCAAGCTGTTCCGCCGCGCGTCCAGGTCGCGCCGGTGGCGCCGGCCGACAAAGTCTCACCGCCCCCAGCGGTCCAGCCCGACGTTGTGGAGGGCGGTAAGCCCGAGCAGCCGGCCAGCCAGCAGGCCACCACCCAGGTGCCCGACCCAGCTGCGGGCCAGGCGGGCGACGCGAGCGCAAAGGGGCAACAGGACGACCCGGCGGCAGGCAAACAGCCGGACGGACCCGCCATCACCTTGAACGTGCCGAAACCGGAACTAGAGCTGCCGCCGGCAATTGCCCTCGACAAGGCTGCGCAACGGGTCTCCTGGGTGCGCGAGTTCAACGGCGGCGACTGTTTCTATGCGTCGTTGACGTCGGCAACCGAGACCGCCGTCGCTATCGAAGGATTGGGCACAGAGGTCCAGCCTTTCGAACGAATGTTGTCCGATTTCCAGGCAAGATTCCATGTCGAACCGGACATCAGCGTCCGCCTGATTGAACCGGCTCAATGCGAAGTCACCAACTTTCTGCGCTTTGTGGACCAGACGGCGACTGACAAGCCGCAGCTTGTTCTCGATCGAACGACGGTGCCGAGCGGTTCGCCGATCGGCGGCACGCTGGTGACGCGTGGCGGCCTGATTTCCAGCGTGCTGCTGATCGACCACAGGGGCATGGCATTCAACCTCGACGGTCGTATCTTGGCGCAAGCCGGCAAGGCCACGTTCAACTTTCCGATCGATCTCGGCGCAGCCGACAAGGCGGCCGGCAAGGTCGTGCCGCAGATCATAATGGTGATCACGGGTCCACAGGATATTCAGGCTGCGGCGTTCTCCGCGCCGACACCGGCCGCGCTGCTGTTGCCCAGAATTCTCGAAGAGATCGAGACCACCCGATCTGAGTTCTCCGCGACTGCAAAGTACTTCCGGCTCGGCGGATAGCATGAACGCCGATGGACCGCCGCCGCTCGCGTTTTTCCTGCCCGACCGCTGTCCCGCCGAGAAATCTGCGTGACCGGCTTCGCGGCCTGCTTACCCTGAGAGGCCGTATCAGACTTACGGTCATCTCGGGCGCGACATTGCTGGCTCTCCTGTCGTCCAACGAAGCGCGTGCCGAATTCACCGTCTGCAATCAGACGCTCGACGTCGTTAATCTCGCTGTCGGCCAAAAGGTCGACAATGCGGACCAGACCGATGGCTGGTGGACCATCGGCGCAAATCAGTGCGTGAACGTCATCCGCGAGGAACTCACCAACCGCTACATCTACATCTATGCGACGGACGTTTTTGGCCATGCAACCCTGACCGGGTCGACCGAAATGTGCATCGACCGGCGGCGTTTTTCGATACGCGGCATCGATGAATGCTGGCAGCGCGGCCATATCGCCGCACGATTTCTCGAAGTCGATACGCTTGAACAGGCGCGGTGGACCTTTTTCCTGACCGGAAGCAATCCGTGACGCACAGTATCGACACAAGCTTCAGGTTGAAAAAGCAGGCGCGCGCCGCCCTGCGCAGACGCCGGCTTTGGCGCAGACTCCTTGCCGGTCTTGCTGCGGTTGTCCTGTTGTCGATCGCTGCCGGCTTCTATCTCACCGCGGACTATTGGTCGTTTGGCGATGAAGATGAGGAGTTGCACGCGGTCGAGGGAACCGACGATGTGCCAGCCGATGCATCGGTCTATGTGCCTGCCATCATCGATCTCGCAGGCGACCCGATGTGGATCACCCTTGCGCCCGACACCGGCGCCGCAACAAAAAGCCAAGTCATCCCGCGCCCGGCAGAACTCGATCAGGCTGGAGTTTCTCCCCAGATCGAAATTCTGTCTGACGTGATGCTTAGCGCCAGCGAAAAGTTCATGACAACGATACCGTCCACGCAGGAAGATTTCGCATTCTTCCAGGCACAGCGACAGGCCGCGCCGGCGCCATCCAACGATCTGCAAAACGATGTTCAGCCACCGCCCGTTCTAAACGAGGCTCCGGTTGCTTCGGACCCGCTGGTGGACACCGATGATGCCGAAGCAGGTTGGGGCGAAACAATCGATGCAGGCGAGGCAGCCCTTCCCGCATTCCGGAAAACCCAGATCGAAAACAACACCAGCGTTGCAAATGTTACCAGCGAACATCAACGATACGAGGCTACCGAGGACACGTTCGTAAAGATTCTCAACGACCGCAGCTTGGACAGCGTTGTGCTGGATGCGCGTTTCTCCGCCGAGGATGCCAAGCTGGCAGGCGAAGCCCTGAAGGCGCTTTTCAATCGGGAAAGCCTTGAGCCGGGTTATGTCGTCGCCATGCGCGGTTTCAGGCAGACGCGCGAGACGACAACCATGTCCCTCATGCAGGTATCGATCTATGCCAAGAACGTATTTGTCGGCACGCTGACGCGCAATGCCGCTGGTGTGTTTGTGTCTGGTGTGGACCCCTGGGTCCGCGAAGACCTTTTCAACTATTCGGGTGCACAGGCGCAAGGCACGCACAAAAGGCAATACCGGCTGCTCGACGCAATCTACTCGACAGCAGCGCGCAACAAAGTTCCGACCGGCGTGATCGGAGAAGCGATCATGTATCTTTCGCGAGGACAGGATCTGGATGCCTTCGCCAGCGAAGACCAGCGTCTGGTGCTGATCTATTCGCAAAGGCCACGCGGCAAGGAAGAGACGGCCGGACGGGTGCTGTATGTTGGCATCCAGGGTAGCGAAAAAAGCCTCGACTGTTTCGTCTTCCAGCAGACCGACGGCCAGTTTGCATGCGTTAGCGGCGACGATCAGGTTCGCTCGCTGCCAGTCACCAACGGCATGGTCACCCCGGTCAACGGGGTCATGACGTCCACCTTCGGCCCTCGCAAGCACCCAATCCTCGGGACTGTTCGCATTCACAAGGGCGTGGATTGGGCGGCGCCTCTGGGTACGCCGATTGCAGCCGCCTTCGACGGCGAGGTCGTTTTTCAAGGCGATGGAGGGGGTTACGGCAACCTGGTGAAGATTTCGCACGGAAACGGGCGCGAGACGCGCTATGCGCATATGCAGAAATTCGCGGTCAAGGGCGGTGTCGGCGCGAAGGTGAAGGCAGGCGATATCATTGGTTACATCGGCACCACCGGCCTCTCGACTGGGCCGCACCTGCATTTCGAACTCTATCGCAATGGCGAGGCGATCGATCCCCTGGGTACGGTCACGGCAATCGCAACGGACGCTTCCGCTGTCGAAACGCTGACCAACCGTATCGTTCAAGTCGAAAGTGGCGGCAGCGCCCGCGCCAAGAACCCACTTTCTTCGGCGACCGGCGCCGGTCAGTTCATAACGAAGACCTGGATCAGGATGATGAACACCTACCGCCCCGAACTTGCGCGGACACTGTCAACCGCCGACCTGCTCGCTCTGCGTTATGACGCAACCATCTCGCGCGAGATGGTCAGCAATCTGGCGCGCGAAGGCGAAGCTTATCTTCGGGCGCGCGGCCATCAGATCACAGCCGGCCGGCTTTATCTCTGTCATTTCCTGGGGATGGAAGGCGCCCATCAAGTGTTGTCGTCGCCGGGTTCGGCGCAATTGACCGCCGTGCTCGGGTCGGCCGTCATTCAAGCCAACCCGTTTCTCACCGGCAAGTCCGCCGGCTATGTCGTGAGCTGGGCCGAAAGGAAAATGGGGCGGAAGCTGAGTCCGGCGATGGTTGAAGCGAGCCAGCGGACAACGACAACGACGGAAGTCCGGCAGACATCGCCTGAGTTCGAAAAATACAAGCAGGCGATCACGGCTATGGTGAGTTCCGTTCAGAATGCGCTTTGAGCCAGCGCATGACGGGAAAAGCACATGGCCGGGAAATCGGAATCGGTTTTGCTGCGCTGACCTCCAGTTCGCGCGTCGAAAAGAACGCGTGGCTCTAATCTTAGTCTAGCATACCCGCTCCAGCTACTCAGTCCCTATCCGCATTTCCACCCGGCGGTTTACCGGATCGAACGGATTGGGGCTGCGCGGATTCGCTTCGCCCAGGCCTGTCGCTTTGATGCGGGCAGGATCGATGCCGTTAGAGGTCAGGAAAGTTGTTACCGACCTGGCTCTTCGTTCCGACAGTCCCTCGTTGTAATCAGCCGAGCCGCTTGCATCGGTGTGACCCTCAACAACGAAGTTCAGAGTGCTCAGTCGGCTGTCCTTCAGTGCCTTAGCGAACTCGTCCAGTTCAGCGCGGGCAGTCGCATCGAGTTCCGCAGAATCCAGGCCGAAATTGATCAGCATGTCGAGGCTGGTTTTTTCGGCAGGCGCTTGCTTGTTCTTGCTGTTGCACTCTTCCTCGGTGCCGACGCAAATTCCACGCGACGGGCCGAACTCGCTCGCCGCGTCAAAAAACTTCACGATGTCTTCTGATTTCTGAAGCGGATCAGCAAAAGCGTGGGTCGAAAAAAATGCGATCGTAAACACGAATGCTAAACTGCCAAACTGCATAACGGTTACTCCCGTCTGAGCATCCGATCTTGTCGGCTGCGGATTATACCAAATCCCGAAGCGATTGTCTGTCAATAAACGCCAAGCCTACGGTTGGTGGAGGGCAGTTGCATCTCGCCAGGGACTGGAGACTTGACCGGCGCCCTGTCCAGGGCTTCAGTGTCGATTGTTACCTGAGGAAAGCGTGGCGGGCCATGGCCAATGAGCTTCGATTCAAAACGGCGCGGGATCTTTTCATGGCCTGCCCCGCTGTTGCCAGGCACATGGTAACACTTCCGACCGAACAGCCTTCAATCGAATTTTGCCGTGCCCTGCTTGCCGGGCGGGTGCCCGAGGAGGCGATTACGTTCTGTGCCTATCTGCTTCCCGAGCGGGCTGCGGTGTGGTGGGCGCATGAGTGCCTGAGCCACCTCACCGTTGTGCTCGATCGCAGGGATCAGGAATTGCTCGCGCTTGTTCGTGACTGGGTCAGCGAACCGGATAGCCCTCACCATCGCCCAGAAGTGCGCGAGGCTACGGCAGCAATGCCGCCAACAACGCCTGCCGCCTGGATTGCCCTGGCTGCAGGATGGCAAGGCGATGGTGCAGCTATGGAGACGTCAGCGGTATCGGCCTTGCAGCCAGCCGCCCGCGCTGTGAGTGCGGGGGTTCTGGCCGGACTGGCACGTGTTGCGTTGGAGGACCGCTTTTCGGTTCTTTCCGCGTTTGTCGAAATGGGCATCGAGATGGCAGAGATAGAGGCGCTGCGCCAGTCAGCGGATGCATACTAGACTGCGGTCTGGATTCTGATTGCTTGCCCTACTTTCCGGCTGCCGCTCAATGTTCGGTCAACCGCCCCAGCCGCCTCCCCCGCCACCGCCGTTGCCACCCAGGGGAGCGATGACAGGTGGTGGGGGCTCGTCCGCAACCGGCTTAATCACCACTTTCTTGGCGGCCACCGGTTGGGGAGCGGGCTTGACGACCTTGCGCGGCGCAGGGGCTCTGCGAACGACCTTCGGCGCGGGCGTCGCCACCAGCGCCGTCGGTTGAACTTCGGGTGGCCAGGATGTGCAGCCAACGAGCCCCGGCAAGGCGACGGACAGAGTTATTCCGATGATTGCCTGCTTCCAATTCCTGCTCACCATCACCTCCTGGTTCACTAAAACACGTCCCGACGCGGGTTGGCTTCTTCCCAGACCCGCCTGGCCGCGCCGACCAGTTGATTGTCCAGCGAACCGGACACGGGGACCTTCGACCTGAGTTCCTGGCGCAACAGCTTCAACGCTCTCGTTTTCACCTTCGTGCCGAAATTCGCGAGGTTCGTCCGGGCCTCCGGCAGCTGGTCGCGGGTGTCCAGCGCGACCGCGAATGCCAGAAAGCGGACGGCCATGGCCTGATCGGCGTTCTCGCCCTTTTCCATTTCGAGAACGGCGCGATCGAAGGCACCGGACGGGTCGCCCCGCATGGCAGCCATCTCGAACAGTTTTTGCGCTTCTGCCGGGTTTCGCTCCACCCCCACGCCGTCGCGATACATGCGCGCAAGGCTGCCCGGAGCGTAGGGCTGGCCAAGTTCGGTGGCTTTCTGAAACAGGGCCAGCGCCGTTTCCGGATTTTTTTCGACGCCCGCGCCGGACAGATAGTTCCGGCCAAGCAGATTCATCGAATACATGTCCTGGCGCTGGACGCCAGCCTTCAGGAAGGCAACGGCACGGGCCTGATCGGCGGGCACGCCGTTGCGGCCTTCGGTGAAGATCGCGCCGAGATCGTTCATGGCATAGGTGTGCCCCATCGCCGCCGCCTTGAGCAGCAGGTCCAGTCCTTTGCCGGTGTCGCGCTCGACACCGTAGCCATTGAACAAGGCACGGCCCCACGACGTCATCCCGTAGGGATCACCCTTGTCGGCTGCAGCCGCGTAGAAGGTGTTGGCCTGCTTGCGGTCGACAGCCAGGCCCGTTCCGGTCGCGTAGAGGTAGCCGAGTTCGAACACAGCGCGCACGTGCCCCCTGTCGGCGGCCTGCTGGATGGCTTTCCTTGCCTGGTCCACCTTGCCGGCTGCAAGCAGTGCGCGACCCAGTTCATAGCGGAAGCGGGCGACATCGGGATACGCCTTCACCGCAGCCTCGCAGAGCTTCACCGCGTCGGCGCCGATTTCATTCGGCAGCAGGCCGGGGACGACACCTTGAAGGTCGAGAGGTTCGCCGGCAGCCAAGTCGCACGGATCGACGCTTGGCGACAGTTTCATTTTGGCGGGTTTGGATACGCCGCTGTCCGCCCGAATTTCGAAGGCGACCTCAACCGGGGTGCTGGCTCCGATCTGGGGTTCATAGCGCAGCACCTCGACTTCACCGACCGTCAAGCTCGATTCGGGCGTCAGGGGCCGATCCGGCAGCGAGAGCGTTCCCGTTGCTGGATAGTTCGCAACTTTCAGGCTGACCGCCGCATCGTTTGTCGGGAGATCCAGGTTCAGGGCGACCGCGCCGATGCCGACCGGAACGTCGATCTCCCGGTTCTCGATCGCCTCGGCGGCACCGGTGACATGAATGCCGCGCTGCAGCACCTGCTGCTTCTGCTCGGCTTCGAGCGAGGCCATCACCTGTTCGCCCTGGGTTCCTTCGCCGCTCTTGACCCGGAACACCAGCATGCCCTTGGCTTCGCCGCCCCAATTGTCGCGTGCGGCGTAGGCCAGCATATCCATCTCTTCTGGCTCGCCAATTCCCTTGGGGACATCCATCTGCAAACGCGGCAAATCCTTGCCTTGGATCAGTTCTCCCGCCTCGACGACCTTGCCGTCCAGCATCAGGCGTCCCAAGGCGGGCGGTCTTTCGATGCTGACGGTGATTGTCCCGCCGTCGACCTCGACCGGTTCCGGGAGGTTGAGGTCGACAGGCCCGACCCCCGACAACACGACTTTCTCCAACACGGGCGGTAGAGAGGGGCGGCTGCTGCGACGCATCAGAACGACTTCGTCGATCAGCGAAGAGTTCTCCCAGGGAACCTGCAAGCCCTTGGTAGCCTCAACCACATCCCGGCGGACGGCCGACATAACCGTGCGGATCTCCTGGTTCGGGGCGAGCGCGCGACGAGAAAACGCCAATGAAAAAGGACTGAGGTCGCCGGCGCCGTCATAGGCAACCGCGCCGGGTTCGGTGGCGAAAGCAATCAGCGTGTTCAGCGAGCTTCTTACTTGCGCAAGCCCGGTGCCGCTGGCGGTAAGAAGCTGGTCCCTGAGCCAATAGTCCTTGCGAGGGAATGGATTGTTGCGGCAGGCGTCGAGGATGATCACCTGGATCTTCGATTTCGAACGCATCTGCTGCAGCACATCGTTCAGCTTGATAGCCTGGACCTCGACGTCCGCCGCATCTTTCAACGAAGCATCGACAGGGATCAGGAAATTTTCGCCGCCGATCTGAAAACCGTGACCGGAATAGTAGACGACAGCCACATCCGCGCCGTCCACGGCGGCAAGATAGTTGCGGAACTGGTCCTCAAACTGCAGCTTTGTAAGATTGCTGGCGACAAAAACATCGAAACCAGCGGCTCGAAACGTGTCGGACACGTCCACCACATCTTTGGCCGGGTTTTTCAGGGCCGAGATTTCCCGGTAATCGGAGTTGCCGATTACAAAGGCGACCCTTCGTTCGACTGCAGAAGCATCGAAAGCCGTGAAGCTTGCGAGCATCAAAGCTGCAACGAATCCGCAATGTCGGAGCATGGCAAATCCCTTAACCGCTGTTACCTAGCGACCACAAGAACACAGCTGCGGTATCAAGGTCCGTTAGAGAGCATGCTATCTGCCGAGACAGAAAAGAGAGAAAAGCTGTCGCGACAGCGGTATATTCCTCACTTGATCAAACCCTAAATTACATCAGAGGCCGAGTGTCCGCAATGATGTCGAAGGGTTCTCAACCTGGCTATTTGGACCCGCGATCGATACGGTCCCCTCGGGCCACGCGCGGCCGGCATACCCTTGACTTGCGCACCTGCATCACGCGTCAGGGCGCCTGAGGTTTTCCACTACTAATATCGGTCTACCCCTGATTTTCTCTACCCACCATTTCCGCGACTCAATTAGCATCTGCTTATGGAGCATCGGCACGCCATTCGAAGAATCAAGGAAGGGTTTTGGGAGGTCTACGACATAGACGACAATAGGGTTGTCTTCGCAGACGGGGTGGCTCTGACAAATTTGCTGGATGACGAGGCACTCGACGCCCTGGAGTTGCTAAAGGGTGGATTCCTTGTTCCGAGCAGCGCTCCCAAGGCCGGTTGACAGTTCCTCGAGGGACACGCTGAGGCCACACTGTCCGCGAGATGGGAGCACTGAAGGCGGATAGCTGACACGCAAAAGCGCCGCCGCCTGGCGGGCTCCTGGATGCGTTCGCTCGTCGAGATCTGCCACCCTATTTCGGCGACGTCGCAGCCGCGATGCAGAAGGTATGGATCAATTCGCGATGCTCAGCGCGCCGCAGCGTGGCAAAACGAAAAAATCTCCTTCGTTTGGTTGATGCCGGAACAATGCTCCGTCCGTAAGTTCGTTCTATATATTAGCAGGTGCTGTTATGAGGTTTTGGCCCGTTCAGGAACCGACCAACACATGGGCCGTGTTCGATACCACCGTGGATGTGCCTGCGGACTTCGCTGGCACTTGCCTTATCGGCTTGCCGCGGGAGCGGGCGGAGTGGCTCGCAGCGAGAGCCAATCAAGATGCATCGGTGAGGAGCAATTGGATCGGCCGGTTATCCTCCCTGGAGCCTGAGCATGGCGTGGTTTCCATACGCAAATGTCAGAAATGGCTTATACCCGCAGGGGAGATTTCAGTGACGGACGAAGAGGCCGCTGCGTTGGCAGGCAGGGATCAGCAGCCAACGTAGTCCGACATCACCAGCAAAACCGAAGCAGCGATTGGTTCCCGGCGTTGGATGAGGCTATCCAACTCGTCGCCGATGCGCTCCCCGGTTTGTATTTCTGCCCGAAGGATCGCTGCTATTGCTGATCCGGCATCTCGGTATTCTCTTTGGGATTCTTCTTGATACCCGCCGCAGGCGAGGTGTCGGCCGGCGATCAATGAGTGCCAGCGTTCGTTTCCGATGAAACGGTCCCACCGAGATTGAGGTAGCACATCGTCCTGGACCGCACGCCTTTTGGGCGAATGACGGAACAAGCCGAGGCGCCGCGCCATGACGAGGCTGATGAAACGAGCTAGGACGCCCCGACCAGTTCGTCCAAGGCATTCTCAATTGCAGCCTGATCTGCGGGCTTGCGAACAAATTTGAAATTGGCGAAGGCGGGTGGAACATCGCGCGGCCCAAATCCGGTCAGGTACGCAAAAGGAATGTGGCGGGTATGTAATTCCTCTGCGATCGCCAGGCTCGTTTCGCCATGCAGTTGAACATCCAGCAGCGCCACGTCGACATGATTTTCGCCGATAAGGCCAAGGGCCGCCGCCACCGAAGGGGCGGGGCCGATCACCTGATGTCCCGAAGCGCGCAGACAAGCAGCGATGTCCTCGGCGATGAGCCATTCATCCTCAACCACCAGAACGCGCAGCGGGTCGCTCACGGCGTCTCCTTGCGCATCATCGGAAATGTGACCTGGACCTCAAGACCTTCACGATTGAAGGCGGTCTCGACGTTTCCACCAAGCCGGTAGCCGATCTCGCCCTGCAACAGGGAAAGCCCGAAGCCGTTGATTTCGGGCTTTCTGACTGGCGGCCCACCTTTCTCGCGCCAGGCAAGCCTGAAAACGTCGCCATCTGCCGACCACTTCAGCGCCACCCTGCCTTGCGGCTTCGACAGCGCGCCATATTTGGCGGCGTTGGTCGCCAGTTCATGAATGGCCATGCTAAGGGAAAGGCCCTGTTGCGGGTTAAGCTTCACTTCAGCGCCGTCAAGTTCGAACCGGTCAATGCTGAACGGTTCGAGTTCCTGATGCAGCAGTTCGTTGATCGAAGCTTCTTTCCAGCGTTCCTTCGACAGCAGACCGTAAGCCCGCGACATGGCGTGTAGGCGGCCGATCAGCGCTTCGGCGAACTCTTCCTTCGATTCCGATCTTTCACGGGTGCGGTTGGCGATGCTGGCGACGACCGCCAGCATGTTCTTGACGCGGTGGTTCAGTTCCGAAATGAGCACCTGGTTTTGCTCTTCCGCCTCGGCCAAGGTGGTGACGTCGACCAGTGTGACCACGACGCCCTGGATCCTGTTGTCCTTGTCGCGATACGGATTGATGCGAACCATATAAAACCGGCCCTGGTCGTCGCGCGCCAGATGATGGTTCAGGGTCTCTCCGGTTTCGAACACCGCATCGATGTGCTGTTTCAGCTCGGGATAGTCGAGTTGGCTCGAAAGCTCGGTCAGTGGCCGGCCGACGTCAGACGGACGCAGGCTGAAGAAAGACGAGGCCGCCGGGGTAAAGGTCCGCACCACCAGATTGCGGTCGAGGAAAATGGTAGCGATCTGGGTGCTCTCGAACAGATTGCGCAAATCACTGTTGGCGTGATCGAGCTCTTCTATCTTGCTGGTTAGTTCCGAGTTGATGGTGTTGAGCTCCTCGTTGAGCGACTGCATCTCCTCCTTCGAGGCCTCAAGCTCCTCGTTGGTCGACTGCGCCTCCTCATTGACGGAGACGAGTTCCTCGTTTGACGATTTCACTTCTTCCAGCGCGGTTTCGTACTCCTCAATCGTCGATTGCAGCCTCTCGCGGGTGTCGCGCAGCTCTCGTTCGAGGTCGGCAGCGCCTTCGCCATCACGGTTTTCGCGACGCCCATCCGACCGTGCCTGCACCGGCCCCGATGGTTCGAACAGGACAAGATAGAGCCGTTCGCCCTTGCCGCGTTCCGCCAAGGGTTCGACAGTGAGTTTGATCAGCTGGACCTGTTCGTCGTCCTCGTCGACAACGACATTTTCCCGCACGACGCTGCGGCGCGTCGCGGCAGCTTCCCGCAACGCTGCACGCAGGTCGAGCCTCAGCCCGCGGCGGGCCAAGGTCAGCACCTGCCGGCTCGGAATGCCTTGCGGCGCTTCCAGATATCTGCCGGTCCGGGCCGAATAGTAAACGACGTCGCCATCGCCGTTGACAACGACATGCGGCGGCGCGAAGCGCTCCAGCACCTGTGCCTCGACCGCCTGCCGAAGCGGGTAGCTGGCGGCTCCCTTCGAACCGGAGCCTTCGGGCAGGGAGCCACCCGAACCGCCGTCGCCGATCGGCATAGGCAGCCTTATATGTGGCGAGGCATGTTCCCGCGCCTGAAAAACGCGCTGTTTCTTGTCGACGGTGGCGAAGAGGTTGTCGTGCTGGCCGATGCTTTCGGACGTGCCGAGGAAAAGATAACCGCCCGGCTTCAGCGCATAATGGAAGATCGGAATGACCCGGTTCTGAATGTTCGAGCCGAAATAGATCAGCAGGTTGCGGCATGAAATCATGTCCATGCGCGAAAAGGGCGGGTCGCGGTCGACGCTGTGAGGAGAAAAGACGCACAGCTCCCGTACCTCGTTGGTGAGCACGTAGCTCTCGCCGTCGTTGCTGAAAAAACGCTGCTTGCGTTCGGGCGAAACCCCCTGCAGCAATGCCGCCGGGTAACGCGCCGCGCGCGCCACCGCTAGCGCCGGCTCATCGATGTCAGTCGCAAATATCTGGACGCGTGGTATGACCGAAAGCGTCTCCATGTGTTCGCGCAACAGCATGCCGATGGAGAACACCTCCTCGCCGGTGGCGCAGGCAGGCACCCAGATCCTGACGGCGTCGCTGGCGGTCTTGCCCTCGAACAGCTGCGGTACGATCTTCTCCTCGAGCAGTTTGAACGCATCGGGATCACGGAAGAAATCGGTGACGTTGATCAGCAGATCGCGGAAGAGGTCCATCACCTCGCGAGGGTCTTTCTTCAGCCATTCGACATAGGCTGCAATCGACTGGAGCTGTGCGATCTGCATGCGCCGCTTTACGCGACGCAAGAATGTCTTGGTCTTGTAGCCGGAGAAATCGTGGCCGGATTGGCCCTTTAGAATTCCATAGATCTCGTCGCGGAGCCGACCCATCTCTGCCGTCTCGCCGTCTCCGGCAGCCCCGTTCAGCATACTGAAGCTGCGGGCGAACCCCTCGAGCTTCGCACCGATGTCCTCCGCCGGAGCCGCAATATCGATCAGCCCGCTGGAGATCGCACTTTTCGGCATGTCCGGATTGCGGGGACCGTAGCCGTCGGGGGCCTGTGCGACCGTCAGCCCGCCACGCTCCTTGATCGCCTTCGCGCCAAGCGTGCCGTCGGAATCGCCGCCCGACAAAATAACCCCTACCGCATATTCGCCTTGATCCTCGGCCAGCGCGCTAAAGAAGATATCGATCGGCTTGCGCTCACGGCTGAGCACGTTGGATTGCCTCAGATGCAGCACTCCCTTCTCAATCGTGAGAACGACGTTTTGCGGCATCACATAGACGTGGTCGGACAGGACAGTGGTGCCGTCCTCGACGACGACAACCGGCATTTGCGTGTAACGTCCGACGACCTCGTGAAGCAGACTTTCGCGCCCGGGACTGAGATGGGTGACGATGACGAACGCCATGCCGGGCCGGCCGGTGATGCCTTTGAACAGACCTTCCATAGCCGGAATGCCGCCTGCGGACGCGCCGACGCCCACAATGGGAAATCTCTTCATCTGGGATGTCACCGCAAGCCCTTCGGTTGAACAGCCTAGACGACAAGGCCGCCAATCGACCCAAAACCCACGACCGGGCTGAACGCGACGCCATCATACAACGCGCAAGAGGGCCGGAACAAGTCAGTGCAGACGGCGTTAAAGTTGGGACCTTTGTGGAAACTCCAATGTCAAAACGCGCACCTGACCTAAAGCCGACACAACAAGCGTTGTTGCAGTCTTCGGATTTGCTGGGTTTACCGGGAAATGAATCCATTCCGCCCCGCATGCTCGTTTTGGCGAAACGATTGCAGACAGCCTTGCAGCAACATTGTGAACAAGCCCGTGGGGATAATTGGAAATCTCGCTCGAAGGAAGGACGGTGAGGTGCGCGATCTCCGAGGGGTGCACATCCTGATCGTCGAAGACGATTGGGTATTGGCCGGCGATCTTGCAAGATATTTCGGCAATATGGGCGCCGTGGTCCTCGGCCCTGCGGCGACAGTCGAACACGCGTCTATGCATACCGAGGCGGCTGAGGCCGCGATCCTCGACGTCAATCTCAACGGCCGGCGGGTGTTTCCGATCGCAGACGAACTGATGCGCCGCGGCGTGCCCTTCGTCTTTTTCAGCGGTGCCGAGGACATCGTCATTCCCGAACGTCTGCGCCACGCCAGCAATCTTCGAAAATCGTCGGATAGCTATGCCGTCTTCGATGCCTTGTTCCCTCCGGAAAGACCGGCCTTGGCGGGTAGCCCTCCGGTGAACTTGTCCGACAATGTCTTCTCACTTCTGCCCAAGCTCAGGCTCGCGGCGCGTCTGCTTTTGGGCGACGTGGGTGCTTCCGACCGGCTGGTCGAGCGAACGCTGGAGCGAGCCATCGGCGAGATCGACAGGAGGCGGGCCGGCGTGTCGACCGAAGATTGGCTGAACGGCATCATGCGAAAGGTTGCCAGATCGAGTGGAACCAGCCTGTTGCACTGACGCTCCGACCGATCGGCGACCGCCGAAGCGTCTAGCCGGCGATTTGTTCCATCAAGTCTGGAATGTTTGGAAAAACCGGTTTATCTCCAATTGCATGCCTCCAAAAAAGCTAGCAAGAACAGCGAGCTAGAGTGAAGTTCTCTGTCAGAATGCGAGGCGCGCCTTAAGAGCTAGCCGACACCGCTGACATAGCACCCTCCTCAGCCGCTCTGTTTGCGGTCGATGAATTTGTTGAATCGGCTGTTTTTCCCGCCGCCGATTTCGTCCTGGTAAAGGAAAGTCAGATCGTTCTCGTCGAAAATCCGGAAGAACTCATCCCATTCAATGGGTTCGAGCTTCTCCTCGGGCTCGCCAAAATCGATCCGCAAGATGCCGCCCTCGCCCCTGGTTCGTACAACCGCAGGTCGGCCACCACGATCTTCGGCCCATTGGCGGATCTCGTCATGATTGGTGGTTGTCTTCGATTCAGACATTGAAACCTCCTTTTGATCCAGGCTTTGCAGGCGTGTGAGCCTCATGATCAGGTCTGGCTTGCTACGCGATACCGCTTCGATGACAGCTGCCAGCCACTCCTTCCGCCCGCGGGCCGGATGAGCGCCCTAACCCCAAAGAAGCTGCAATGTTCCAGCGCATGGCCCAAGGCTCGTTCGCTATGCGCGTTCACCTCAGGTTGCAGCCTCCCCAAAACCATCTTTGTTGAAGCAGAGGGAACAAACCTTTTGCCAAACAGTTCGGGGCGCCAGGGCCATCTGCGTAAGGAGTTGTCGTGAAACGCATGCTGGTTACAGGAGGGTGCGGTTTCATCGGCCGCCACGTCGTCCAGGAACTCGTTGAACATGGTTATGCTGTCTGCATTCTTGATGCGCTGCTGGAACAGGTGCACGGCAGCCAGGCGATCAGCCTGCCGGCAGGAGCCGAACTGATCAAAGGCGCATCTGCGCTTCGGCGTGTTCTCGCGGAGCACACTTATGCATTGCGGGCAGCCGTGGCCGACGCTGTCTTCAGGCGTCATTTCGAGCGCCCCACCGTGGAGGCAGCGGAATGACCAAGCGGCTGGATATCGTCTTTCTTGGCCTGTCTTTGTCCTCTTCGTGGGGAAACGGCCACGCCACCACCTTTCGCGGGCTGCTGAAGGGCCTGCACGAACTCGGCCATCGCGTCACCTTCCTCGAGCGCGACGTGCCGTGGTATGCAAGCCATCGCGATCTGCCCGACCCGGATTTCTGCACGTTGCGCTACTACGAAACGACGAACGATCTTCGTCGGACGTATGCCGGCTGCCTGCAGCAGGCCGATGTCGTGGTGGTTGGGTCTTTCGTTCCGGAAGGGCGCGCCGTCATCGACATTGTCGCGTCCCTGTGCACTGGCCAGTTCTGCTTCTACGACATCGACACGCCGGTCACGCTGGCAAAGCTCGCCGCGAATGATTGCGACTACATATGCCAACGGCAGATTCCGTATTTCGACGTCTATTTCTCATTCACCGGTGGGCCGACGCTCGCCCGTTTGGCGGGGGATTTTGGTGCACGGCGCGCCGAGCCGCTCTACTGCTCCGTCGACTCCGAGCGGCATCGCCGGACGGCCGATCCGATCTGCTGGGACCTTGGCTACCTCGGCACCTACAGCTCGGATTGGCAGGCGACGCTGGAAGCTCTCCTGCTCGAACCGGCAAGACGCATGCCGGACCGTCGCTTCGTCGTGGCCGGCTCGCAATTCCCGTCTGAGACCGTCTGGCCAGGCAATGTCGATCGCATCGAGCACTTGCCGCCGGCGGACCACGCCGCCTTCTACAGCCGCCAGCGCTACACGTTGAACGTCACACGCAGCTCCATGATAGCGGCTGGATGGTCTCCCAGTGTACGCCTCTTCGAGGCGGCTGCCTGTGGCACCGCGATCATCAGCGATCGCTGGACCGGTCTGGACAGCTTCTTTCCGACAGCCACGATCAACACGGCCGGCCAAGCCGAAGACGTGATCGATATCCTGTCCAGCCAATCCGACCGCGTCAGGCTGGCTATGTCCAAGCGAGCGCGTGCAACGATCCTGGCGGCACATACGAGCGCCGCGAGAGCCCGCGAATTCGTTTCGCTGCTGGCGCGGCCAAGATCGGCACGTCCAGCTCTCGATCTGGACATCGAAAGTGCAGCATGACTGGCAGACAGGAGAAAATAGAGATGCGGCAATCAACAAGGACGCAACGGACCAAGACGGCGCTTGTCGCCGGCGGCGCGGGTTTCCTCGGTTCTGCTTGAGCTCGCCGCCCGAAACAATGCGCGCTTCCTGGAGGCATCGACAAGCGAAGTGTATGGCGATCCCGAACAGCACCCGCAAAGGGAAGACTATGTCGGTCACGTGAACTGCACCGGTCCTCGTGCCTGCTATGACGAGGGCAAGCGAACCGCCGAAACCTTGTGCTTCGACTATTTGAGAACCGAAATGGCCGGCTTGCGGCGCTGAGGTCGATCGGCCCAGGCAACGCAAAACACAGGTCGCGGCTTTGATCCGAATAGAGGTTCGTGATTTTTCCAGGTCGCAAGGAACATTCCCGGCAGCTGGCAGTTCGGCGCGAGG